>NZ_DATHGC010000038.1:0-26007 GCF_035317785.1 Pedobacter sp. | reverse complement strand
TCGTCACGATAATTAAGACCCGCTGCACGTGCGGTAGTGATGCCATTCTGCTTGTCACCAAACAAATCCGGTCCTTTTCTGCCGCTGTTAAAGTCGAACAGGCTGGTGTTGGTATTGTTCAGGTCACCTGATAGGGTTACCTGGCGCTTGCCGCGAAAATTGAATAAATTGGTCGACGCTGCGTATCGTCCAGCCTCGCTTGTACCCTCTGCCCCGGGAATCGCATCATGCCCACCACCAACTGTCCCCTGGGCAAAATAACCATAATTTTTATCCTTCCTGATGTTGATGTTCAGTACCTTCTGTGACTCACCGGTTTTGACGCCCGTGAGCCTGGCCTGATCGCCATGATCGTCAATGACCTGTACATTCTGTACCAGGTCCGCAGGCAGGTTACGGGTGAGGCTTTTGACATCGCCCGCCATATAATCCTTACCATTTAGCTGAACTTTACTTACCTGTTTACCCTGGGCTGAGATGCTGCCATCTCTTCCTACCTCTAATCCCGGCATTTTTTTGAGGGCATCTTCTATTGCAGCACCCAGACACACTTTATATGCCGCCGCATTGTATTCAACGGTATCCTCCTTTATTTTGACAGCAGCACTGGTGACTGTGACGCCCTTCAGCGAAATGGTATCACTTTTTAAAATGATCGGATCTAACTTAGCTGTTGTACTGCCGGGAATAAGCGTATAGCGCCGTTTTACTGCCTGGTAACCTAAAGAAGAAACCAGCAGGCTAAACTGACTGACCTCTACTGAAGAGAAGATGAACTTACCGTCAGCATTGGCAACAACAATTGAACTGTCTTTAACTGTGAGCAATTTGACCGTTGCCATCGGTAGCGCCGCACCTGTGGAATCCTTTACCACACCACTTACCTGGCGGCCGGTCTGCGCATAAATCTGAGTTGTCAAAATCAGCATGGCAGCTGAAAGTAAATGTTTAAGCTTCATATCTTTAAATGATTGACACAAAGCAACCCTTAATTTGGCCGCGGTAAAATGAAATAGACGATGAGCGGACGATTATAGATAGGGAGGGTTTTTTAGCCGATAAAGATTATGACTGCCTGTTCATCGGTGAAAAGGGGTCCGCCATCGGTTGAATTTGCAGGTAATGATCTAATAAGTGATATTGCACCGTTAATTGAGAAAATGATGCCACGCCTGTCAAAAAGTAAACTGATCACCATATTGGTCCATGTCCTGGTGTGGAGCGTATTTGGAATTGGGATATTTTTTTACCTGCCAATCTTTTCGGGGATTGATATTCATTATTTATTCTGGATAAGACAGGTGATTACGTTTGGCTTGCTCGTGATTGCATTTTATGTAAATGCTTTTGTTTTGGTGCCGAGGTTTTTATTAAAAAATCACCCCGGTTACTACATTGCACTAATCATTGGCGTGGTCATAGCAATCGTAATTTTAGACGGCTGGAGTGATCATTTATTCAATCTCCACCGATTTTTTGACGAGGCCTTCCTCAAACGCGTGATGAAGCAGATCTTGGCACACCGCGGAGAAAATATACTGCAGGTATTTACTTTGGTCATGTCTGTCCTGGTACTCGGGATCAGTACCAGCCTGGCCGCTGTCCGGAAATGGCAGAAAGACTGGCAAAAACGTGAGGAGCTGGAAAAAGACAAGATCACTTCAGAATTGTCTTTGCTTAAAGCCCAGATCAACCCGCACTTCTTTTTTAATACAATGAATAATATTTATGTGCTTACCCAGGTTGACGCGGACTTGGCAGGTCAGGCCATTCACCAGCTTTCACGGATGATGCGGTATCTGCTCTATGAAACACATCAGGGGCATGCCATGCTCAGCCAGGAAATCGCCTTTGTGGAAGATTATATTAACCTGATGCAATTGCGGCTAACCGAAGCAGTGAAGGTAAATATCGATATCCCTGTCAACTTCCTGGATATGCCCATGGCACCAATGCTGCTGCTGCCTTTCCTGGAAAATGCCTTTAAGCACGGGGTGAGAACAACGCAGCAGAGCCATATTGATATCCTGATCCTGCAGCGCAGCAGTGAGCTTGACATTACCATAAGAAATTCGGTCATGAAAGATAATAGTGTTAGCTTAGATACCAATAGCGGCATAGGTTTGATGAATACCCGCCGGAGGCTTGACCTGCTTTACCCGGGTAAATATAAACTGGAGATCTGCGAGCTCAGTGCCGATAATGAATATATTGTTCACTTAATTCTCAATTTGTCATGATCTTGAATTGTATCGCAGTTGATGATGAACCTCTGGCGCTGGATCAGGTGAGCAAATTCATTGAACAAACGCCATTTTTAAATCTGGCGGGAAAATACCCAGATGCAGTGCAGGCACTAAAAGCCATTCACACACAGAAGATCGACCTGATATTCCTGGACATACAAATGCCCGACCTGAACGGCATCCAGCTGGCGCGGGTGCTGGATACGGGGGCCGATAAGCCCCGCATTGTCTTTACAACTGCTTACAATCAGTTTGCATTGGAAGGTTACAAGGTCGATGCTTTAGATTATCTGCTAAAGCCCTTTAATTACGAAGAGTTCCTGCGTGCAGGCCAAAAGGCCTTAAAATATGCCGAATTGCAAAATAAACCTGCGACACCAGCCCTCGTTGTAAATGAAACCGAACACGCAGACAACAATTATCTTTTTCTGAAAGTGGAATATCAGCTTGTACGCATCGCCCTGGATGACATCCTGTATATTGAGGGGCTGAAGGATTACGTAAAACTTCAGTTGAAGAACGCCGAGAAAGCCATCCTGTCCCTCAACAGCCTCAAGGCACTCGAAGAAAAATTACCTCCTAAACGTTTCATGCGCGTACACCGTTCATTTATCATTTCGCTCGACAAGATCACCTCCATGACAAAAAGCTCGGTCCATATCGGCAAGACGCTGATTACTGTCGGCGACCAGTACAGGGATGCTTTCTCAAAGTTTGTTGGAAAATGGATTTAGAATTTTATATTGCCGTTGACACTTGTTCCTATGGGAACAATTTTTGCTCTATTTATAAAAACATTAAATGAAAAAGTCAATTGTCTATCTCTTTATAAGTGCCTGTCTGGTCATTTTTTCCTGTAAGAAGGATAAGAAAGATTTCAGATCAGCGCAGATCATCACTGATGTTAGTTTTGGTGCTGATGCGAAACAAAAAATGGATGTATATCTTCCTGAAAGGAGAAACGAGCAGACGCCGGTGGTTGTAATGCTGCATGGCGGGGGATTTGTAGCCGGTGATAAAGCCGAAATTTCTTTACCTGCGCAACAATTCTCGGCCAGGGGATTTGTTGTCCTTAATGTAAACTATCGTCTGGTGAACATTGACGGTGTTCTAAGTAATCCCATCGTGCATAAACTGAGCCCTGTAAAGATGGCCGATCAGCTAAACGACGTACAGGCCGCTATTAATGTTGGGGTATCCAAAACCGCTGAATGGGGAGTGAGTGCTGATAAATGGAGTATTGCCGGGCACAGCGCTGGAGGTACATTGGCATTGCTTTATGCTTATGGCGACAAGAATGCCGATAACCGGATTAAAGTTGCGGGCAACTGGGCAGGTGCGACCAATTTCGCATTTCAGAACGAATCGGAGGTACAGGCACTGGATCCAAGGATACGCGAGGTGATATACAGGGCTGTAGGTGCAGAGCCCGTTCAGGCTAATGTGCTGGCATATATGGCCGTCAGCCCCATGTGGCTGGCTATTCAGGGCCGGGGAAAGGCGACCATCAATGTACGCCCTGAATCCAATGCGGTAGCCGATCTTCCCGATGGCAGCAAGGCAGAATATGAGAAGTTTACCGGCATCCTGAATGATAAAGGCCTACCGAATAAGTGGGTAGAAATTGCCGGGGCGGATCATGGATTTTCGAAAGCAGGCAACTGGGAGCTGGTCATTGCTGAAACAGCCGCATTCTTCCAGGCCCGCCTGCAGTAGCCGGATAGCGATTGGAGAAGATCAATCAAATAATAAGATATGAACACAACCGATAAACACAATGAACGTATTGCAAGGATGACCTTTGCCTCGGTATATCCTATGTATGTGCAAAAAGTAGAAGCGAAAGGCAGGACAAAAGAAGAGCTGCATCAGGTCATACAATGGTTAACTGGCTTCGATGACAAAAAACTACGAGACCTGATTGAAAAAAAAGTGACTTTTGAAACCTTCTTTCAAATGGCTTCGTTAAATCCCAATGCAGGCCTGATCACCGGATTAATCTGCGGATATCGTATAGAGGAAATCGAAAATCCCCTGACTAAGCAGGCCCGATACCTGGATAAGCTGGTGGATGAGCTGGCGAAGGGAAGGAAGATGGAGAAGATATTGCGGGGCTCTTAGCTTACTTCTTCTCTACGGTAATAAATACATAATCTCCGAGGTCATTGGCATACCGTTTTTTGATGTCGATGAACTGATCATGTTCCAGATCATGTGATAAACTGGAAAGTCCTTCCTGTATCTCCTTATCATCAGCAGATAAAGCGAATGAGGAGATTCCGTTCCTGATTTGCTCGTCGAAGTACAGGTAGGGATTGTTCTTGCCGATATAGAGAAAAGAATCCTGCAGGTCTTTGTGAATATCGTATTTTTCTCTGGCAGTAATGACCATGCCGGATGCTTTGACGGCTTCTTCGAGGTCACGATAAGCTGGCATTTGCTGTATGGACGAACGCAGTATTGCGGGAAAATATTTGTTGAGCCAATAGCCCTTCATTTGCTCTCGTGTAGAGGTGAAAATGACAAGCCTCCCTTTATTTTTTAATACCCTGCTGATTTCTTTGAAAGATTGTTCCAGGTTGATCCAGTGGTGCAGCGTCAAAGTGGCGATTACCCCGTCAAATAAGGAGTGCTCGCATGGTATTTTCTCTGATGTGCCTGTTTGCCATTTGATCTGCGGATTTTTAGCTCTTGCCTGTTTGAGCATTTGCTCTGACGGTTCAACCCCATAAAGTTTAAGTCCTTTGTCTGCCAGGGCTATGGTATAGTTGCCAGTGCCGCAACCGATGTCAAGGTAGAGCTGATCGGGTTTGGGAGCCATTAATTGAAAAAGCTTATCCACAATAAAAGGGTCCGCCTTCCTTGTTGCATTATATGTTTGCCCGGTCTTATTGTATATCATATAAATGGTTAGAAAATGAAAGATAGCGAATAAATGATTAAATTCGCAAATGACATATTGTTTAGCAATCAAGGTTAAAGAGGGGTTAGTAGCAATAGCTGATACAAGGATCACTTCGGGATCGGACACCACACAAAAAAAGAAGGTTTATATAGAGCAGCGTGACAAGTATTCTTTGTTTATCATGACCAGCGGCTTGCGCTCGGTAAGGGACAAGGCGGTTTTGTATTTTAAGGAACTGATTGACGAGGGGGAGGTACACAACAAACTTTACAAAGCCGTAAATGCTTTTGGAGAGCAGGTAAAGCGTGTAGGAAGGGAGGATAAGCTGGACCTGGAAGCAGGCGGACTGAAGTTTAACCTGCACACCATTATCGGCGGCCAGCTGAAGGATGATGAAGAGCATAAGCTGTTCTTGCTGTATCCGGAAGGAAACTGGGTGGAATTGGGCGAGGGCGCGCCTTATGTGGCAATAGGTAATTCGAACCATGGCAAGGCGATCCTGAACCGGACGCTGACCAGCGAGTCGAGTATGCAGCTGGCACTGAAGACGGGTTTTTTGTCTTTTGATTCCACCAGGGTGAGTGCCAATGATGTTGATTTTCCGATCGATGTGGTGCTTTATCAAAACAACAGCTACGAAATGGTAGAGTACAGGTATACCAAAAGGGACCTGGAAAGTATTTCTGACCAGTGGGCAGATGAACTGAAAAAGGCATTGCACAATATTCCTGAAGAATGGATGAACCTCGTATTTGACAAGATGCCGTTGCCAAAGGAGAATTCTATATGAGGTTTGAGGTATCGGCAAAGCTAAAATATGAAGTACTGGCGCCTTCCACAATTATTTTAAGTGTGCAGGCATATAAATATGGGGGCCAGGTGGTTACGGAGGAGTATTTTTCTTCTGACCCTGAGCTGAAAACATCGGAGTGGGTGGCAGACAGGGGTGAGAAGGTGTTTAAGGTGCTGGATATTCCTCATAAGGGGTTGATCAATCTTGAATATAAGGCGGTGGTAGAGAACGGGTGTAAGCGTGTGCTTGCCAGGACGCTGGACGAAGTGCCGATCAACCTGATGCCGGCTAATGTACTGCCTTATCTGAACCCGAGCAGGTATTGCCAGTCGGACAAGCTATATAAGTTTGCTTCGACTAATTTTGGTAAGATCAGCAATCCATATAGGCAGGTGATTGCCATCAGGGACTGGGTTTATAATAATGTAGAATATAAAAAGGGTTATACCAATTCGAATACCTCAGCACATGATACGCTTACCGAGCACGTGGGGGTATGCAGGGATTTTGCGCATTTGGGCATTGCACTTTGCAGGGCGCTTACTATTCCGGCCAGATATTTTACTGCGTATGCGTATAAACTGAAACCCCAGGATTTCCATGCTTGTTTTGAGGTTTACCTGGGCGGGATGTGGATTATTGTAGATGCGACAAAACTGGTTCCGGTAAACGGAATGGTGAAAATAGCGACAGCTATGGATGCTGCTGAGGCGGCGCTGGCGAGTATCTTCGGAGATTTAAGGTATCTGAAAATGGAAGTGGAGACAGCTTTTCCAGATGGGGAATTTGCGGATGCGAGTACTGATGACCAGTTTGCCTATACTTACCAGTAGTTTTCTTTGTGGTATTTATGAAGACCTTACCCCAGCTTTTTGATTTTTCTCAGAAAATAAACTACAGGACGGAAATACTTGCCGGTCTGACGGTGGCAATGACCATGATGCCGGAGTCACTTTCTTTTGCGATTTTGGCTGGTTTTCCGCCACTGACGGGTTTGTATGCAGCTTTCATTATGGGCTTGATCACTTCGGTGCTTGGCGGCAGACCGGGTTTGATATCGGGTGGGGCGGGCGCTACGGTGATTGTCCTTATTGCACTGATGAAATCTCATGGGCTGGAGTATGTGTTTGCTGCGGTGGCTTTGGCGGGTGTGATCCAGATCGCTGTCGGTTTGTTTAAGCTGGGTAAGTTTGTGAGACTGGTGCCGCAACCGGTCATGTTTGGCTTTGTGAACGGCCTGGCCATAGTCATTTTCATGGCGCAGCTGGAACAGTTTAAAACTGTGGTTAACGGGCAGTCTGTCTGGCTGAGCGGTTCTGCGTTTTGGATCATGCTGGGCCTGGTTTCTCTGACTATTGCTATTGTGGTGTTGCTGCCCAAACTGACCAAAGCTGTACCTGCTTCTCTGGCGGCAATTGTCATTGTTTTCTTGCTGGCTTTTGGGTTTGGTATTGATACGAAGACGGTGCGGGATATTGCTGCGGTGGGTGGTGGCTTTCCGCCCTTTCACATTCCCAGGGTACCTTTTGATCTGGAAATGCTAAAGGTGATATTGCCTTATGGCCTGATCATGGCTTGTGTGGGGCTGACTGAGGGACTACTGACGCTGAATATTGTAGACGAGATCACGGCAACCAAGGGAAACAGTAACCGGGAGTGTATAGCGCAGGGTACTGCCAATATATTGAACGGTTTTTTTACGGGGATGGGCGGCTGCCCGATGATTGCGCAGACACAGGTGAATCTTTCTGCGGGAGCGAGGTCACGGTTATCGGGCATTGTGGCTTCGCTGATCATATTGAGCATCGTGCTTTTTGGTGCGCCATTGATAGAGAAGGTACCTATGGCGGCGCTGACCGGTGTAATGATCATGGCAGCGATCGGCACCTTCGAGTGGATGAGTTTCAGGATCATCAATAAGATGCCGAAACAGGATGTTTTTGTCGGGATTCTGGTTGCTGTGATCACGGTATGGCTGCACAATCTGGCCTTGGCTGTACTGATCGGTGTGATTGTTTCTGCGCTGGTATTTGCATGGGAGAGCGCCAAAAGGATCAGGGCGAGGAAATATACGGATGCTGAGGGCGTAAAGCATTATGAGATCTACGGGCCTTTGTTCTTTGGTTCTGTCACTGCTTTTAACGAAAAGTTTGATGTGGGGAATGACCCGCTGAAGGTTGTCGTGGACTTTAAGGACAGCCGCGTGGCGGATATGTCCGGCATTGAAGCACTCAATAAATTGACCGAACGCTACCGGGGTGCCGGTAAGCATTTGCTGCTGAAACATTTGAGCCCTGACTGCAGGCTGCTGCTGAAAAATGCGGAAGATGTGATCGTAGTCAATATCCTTGAAGACCCAAAATATAACATAGCTACAGATAAAAAGTAATGGTTTTTTTGTAACATTGGGTGTTATTATTGATCAAAAAACAAAAAACAGCACGCTCAGAATGCCTTCATATAAACATTATTCATTTGATCTTTGGCTTACGCTGATTAAGTCCAACCCTGCTTTTAAGGCGGAAAGGGCGCGGTATTTTCATGCCAATTTCAATGCTGCGGGGAAATCTCCGGAAGAGGTTTCTGTCATTTTCAGGAAGGTGGACCTGATGGTCAACGCGATCAATGAGCGGACAGGGAAGAACATTGATGCGGAGGAAATGTACCTGATGGTGATCAGCATCATCAATGATTATTCTACTGCTTTTCAGGATATTGACATTGACGAGCTGTATGACAGAATGGAGATTTTACTGCTGGAAAATATGCCGCTGGTGTATTGTCCGGACAGTATGGGTGTGCTGCGCAGCCTGAAAGACAAAGACCTGAGCAGCACAAGTTTGCTGAGCAATACAGGTTTTATAAAGGGCCGGACACTGCGGAAAATACTGAACCACCTGGAGCTGGACCAGCTGCTTGATTTTCAGCTGTATTCGGATGAGGTGCGGATGTCTAAGCCCAATCTGAAGTTTTTTCAGCTGATGCTGGATACGATAGACAGAGATAAACACGTTGAATTGGAATTACATGAAATCATACATGTGGGCGATAATCCGCTGGCAGACGTTAAAGGTGCTGAAGCCATCGGGATTAAAAGCCTGCTTATCAATTCAAATCATTTAACCATATCATCCTTACTTTTATGATCCCTTATACTTATTCACTACACAAAATACAGCATACCGCTCATTTCGGTTTTGAAGCGGATGATTATAGCCGCTTTAAGTTTGGCGATGATGATGTTGCCCATAAATTTGGAAGGGAGCTGGCCAATGGTTTTATCAAGGGTTTCCTGGAGGATAACCTGGTCACCGAGCAGATTGTCGTGATATCAAGCCCATATTGCTTTATACCCACGGCTACTTTTGCCATGAAAAATCATTTTGTAAACCAGCTGAACCGTTGGCTGGTAGACCATGGGCGGCTGGTGGTGCAGGAAGCTAAGGTGCACCGGACCATCACCTATAAAGAGGATTATGGTGAACTGAGTGCAGAAGACAGGATTAAACTGATCGGCAATGATTCATTTCATATTGATAAGGATTTTCTGGAAGGTAAGACACTGTTCTTTCTGGATGACATCAAGATCACCGGGAGCCATGAGAAAATGATCATGAAAATGGTGAGGGAGTATGGCCTGAAGAATGATATTTTTATGCTGTACTATGCTGAGTTGGTGAATCATGACATCCATCCTAATATTGAAAACCATTTAAATTATCACCGGATAAAGTCTGTTTTTGATCTGGATGAAGTCATTAAAGGCGGTAATTTTTGTTTTAATACAAGGATTGTCAAATATATCTTAAATTGCGATTTCAACAGCTTCACCATCTTCCTGGAAAGGCAGACGGAGGGGTTTAAGAATAGTCTTTATGATCTTGCATTGGGCAATAGTTATCATTTGATTGAGTGCTATGCCAGGAACCTGGAATTTTTAAAGAATAACATGATAAACAACAAATATAAATTGATATAATATGGCCATTAACTTACAAAAGGGGCAGAGACAAAATATTGATGCTCCGAAATTTACAATTGGTTTAGGATGGGATACCAACAGTTCTTCAACGGGAACTGCTTTTGATTTGGATGCTTCTGTTTTTATCCTTAATGAGAACAAAAAGCTGGTTTCTGATGATCATTTTGTGTTTTATAACAACCTGAAGTCGCCGGATGAGTCGGTTGAGCATACTGGTGATAACCTGACCGGCGATGGCGACGGTGATGATGAGCAAATAAAGGTGGATCTGACCAAAGCCGGTGATGCAGTGTCTGAGATCTGTGTGGTGGTAACCATTCATGATGCGGAGAACAGAAGACAGAATTTCGGACAGGTGAGGAATTCTTTCGTTCGTATTTTTGATGCGGTAACGAACGAGGTATTATTGAAATATGAGCTGGAAGAGGATTTTTCTATTGAGACTGCTGTTGAATTCGGAAGGATCTACAAGCGTGAAGGAAAATGGAAATTCGAAGCTGTGGGTATGGGTATGAAAGGCGGCCTGCAGGATTATTTAAACAAATATCAATAAGAAATTATGGCAATTAATCTTCAAAAGGGACAGCGCATCAGTCTTGAAAAAACGAATGGAAGTAAACTCCAAAGCGTTTGTGTAGGGATCAACTGGGGTGCTATAGAGAAAAAAGGTATGTTTGGCTTTAGTAAAACCAAGGAAGCTGTCGATCTAGATGCCAGCTGTGCAATGTTTGACGAGAACAAACAGCTGAAGGATGTGGTTTACTTTGGTAACCTGACTTCAAAGGATGGCTCGGCCCGCCACAGTGGCGATGACCTGACCGGTGATATGGGTGGTGATGATGGCCTGGACAATGAGGTGATCACGCTGGATCTTTCCAGACTGGATGCCAGTGTAAACTATGTGGCTTTTGTACTGAACAGTTTCAGAGGTCATGATTTTGGAACCATTCCTTTTGCGTCTATCCGTATTTATGAGGGTAGTCCTAAAATGGTAAATGAGGTTTTCGCGACTTATGATATCGCCAACGGCGCAGGTTTTGCCGGGCATGTATCTATGGTGCTGGGCGTGTTTTACAAGAAAAACGGGGAATGGAAGTTCAACGCAATAGGCGAGCCGACTAAGGACAAGAAGCTGGAAGAGACAGTTAGGACTGTCGGACAAAGTTATTTATAGACCCATTGGTTTTTAATTAAATAAAAATGGAAACGAATCAAAATGAAACACAGAGCCTGACGCCGGCAAAGATCGACAAAGAGGGCAATGTGGACCTGACCGTGCTGAGCACCGAGGACGAGAAGAAGTATAAGGAGCTGGGTAAATCGCTGGAGCCTTCTGATGTGAACTCTATATTGAACTATGGGGTGGAGACGCAGAACTCTATGGAGAAGTACAGTAACGACTTTTTGTCGTCTGTGCGTACTTACAACAGTGGTGAGGTGGGTGGCCTGATCAATGAGCTGCTGACAGAGCTGAATTATATTGATGTAAATGAACTGGAGCAAAGCGGCTTCAAATCATTCTTATCTAAAATTCCTTTTCTGAAGAACCTGGTCACTGATGTGAAGAAACTGTTTCAAAAGTATGATGTCGTAGTCAATAACATTGATAAGATCACCAATAAGATCAAGGCGGGACGTTTAAATTCCATTAAAGACAACAGTTCGCTGCAGACCATGTTTGACAGCAATGTGAATTATATCCATGAGATGGAGGAACTGATCATTTCGGGGCAGCTGAAATATAATGAGCTGAGTTTGAAATTGACGGAGATGGAAGGTCGCCCGGCTGATTACCAGGATTATGAGATCGCCGATCTGAGGGATTTTGTGAGCCGGCTGGACAAGCGTCTGGCGGATATGAAGATCGTTCGTTTTATCATGCTGCAGTCCCTGGCACAGATCAGGGTAGTTCAGAACAACAATACTTCTATTGCTGAAAAGGCGCAGTCTATTGTGTCTACGACCATTCCGGTTTGGAAAAATCAGCTGACCATAGCTGTAGCTTTGCAAAGGCAGAAGGCCAATGTGGAGATGCAGAAAAAGATCTCTGATACGACCAATACCATTTTGCAGAAAAATGCAGAGATGCTGAAACAGAACAGTATTGATGTGGCTAAGGAGAATGAGAAAACAGTTGTTTCCCTGGAGACACTGAAAATGACTACCAAATCACTGATCGATACACTGAATGAGGTGAAACAGATTCATGAGGCTGGTGCGCAGAGCAGGAGAGTACTGGACGGGGAGTTAAAAACTTTGGAGGAAGAACTGAAGAAGAACGTCACCCGCGTTAATTAATTTTAACAAATGGATGAACGGCATGTAAATATATTAAGGACTTCACGCGCAGAGATCAGCCGGTTACAGCTGCTCTCTGTGTTTTTTGAAGAGGAGATCCTTTATAAGATCTATTTACGAAGCCAGGTGATCCACCAGTTGTTTGAGAATAACGAAGAACTGGATATTGACAAGCTGGAGCTTTTTCATGTTCAGTTTACTGCCAGTCTGATAGAGCTTTTGAGAAAGATCAAAAAAAGCAACGAAAAGAACGTTAGCTTGATCTACGATGAGATAGACCTGAACAAGGAACTGATCCGGAAGATGAGCGATGCGGTCTTTTCTGAAAAAAGCTTTAACCTGGATAAGCAAAAACAGGCCTTGAAGATCAACTTGTCTTTGAGGAGGCTTTATGAGGTGCTTTCGGATCTGAGCACAGATTTTCCGTTTGCAAAGAATATCAACGCCTTCAGTTCCAGGTATGCAAAAGATTTCTTTTATGACCTGTCGACTGAGCAGCTGGCCACCCTGATTGCTTTTGACCCGAAGGACATGTATATCAATGTGCATGCGAGCATCGAGCGGAAATTGATGGGACTACTCTGCAAGCATGAATTCAGAACAGAGTTTTTTTACGGTTTGAAGTCCGGGCAGCTGGTTGTTGAACTTTATAAGTTTATCGATATTGACAAGCATTTTTTGTTCTTCCCGAGAAGGAACCTCTTTTTGTTTTTTGAACTGAGCGAATTGGAAGGGATTGACTGGACAAATAACCTCTCTGAAAAGGGAAGGCTTGTACAGGAGCTGTCTTTCAAAAATGATAAGCTGGTGAGCGATGCTGCTGCATTGAAAACTTATATCCCCCGCGAAATTACAGAACTGCTGGAGGAAAATTACCTGAAAATATCAGACATTGATTTCCTGGATCACCTGAATAATTTCGATGTACAGGCAAATATTTTAAAAGCCATGCTTAAAACTGATCTTTTTTAGCATTTTTAAGGCGGCTTATTACAAAAGCATAATTTATAAATTAAAATAGAAATGGATAATTTGATCAACCACCCCGGTGTAATCATTGGGTTCGGGGTTTTAGTAGTAGTGATGCTCCTGCTGGATTTGGGAGTATTTAATAAGAAGGTGCATGCGGTAAGCAGCAAGGAAGCTGCCATATGGTCCATTGTATGGATTTCATTGTCAATGATCTTTAGCGGTGTAATCTATTATGTCTCCGGATTTGAGAAGTTTACCCAGTTTCAGTCGGCTTACTGGATTGAAAAGGCATTGTCTGTGGACAATCTTTTTGTCTTTATTTTGGTGTTCGGGTTTTTTAATGTTCCAAAGGAATTGCATCATAAGGTGTTGTTCTGGGGAATCATTGGTGCCCTGGTATTCAGGGCTATCTTTATTTTTGCGGGAGTAGGATTGATAAACCTTACTTATCTGCCGGAGATGACTCTTTTAGGTCATCAGGTTCAGATCAATATAGTATTGTTAGTATTCGGACTGTTCCTGATCTATGCGGGAATAAAATCGGGTATGAGCGGTGATGATGACGATGAGGAAAAAGATTTTAGCAAGAGTGCGGGTGCCAGACTGATCTATAAGCTCTTTAAGGTAAGTAAAGAGTTTGACGGCGCAAAGTTCTTTACTGTGGAGAACGGGGTTAAGCTGGCGACTCCTTTATTGGTGGTTGTGGCAGTCATTGAATTTACTGACGTATTGTTTGCAGTGGATTCTATTCCTGCAATTTTTGCGATTGCACCGGATGATCCGCTGATCTTGTATACTTCTAATATCTTCGCAATATTGGGTCTGAGGGCATTATACTTCCTGCTTGCCAATTTCATACACATGTTTAGTTTGCTGAAATACGGACTGGCGGTGATCCTTTCTTTTATAGGTGTGAAAATGGTGATCGCACCGATTTACCACATTTCATCTCCATTGTCACTATCAATAGTAGGCGGGGTGCTGGTGTTGTCGGTTATTGCTTCATTGGTATTTGTTCCAAAAGAGAAATAGGAAAAATAGCTTCATAAAAAAAGGCCGCTTAATAAGCGGCCTTTTTTTATTCGGGTTTTTTGACCTTAATATAAAGTAAATTCTACCCTTCTGTTTTTCTGACGGCCTTCGGCTGTCTTATTCGTTGTAATCGGCTGGTTTGGACCATAACCTGTAGCTTCGATACGGGAAGCATTTGCTCCTTGCGATACCAGGTATGCTTTCACCGATTCTGCCCTGTCTTTAGACAAACGCAGGTTCAATGCCATGGATCCTGTATTGTCGGTATGACCAGCTAATTTTAAGCTAAAGTTTTTCTCTACCAATAGTGCCGCAACTCTGTTCAGTGTCTCGTAAGAAACGGAACGGATAGTGGATTTCCCTAAGTCAAACTCCAGATTTTTGATCGCTTCATCAACCACCTTACGGTCAGCTTCGGTAATGATCACTTTTTCCTGGATTACTGGCGCAGGGGTCTTCAGCGGACATCCGGCACCGTCAACTACTGTGTTTGCGGGAGTGCCCGGGCATTTGTCAAACTTGTTTGCTACGCCGTCACTGTCATCATCAGCAAGTTGCTTGGCCAGTTCTTCTTTATCTCTTTTTGCATTCTCTTCTGCTGAAGATAATGCTTTCCTCAACTCCGCACTCTCTGCTGCACTTTCTTCACGGATGGCAGCAACTGCGCTATAGTTTTGCAGTTGTGAAGTACCTTTTCTGCCCAGGGCGATCTCCAGCCCGGCATGGGCATAGGAAAACCTGTCATTAGCAGAACCGCTTACACCATCGAAATTGGTTGCTTTTACAAAGTTCACAGAATAACCAAGATCGATGTTGACTCCTTTGGATACACCAAATTTAAAACCTGCGCCAATTGGAATGAACCAGTTACGGTTGTAGCCGGTGTTTGCTGCGTTAACAGTAGCATCAGTGGTAGCTGCTGATGACATGTATCCGGCACCTGCGGTCAGGTAAGGGGAAAGTACATTGCGCTTTTGATTTAAGCTCATGTTGGCAATGGTAAAGTTACCGCTCACTGCGGCTGACCATTCGATCTTCGACTCAAAGGTAGCTGTGCTGCCCGGAGTTGCATTTGGATAGCCACCTCTTACTTTACCAGCAAGGAAATCTGCCTGGATACCAAATCCGGGGATGATCTGCTTTTTGATGTAACCCCCGTATCCCCAGTCTTCATAAGGAGTACTGAAATCTCCGTTATTCCTGCTGTTGAAAGGCGTGTAATGAGTTAGCATACCTCCGTTAATTCCGACAGACCATGTCCGGAAATATTTCTTCGAAAACTTATCACCCGTTTGTGAATCGGCTTCCTGTGCAAATAATTGCGCTGATAATCCCACTAAGGACAATACCATCGCGGCTTTAGTAATTTTAGATTTCATTTTTCAAGTAGTTAGATGTTCTTTCGTTCATAATTCTTATCTACGAACGATTACCTGCTTGAAATAATCCTGCCAAAGCACATTTTCCCGGATTTTAGCTGGGAAAGCTTTAATAATCAATGGCTTAATTGCCCGCCGTGAAAATGGTAAAAAAGAGGTGCTAATCTTTGAATCGCAGATTTTTTGTATACTATTTACTACACATTATGCGTGATGAGATATTTTTATAACTGGTATATTTCACCTTTTTCAGGTAGATTAACTTCATAGCCATGTTCTTCCAGTGCGAGTTTTAAAGGCAGCATTCTGCTAAGCTCGCCATGAACTAAAAATACTTGTTTGAGTTTTGCCGGATCCTGCTGTTTAACTGTTTCCACGAGATCATTGTGATCGCCGTGTCCGCTGAGCAGGTCTGTCTGTTTAATGGTCGCGTAAACCATAAGCTCCCGGTTTCGCAGGCGGACGATCGGATCGCCCCGCAATAACCTGTCGCCAAGTGTTCCTTTGGCGCAATATCCTATGAAAAGAATGGTGCAGTAGTAGTTTTGTATGTTGTAATAAAGGTGGTCCTGGATGCGTCCGCCTTCCAGCATTCCTGCGGAAGAGATGATGATGCAGGGTTCGTGGTAGTTTGATACTGACAGGCTTTCTTTTTTGTCATGCACGTAGGTCAGCTCTTCAAACTCAAACTCGTCTCCTTTTGTCTGATAAAAATGCTGTGAATCCTCATTGAGCAGATGGTGATGTTTTCGGTAGACATCGGTTGCAAAAGTTGCTAACGGGCTGTCTACAAATATTTTGACGGGTGGGAGCAGACCTTCGGTAAAGATCTTGTTTAAGGCATACACCAGCGCTTGTGTTCTCCCTATGCTGAATGCGGGTATGATCAGCCGTCCCGGGAACTTTACACAGGTTTCATTGATGGTTTCAACAAGTTTGTCTTCCAGAGTGGTCCCTGTACTGTGAAAGCGGCCACCGTAAGTAGACTCGGAAACGAGGTAATCGACTTGCGGAATTGGCTGGGGATCGACCAGTACCGGGTAGTTCTTCCGGCCGATATCACCCGTGAAGGCTATTTTTTTTTCAGATCCTCCTTCATTCACAGTAAGGACCACCGCCGCTGCGCCAAGGAGATGGCCAACGGGGATAAAGGTTAAAGAAACCTGGCTGTTGATTTTAAATTCCTTATGAAACGTTATGGTAATAAAACGCTCCATCGTATCGTTTACGTGTTTTTGAAGATATAGCGGCTGAGGCCCGGATCTGTGTCTTTTACCTTTCGAGTGTTTGTTTTGTTTGCTGATAAAAATATTTACGGAGTCCTGAAGGAGCAGCTCCGTAAGATCAGCGGTAGGCGGCGTCGCCAATATCTGACCGTTAAAGCCCATTCTTACCAGGGTCGGAAGATTGCCGGAGTGGTCGATATGTGCATGTGTCAGGATCACTACATCGATAGCCGCGGGATCAAATGGAAAGTACTGATTTTCCTCCTGAAAAGTTTCTTTTTCATAGTCCAGCCCGCAATCGATAAGTATATTGTAATTTTCTAACTGCAATAAATGCATGCTGCCTGTGACCTGCTGCGCAGCCCCCAAAATGGTCAATTTCATATTTTATTATAGTGATATGCCCGGCAAGTTATCATTTTTATACGCTCCGGATAGCAGCAAATTTATAATTTATCTGAACGGAGCCAGTCCGACCAGTTGGGTATTTTATATTTATATTTCAGTAATGATGGTATGTGATTGGTAGACACGGTCTTCCATTGATTGAGCTCGTCAATGAATGTTGGGACTTCCAGTTTTGACCTGACAGCGGCCTTAGCGTAAAAATCTTGTTTTGAAGGATGGTCAGGACAAGCGGCATTAAAAATATGACCAAATGCATTTTGCTCAAGTATAGAAATAGTAAGGCCGATACAATCCTCAAGATGAATGAGATTTACCGGAGCACGGCCATTTGGTACATTTGTTTTTCCGGCGAAAAACCTTGCAGGGTCTCTTTCCGGCCCTATTAGCCCTGCGAATCTGATGATAGTGGTCTTGGTCGTCTGATGCCGCAGGATCTGCTCTGCCTGGACCATGGCCTGTCCCGAAGGTGTTTCTGGATCAGGTTCATCAGATTCGGTTACCATCTTGTTGTGATCGCCATATACAGCAGTTGAACTGATAAATATGATGTTTTCTATGCTCCCATTTTCAGCAGCATTCAGAATATGCTGAATTTTATCGGGGAAGCCAGACTGGCCACCCGCACTTCTCTTTGGCGGGATACAAATAACCAGGATTTTGCTATTGAAAAATTTTGGGTCGTAAGCTATTCTGTCTTCCTCAAAGCTGATCAGAAAAGGCTCAATATCGGCTTGTCTGAGCATTGCCATTTTTCCCGGACTGGTCGTTGATCCTTTTACCAGGTGATTTTGGGATCTAAGTGCTTTTGCAAGCGGAAGTCCGTACCAGCCGCAACCCAATATACTGATGGTTTCATTCATTTTGATGCGGGTAGCTAAAGAGCAGCGAAATAAAAAAGGGGCATGCCTTAACAATACCCCTTTTTGCTTGATTCGGTTAACTAAAGAACCTTTACGTTCGATGCTTCCGGGCCTTTTTTGCCATCGTTCAATTCAAATTCAACATTATCACCTTCATTGAGTTCTTTAAATGAGTCTCCGGCGATTGCTGAAAAATGCACGAAAATATCTTTTCCTCCGTCAGCCGGAGTGATGAAACCAAATCCTTTTGAGGTATTAAACCATTTTACTTTTCCTGTAGTACGCATATTATTAAAATATTTATTTGTGAAAGTAATGATTAGAACATTAATATCAAAATACGTGATGCTGCATTGACATATATGACAGTTCAATTAAATTTTAAACTAAAGGTGGAGCCTTTTGTTAATTAAGACATAGGCAGATGTCTAAAAAATATTTTATGGAAAGTAAGAAAAAATCAGATCATCTGAAGTTTGATGATGAGAACGTCAACCACGGCCTGGATGCCGATCATTCGTCTGATGGTCCCACGACCACTGCAAGAATGAATGACGACAACGACAGGATATCAGGAAATCCTGACGGGGAAAGTGATGATGCCGATGATGATGCCTCCGGAGTCTACTCGCCGCTGGAAGATAAATAATTGTTTGGCATCATTTTTTCTTATGTATCTGTACAATATTTGTTCATCTAAAATTTAAAGTCATGAAATACATATTATCAATATTCGCTATAGTAATTACTTTGTCAGCATGTAATAACAATGCTAAAGAAGAAGCGATAATGAAACAGAAAGCAATAGCCGCCGTAAAGGACAGTTTAAAACTGGATAGTTTCAGACGGGTTGAAGAAAAGAAAAAACAGGATGAAATTGTTGCAGCAAGGGTGAGGGAAGAGAAAAGGACATTATTGCTGTCTGAGCGTAATGATGCTGCCCCTGCGCCGAGACAATATAGTGAAGAAACACCTGCAAAGAAAAAAGGATGGAGTGAGGCTGCAAAAGGTACAGCAATTGGCGCTGGAGCAGGAGCATTGGGCGGTGCCCTAATTGATAAGAAAAAAGGAAGAGGCGCGATTATCGGTGGTGTTGTTGGTGCTGGCGCAGGTTATTTGATAGGAAGAGACAAGGACAGGAAATCAGGAAGGGTACAACCTAAAAACTAAGTAATTTAACTTGTTTTGAAAGAAAAGTCGTTGCTTGTCTGAGCAACGACTTTTTTGTGAAATTCTTCTATAAAATATTTCGTATGTTCGTAATAGAATTAATAATCTATTTGCTGATCTAAGATGGCTAAAAGACAGATATTGGTAGTTGACGATGAGGTCAGTATATTGAAGCTATTGAATTTCGTTCTGTCAGGTCAATATGATCTTATTATTAAAACAAGTGGGGTAGAGGCGCTGACCTGGCTCGAAGAAGGCAATTCTCCTGAACTCATTTTATCTGACCTGGAGATGCCTTATTTTGACGGAAGTTCATTTATCCATAATTTAAAGATTAGCGGTTTCTATCGTGATACACCGGTAATTATATTATCAGGTGCAAAAAATTTAGAAAAAAGAGTTTCTCAGATGCCATTTAAACTGGATGATTGTATGCCAAAGCCCTTTAATCCGACACAACTTAAAGAAGCTATCTCTAACGTTTTTATAAAATATGATTCAGCAGGACAATAATTTATCTGTAACACCGCATAAATCTATATCTCTGTTGTATTCGGCTCCCTGGTTTGCTAAAGAACTGCTGCCTGGTTTAAATGCATCTTTCGAAGTCCATTCAGAATCAAATATTGAGCATCTCGACAATTACCTCAGGGACCAGTCTTTATTTACATTGCCCGACGTGATACTTCTCGAAGTGGATGACGCTCATGAATGTTTTGATTATGTAAATAAGCTTAAAAAAAATGTGCTGTTAAAAGGACTTGTGATTATTTTACTGGGCAAAAAAGCCGATAAAAAGGTGAGGGACCAGGCTATGAAATTGAAAGTTAACGATCTTTATACTGACCCTGTTCCCTTAAGGGATCTGTGTGAAAGAATCGTATTCCTGGTAAAGTTTAAACTGATCAAACCTCAGCTTTCTGATCTTTCCAATATAGACTTTACTTATAAAATACCATTTTCCAAGCGTTTGTTTGATATTGTTACCTCAGGAATGGCTTTATTAGTGCTTTCTCCGTTCTTGTTAATAGTCGGATTGATTGTTGCTGCAGAATCAAAAGGCCCTGTGATTTTTAAAAGTAAAAGGGTAGGTACAGGTTATCGCATTTTTGACTTTTATAAATTTCGCTCGATGAGGCAGGGGGCCAGTGAGGAATTGAAAAAATTATCAGACCTGAACCAATATGACAAGTCGGAAACCGGGGATACTACTTTTGTAAAGCTCAAGAATGACCCGAGGATAACAGGTTTTGGAAGATTTATCAGAAAGTATAGTATTGATGAGCTGCCTCAGCTTTTCAATGTCTTTATGGGCGATATGTCACTGGTTGGCAATAGACCTCTTCCTTTGTATGAAGCTGAAATGCTGACATCCAACGAATGGACAATGCGCTTTTTAGGTCCTGCGGGTCTGACAGGTCTATGGCAGGTGAGCCGCAGGGGCAAGGCGGATATGTCTGAACGTGAACGTAAAAAGCTGGATAACTTCTATGCTCAAAATCATTCCTTTTGGCTGGATCTAAAGATCCTGTTAAAAACATTGCCCGCAATTGTACAAAAGGAAAAGGTTTAATCAGTTGAATTTTTCAATATCCGGGCCTTTCCCCAGATCCTAGCCAGACTATCTTTCATTACAATTTTGCCTGGTTATGTTCACACCATTTAAAATGACATCAAATTCTGTACGTCTGTTTAATTGCTGATCTTCCTCTGAACATGGTACATCGTCATAACAACGATTTACCAGCCTTGTTTTACCGTAGTATTCCACTCTTACGCGATCTGGAGCTATTCCTTTTGATATCAGGTATGCCTTTGCTGATTCACCCCTTCTAAGGGATAAATTTCTGTTGTATATTTCTGAAGCCCTTGTATCGCAATGGCTCGAAGTGATCACTGATATCTCCGGATATTTTTTCATTAATACAGCCAGTTCATCCAGGGCAGGTCTTGCGTTGGCCCGGATCTCACTGCGGTCCAGATCATAATAAATATTATTTGTGAAGAACACTTTTTTTAAGGAATCGCAATTGCTGAGGACATATTGTTGCGGGCTCTCTGTTTTATTTAGACGGATGTTTAGCTTAATCGTTGAATCCTGCACAATCCCGACCGAAGTTACAAAGCCGAGCTGATTCACGTATCCAATTTTTTGCGCCGTAGTTTCATAATCTGTTTCCAGGGAAATCTCCTTTCTGAATTCGCCTTTATTGTTTACTTTCAATGTATCAGTTCCGTCCAAATGTCTCAACAGCAACCGGCTTCCCCGCAAGGGCAGTCTGGTCCTGGCGTCAGTAATTGTTCCTTCTAAGAGCACCATATGCTGACTTCTTTTAAACTCGTAAATATCATCATCGCCTCTTCGGTTGGAGCTAAAGAACCCACTTTTGCCGTCAGCCGCCTTGATCATTGCAAAATCGTCGGTTGGCGAATTAATCGGAGCGCCGAGGGTTTTCATTGCTGATACAGGCTTCATTTCCTTTAATGCTACTTCGAAAAGATCTAAACCACCCAAACCGGGATGACCGGTCGACGCAAAAATTAAGACCCCGTTTTTGTCCAGATCAGGAAACATTTCGTCGCCCTCGGTGTTAATTTGCTTACCTAAATTCAATGGCTGTGTCCATTGTCCGTTTCCAGATCTTACACAGTAATAGAGATCGCTTCCACCATAGCCTCCGGGCCTGTCAGAAGTAAAAACCAAAATATTTCCGTCTCTGCTCAATGTCGGATGACCGGTGGAGTATTCATTGCTGTTATAGGTAAACTCTGTGATCTTTGTCAGGTTTTTTCCAGAAGCTATATAGAGCTTCAATTTATTTATTCTGTCCCTGCTGGTCTGTTTGTTGCCCGGAGTATAATTGTTGCGTGTGAAGATGATAGAACCATCCGGAAATACGGCTGCGGCTCCTTCATGAAATTTGGTGTTTATACCGCCTCTTACCGGTTTAACAGAGATCTGTTTTTCAAGCATTACAGCAATCGTATCCCGCTGAAGGGCAGGAGTATATTGAAGAAGAGTTTTGGTGTCGTTACTTGTTGGAGCAGTATCATCATCATTAAAACGCAAGTCTTTTGATTGATCTTTTTTTGCTGCCCCTACTAAACTGTCGGGGTTTACCGTTTTTATGTCTTTTAAATTAGCAACTGAAAATATGTTGGAGAATGGCGTGTTGTTCCATAAGAAAATGCCGGTGCCGGGTTTGAAATTTTGCCTGTTACTGGTGAAAAGCAACCCATCTTTATAATATAAAGGTGCGTAGTCAGAGCCCTGAGAATTGATATTTAGATAGGAAATTTTCCAGTTGCCCATGTTCTTATTTAAATTGCTGATGTTGGTCCTGGCAAAAACGGCGGCTCTTTTATCTTTAGGAACCAATGTAAGATATTTTCTATACCACTTTTCCGAACGTTCGTATTGCTGTTTGTTTGCCAATACCTCCGCATAATAAAGTGCCCATTCAGGTTTAATATTTTTCTGAAGACCTAATTTCTCATACCACTTTAGAGCCTGGTCATAATTTTTTATCATTCTGTAACTGTAAGCGATCATTTCCTGAGCATTTACATTTGCAGAATCGGTTTTCAGTATTTCACTTAATTTGCTTATAGCACTTATATATCTTAAAGATTTAAATTCATCCGTTGCATTTGCTATTGCAGAAGATTGTTTGACGTCAGACTGTGTATATCCATTTTTATTTAGACAGAACATCAAAATCAGTACACCAGAGACGGTAATAGTTATATTCAATTTCATGTTTAAAAAAATCTGGGAGATAAAATTTTTCCTGATTCGAAGCCAAATTCATAGCGCAGCATAATTTCATGGCTTCCGGAATTGAAATTCTGCAAACGGGTTATACTATGATCATAACTATATCCGATACGTATATTTGGTGTAACCTGGAGTTCAATTAAACCGGAGATGTCCGCATTTGTACGATACTGTGCCCCGACACCGACGACGTTTTTTATCCAAAGCGTGGCATTAATATCCGCCTCAATAGGGGCGCCTTTAACTCCTTTGATAAGAAAAGATGGCTTAAGATCAAAATCATCAGATAATGGAAAAACATATCCGGAAGCAAGAAACATATGAATTTCCTGTTTACCGCTGAGCTTCGTTCCGTTATCATCGGAAAGATCGTTGGGTACTAGGTCCTGCAGCGCTATTCCTAAATAAAACCGGTCACTGTTGTAATAGACACCTGTACCAAAATTAAATAATGTTTTGTTGATGTTGGTGGCAAAAGCCGGATCAAGCCCCTGGTTTGAACCAAGCGAAACTTCTGTGAGATTTACTTTAAACTGATTGATATTGCCCTGCAGGCCAAAACTTAGTGAACCTTTGTCCATGCGGATTCTGTAAGCAGCGCTCAAAGAAGCTCCGTTTGTCTGGGTTTTACCCAGTTTATCAGAATATAACTGTGCGCCAAGACCTATTTTTTTGTTCAGGAACGGAGCATCGGCCGATAGGGTACCTGTCCTCGGTGCGCCTTCTATTCCTGACCACTGGTTTCTATATAGAGAGGTAATTGAAACAACGTTTCTGCTTCCGGCGTAAGCAGGATTAATTGCCAGTGTATTAAACATATATTGGGTATACATCGGATTTTGCTGTGCTTTTAAGCTGTTCCCGATAAGAATTGAAATGGCACAATATATAATTATTTTAATCTTTTTCATTTTTATCTGCTAATCGTTAGATAACCAACACGTCTCTCCTTGCCATTGATGATAATTATATAGTAGTATGTGCCGGCCGGTACTTCATTTCCAACATAAATTCCTTCAGTAGTTTTTCCATTCCAGTTATTTTTGTAATCCGCCGAACGGTAAATCCTGTTGGCCCATCTGTTATATATCTCCAGATAGATTAATTTGCCCTGACTGTTTTCAACTGCAAAGAAATCATTTATGCCGTCCCCGTTTGGTGAAAAACCACCAGGAATAATTATGTCCTGAGCTGTTAAAATCGCAGCTGTAGGAATGGATGGTGAATAATCGCCAGAAGTTACCGGATCCGGATTTAAACCATTTGTGGATTGGTCATTTGTTTCGCCACCATCGCTTTCGGAGTTCCCCTTTATAAATGCAGTATTATTGAAGGTCCCGCCATCAGTAATACCTACCGTAATCTCCAGTTCAACGATTAATTTGAATTTAGGCTGTACCGTACTTGAAGGAAGCAGCATTTCTTTTACTTGTTTTCCATCATACGATGGATTGATAACCAAAGTTCCTGACCCTGTTAATTTCCGGACACTGATAGAAGCTCCGGGAAAAGCCGCACCAAGATCATCAACTAAACTTACGTTGTTAATCTGGACATCTCCGAAATTAATAATTGTAAATACGTATTTAAGATCATAACTGCCGTCGAGGTTTTTCGTAATCGCCGTTAATGCTTTCGCTAAACCAATACGTGCGGGTATTTTGACAGAAAGGGTAACTTTACCAGGTGTTGACTCGTTACCGTTGCAGTCTCTTATGATGTAAGTGAAATCATCTGCACCACTGTAATCCGGATCAGCTGTATACAAAACCTCCGCAGTAACCGGATTTACGGTGACCGACCCATGCTTTGGCTGACTGGTAATAATAATAGTACCACATGCAGGTGGAATGATGTCTATTTTCTTTGGCCGGCCTGAAACTGCATCAGCAGAAATGTCGGGAGCCACAGGTTTTATTGGATTCACTGCGATAGTTACTATGGCAGTATTTGATTCAGCACCATAGCCATCTTTAATGGTATACACGAAAGAGTCCAATCCGCTATAACCATCTTCCGGCCTGTAGGTTACTGTTCCGGTCACAGGATCAGTAACTAAGGAACCGTGCAGCGGCTGACTTTTAATGAGTACGCTTGATTTATCGATCGTTGTATTGCCGTTTGCATCCACATCATTAATTAAAACCGGAAGCGCGATAAAAGTATTTAAAAAAGTAGCATAAGCATCATCATTGGCGACAGGAATATTATTGATGGTGATTTGGACATCATCCTGAATTTCACATCCCCCCGCAGATATAACCGTCCATCTAAATATGTAAACTCCGCCTGTAAGGCCCGTCACTGTGGTATTATTTGCTGCAGGATTTGTAAAAACAGCAGTATTAGGTCCGGAAACCTGAGTCCATGTCCCCTGACCCGCGGAAGGGACGCTCGCCTCCAAAGTGAATGTGGCTGGTGTGGCATTTACATTTACCAGTTTATCCGGGCCCGCATCAACCGAAGCCGGAAGTGAAGCATAAGTCAATGAGACAGCCGCAACATTAGATTCCTTGCCGTAACTGTCCTTGACTGTATAGTTTGCCGTCGCAAGACCTGTAAAAGATATTTCGGGAGTAAAGAGGACCAGTCCCTGCTGATTCAGGCTAAAAACACCTTTATTCTGAACGCTGTAAGTACTTTGAATACCAATAGTTAACGGATCAAGGTCAATCGAAGAGGTGACAATTATTCCGCCGTCATTATTAGACACGTCGTTCGCAAAAACATTTATTGAAGTTGTTTTTCCCTGGCATACAGTAGCCTCATCATTAACTGCAGTGGGGCTGACAAAACGGTCCTTCTTATAAATATCAATGATTACATTCCTGATCTCATGAAAGTTAGTTTGATTGCCGGTTGAAGAAGCCAGCCCATACCGTAAAGCGGGCGGAGCAGGTTCAGGATAGTAGAAATTGTCAATTACAGTGGAAGTAACCATAGGGGATCCGCCTCTGG
>NZ_DATHGC010000037.1:0-4463 GCF_035317785.1 Pedobacter sp. | reverse complement strand
TTAGACCTCGCTACCGTAGCAATCAGTGATGCGGACTATTTCAAAACAATGGGTATGCAGCTTAAAATAGGGAGCAACTGGACAGGCAACCTTGCTGCCGACTCCCTCAATGTAATACTCAACGAGGCAGCTGTGACAAGGATGAGGTATAAAGATCCGCTTAACCAGGTGATTACCTGGCACGACGTCCCCCAGCGGGTAAAAGTTATCGGCATAGTAAAAAATTCGCTGATGGCCTCTCCTTTTTCGCAGGCAGCACCGACTATTTTTATCTATGATCCGGGCTCGGGAAATATCATCACCTATCGTCTGGCGGCGCGTGTAAATACAAAGACTGCGATTTCCCGGCTGGCCCCGATATTCGGAAAATACAATCCCTCCTATCCCTATTTATATAAATTCGTCGATGACAGCTATGCGTCGAAGTTCAGTCTGGAAAATCTCATCGGTAAATTAGAGGGTCTGTTTGCTACTCTGGCCATACTCATCTCCTGTCTGGGTCTTTTTGGGCTTGCTGCACATATGGCTGAGCAGCGCACAAAAGAGATTGGCATCCGTAAGGTATTGGGAGCGTCTGTATCCCAGGTTTGGTTCCTGCTTTCAAAAGACTTTATCGTCCTCGTTCTCATAAGCTGTGTGATTGCTTCTCCGGTCGCCATGTATTTTCTCCAGGAATGGCTGCTGAAATATGAATACCGGATAAGCATCGGGCCTTTGGTCTTTATACTCGCGGCCCTGGCAGCTGTTGTGATCACTTTGGTAACGATCAGTTTCCAGGCGATAAGAGCTGCTGTTTCCAACCCGGTAAAAAGCCTGAAAATGGAATGATTTAATTTGATAATCAACTATTTGTGTTGCTGAAGGCAATGGACAGTTAATAGTTAGTGCAAAAGTTCAGAATGCTTGCCGGCTCAGCGTGTTTGAAGATTCTGTATTTTTCTTGCCGGACCATTAAATCTACCGGCGGATGAATGATTTCTTCTCCAAACTGGAAAACTTTCTTTTCGACATACTGGGGTTGATACTACCCGGGGCTATTTTTTTATTGATCCTCTTATCGCCTTGCCTGTTTGTCGACATGGCCAACGTGCCACCGGGAGCTGTTGACAAGTCGGTGATATTATCGGCGTTGAAAACGATCTCGAATATTTTAAAAATATATTGGACGAGCTATCCAAAGTCGGCGTTGACGATTTCCACCATTTTGGCTTACCTGATGGGGCATACTGTGAAGGTGTTTTCGAGATTAAAATATGAATTCCTGGCAGCCATCTTCGATGAAGGACTAAATAAACCGGTAGTCAGGGTTTATGCCGGCCTCAGGAACCGGATATTCCGTCAGTCCTCATCAAAAGCATACTTGCAGCTTAGAGAGCTTTTCAAACCATTCAGGACCTTGATTGAATATATCTTCACCTTTAGTCCCCCTCATCATTTCAAGAATGATGCGGTTTTAAAACAGAATTGTTTGGACAAGCTGAACACCCGTCTTTCCATTGATTACCCGGATGATGACCGTTCGATCACTAAGATCTCAGGAGTCATCAGCAACCAGGAGAACATAAAGACACTCGGCCCATTCTTTCTGGCAAAGTATAATTTGTACAGATCGCTATCGCTAATCTTCCTTTTTACAACACTTTATTATATCTATTTTTTTAAGGTGGCAGGCATATTTATTGCTCCTGCATCCCATGAAATTTCTACGCTTATCCTTGTTTCACCGGCTATTTTATGGTTTACTTTTCATGTGAAATTTAAGAGGTACTGGACACTCTATGGAGACGAGCGGTTGATGTCTTTGTTTTATTTTTTGAATAAGAAGAAGCTGAATGAAAGCTGATAAGATACTTTTCATCGATACTGAGACCGGGGGCATCGATCCTGCAAGCCATAGTTTGCTGTCCCTTGCTCTCGTCGTATGGAAAGAGCTGGAGGTCAGGGCGTCGATAGAAATACTTGTCAATGATGGAGTGCTCAACGTAACGGAAAAGGCGCTTGAGATTAATGGTATCAACCTCAGTGAACACAAAAAGAAGGCTGTATCACCTGTCCTTGTGCTGCAGCAGTTGGATCAGTTCCTGGATATTCATTTTTCCAGGGATGAAAAAATAATTTTGGGTGGTCACAACATCAATTTTGATGTAAACTTCCTGAATGCTTTTCTTACCCGAAATGGCTATGACTTTCAACGGCGGTTTTCCCATCGCTATGTAGATACGTCGTCCATTCTTTTTTATTTGTATCTGACTGGCAAAATCAAAAGAAAACTCACGGCCTCGCAGGACGCATTCGATTATTTTGGAATAACTGTGCAGGGACGTCATACGGCGCTGGGGGATGCCTTCGCGACAGCTCAGTTGTTCGGCAAGCTCGTAAGCATTTTGTATCGGGATTCCAAAGGCCGGTCTTCCCAGTCAAGAGACATGTCTGACCTGTTTGCGTCTCAAAGCGATAATATTTGATAAATGGAAATAAAAAAAGCCCCGACTTTAAGTTGGGGCTTGCTGTTGCATTTGGTAGCGCGTAGGGGAATCGAACCCCTCATTCCTCCGTGAAAGGGAGGCGTCTTAACCGATTGACCAACGCGCCATTTTTTAGAGCTGTCCTTCGCAGTTTTCCGCGAAAGGAGTGCAAAGATATAGGCAAGATGAAAATCTGCCAAATTTTTTTACATCCTTAGTTCTCAATTTTTTATCGGTTGCGCTGAAACCCTTTGGGACCGTATTCCGGCTTGCGGCATCCGGGTCAGATGTCTCTGTCTGTCTTTCCCTGAGCTTCTGACCTGTCATCCCTGTGCCTCTGTCGCGCCATGCCCTGTGCCTTGTTCACTTTTGGCCTTTTCTACCACGTTAGCAATATTTAGCATGCTCCGGAGGTGTTCTGCCCTATTATCTCCAACCGAAATTCCGCCTGGCCAACCCTCTGGATTTAAGAAAATTAGGCGTTGTTTTGAATTGATATCCAAAAATTTACATAATCGTAAGCAGGCAATAATGTAACTTCGCTTCCTCAAAATTTTAAATTCAAAACATTCGTTATGAGCACAGTAAAAGTTGCTATCAATGGATTTGGCCGGATCGGGCGTTTGGCTTACCGCCAGATTCACGGTTTGGAAGGGATCGAAGTAGTGGCGATTAATGATTTGACCAGTCCCAAGGTGTTGGCTCACCTGCTGAAGTATGACAGCGCACAGGGCCGTTTCGAGGAAGACGTTAAATCTACTGAAAACTCAATTGTCGTAAATGGCAAAGAGGTTAAGATATATGCCCAGAAGAGTCCTGCCGAAATTCCCTGGAAACAGCATGATGTAGATGTTGTTCTGGAATGTACCGGCTTTTTCACCGATAAGGACAAAGCTGCTGCTCACCTCACTGCAGGCGCAAAACGCGTTGTTATCTCGGCTCCTGCTACTGGCGACCTCAAAACGATCGTGTTCAACGTTAACCATAATATCCTGGATGGCACCGAAACGATCATCAGCTGTGCATCCTGTACTACCAACTGCCTGGCTCCAATGGCCCAGGTGCTGGAAGAGAAATATGGCATCGTGACTGGTCTCATGACGACGATCCACGCCTATACCAATGACCAGAATACACAGGATGCTCCGCACCCCAAAGGCGATCTTCGCCGTGCGCGCGCTGCAGCTGTAAACATTGTACCCAACAGTACTGGTGCAGCCAAAGCCATTGGCCTGGTATTGCCTAGCCTGAAAGGTAAACTGGATGGTGGTGCTCAACGTGTTCCGACCCTTACGGGCTCCCTCACCGAGTTGGTTACTGTTCTGAAGACGAAAGTTACCCTCGAAGAAGTCAATGCCGCTATGAAGGCCGCCGCCAACGAAAGCTTTGGTTACACCGAAGACGAGATTGTGAGCAGCGACATCATCGGTATTCGTTACGGTTCGCTGTACGATGCTACTCAAACACGCGTCATCTCCAATGGAGACCAGCAGCTGGTCAAGACTGTCAGCTGGTATGACAACGAAATGAGCTATGTAAGCCAGCTCGTTCGCAGTCTGCACTACTTTGCCAAATTGATCTCCAAATAAGATTGCATTATAAGCCCGGTCTGTCAAGTGACAGACCGGGATCTTTTTATACCAGCTTATAATATTTCTATGAGCCAATTCAGCCAGCACAGCTTTGCTAATGAAAAAGCCCTTATCCGGGTGGATTTCAATGTTCCGCTCAACGATAAGTTTGAGATTACCGACGATACCCGCATGCGGGCAGCCATTCCTACCGTTAAAAAGATCCTCGCCGATGGTGGCAGCGTCATCCTGATGAGCCATCTGGGGCGGCCAAAAGATGGCCCGACGGAGAAATATTCGCTAAAACACCTTGTTCCTCATCTGCAGGAGCTGCTGAACACTCCCGGCCAGGCAAACGTCCCTGTCCTTTTTGCCAATGACAGTATAGGCGAACAGGCTGTCCTTACTTCAAAAATGCTGCGTCCCG
>NZ_DATHGC010000036.1:0-4662 GCF_035317785.1 Pedobacter sp. | reverse complement strand
TTCTATCCTCACTTTCAGGCTGTTGCCTTTGATGTAATTGTCCAGAAATTTGGAATTGTCTATATCGAGCACCAGATTTGACCCAATGTTTTCCTGTACGTCTGTCCTTGAGGCCACCATGATCTCGCCGCTGCTGCCATTGGAGATGAACAGTTTCACGGATTTGAACATGCCCAGGCTTTTGCCTGTCGGATTGCTGGCGTCCAGTTTTGCGGAGGCAATCCTTACTTCTTTAATGTAGCTGGTGCCGCCCTGGTTTCCAAAGATCTCATCGAAACTTGAAGCTGCTGAGCTGGCAGATGCGGTGGTGTTGGCTTTGGCTGATGCCGGAATAACCAGGGTTGATGTATAGGGGAATGTAGATTTAATGATGGATTGCATGGTGGCGCAGCCGGTAAAAACTACGGTTGCCGCGAATAAAAAAGCAAATATTTTTTTCATGTTTTATGAGATGCAAATGTTGTTCCAAAGTAGTGCTTGAGCAATTATTGAGGATGATTTTATGTGAATATGACTTTAAAGTCTGGAGGCATGACTGACCGGCGTTTGAACTTTTAAAAACAATTGTAGAACAAGATTGTCTTTAATAGACCAATAAATGGTTTCATAAGCATGAAAAGACACTTACTCAACTAACAGAATGTTGCATGAATTTAAACAAGTTCTTATGAAAAGCTTAGGATTTTTAACCGTAGCGGGATTGTCATTAGGGTTACTGGCATTCACGTCGATAAGAGAGGGTGGGATTAAAGGAACAGTTTCACCAGCAGAGGGGGCTACCCAGGTCGTGGCCATCGCCGGAACAGATACATTAAAAGTTGAGATCACCAGCGGAAGCTTCGCTTTTGCAAATGTGAAAAAAGGCACCTATACCGTATGGGTGAAAGGCAAAGCGCCATATAAAGATACCTCTGTAGAGAATGTAGCTGTACTGGACAGTGCGGTCACAGATGTCGGAGAGATCAAGCTCCAGCAATAAGATTAAAACGTTAGAAAAGCGGGCCGAAAGTCCCGCTTTTTTGTTTAAAAGGGTTTTTGAAAAAATACCTTATTTTTAATGAGCAAAACAGTAACTTTGCATCCCGACAGAATAGTCGGGGATCTTAAATGATGATCATACAAAAATCTCACAGACTATTCCAGTCTACAGCAATTGCAATTTTTACCAATACTAACTTTAGACTTTTTTAAAGCCTTATGCCTAAAGACACCTCCATACGCTCAGTATTAATTATCGGATCAGGACCTATTATCATTGGTCAAGCCTGTGAGTTTGATTATTCCGGATCGCAGGCCGCTCTTTCTTTGAAAGAAGAGGGGATCGAAGTATCCATAATTAACTCCAATCCGGCGACCATTATGACCGACAAGGTTATCGCAGACCATGTTTACCTGAGACCACTAAGCGTTGACTCGATTGAACAGATCCTGATCGAAAGAAAGATCGATGCGGTACTGCCTACAATGGGTGGACAGACAGCCCTGAACCTTTGTAAAGAGGCTGAAGAGCGTGGTGTTTGGGAAAAATACGGGGTGAGGGTGATTGGTGTCGATGTTGCTGCTATTGAAAAAACTGAAAACAGGGAAGCTTTCCGCCAGCTGATGGTGGATATAGGTGTTGGTGTTGCCAACTCCAGAATTGCCAACTCTTACCTTGAAGGTAAAGAGGCTGCACAGGAGATCGGTTACCCGCTGGTGATCCGCCCTTCGTATACACTTGGTGGTTCAGGCGGTGGTTTCGTCCACAAAAAAGAAGAGTTTGACCAGGCATTAAAACGTGGTCTTGAGGCTTCTCCAACCCACGAAGTGCTGGTAGAACAGGCCGTATTGGGCTGGAAAGAATATGAGCTGGAGCTGCTAAGGGACACCAATGACAATGTGATCATCATCTGCTCTATCGAGAACTTTGATCCGATGGGAATCCATACCGGAGATTCCATCACCGTGGCGCCGGCAATGACCTTATCCGACAGGTGTTATCAGGACATGCGCAACCAGGCGATCAAAATGATGCGTGCCATCGGTAATTTTGCCGGAGGATGTAATGTGCAGTTCTCTGTGAACCCGGACAATGACGAGATCATCGCGATTGAGATCAACCCAAGGGTATCGCGCTCATCTGCGCTGGCCAGTAAGGCTACCGGTTACCCAATTGCTAAAATAGCTTCTAAGCTGGCTATCGGATACAACCTGGATGAGATAGAAAACCAGATCACCAAAACAACTTCCGCATACTTTGAGCCTACGCTCGATTACGTGATCGTAAAAGTGCCGCGCTGGAACTTTGACAAGTTCAAAGGGGCCAACATGGAGCTGGGCCTGCAAATGAAATCTGTAGGGGAGGTCATGGCGATAGGCCGCACATTTGTAGAGGCCTTGCAAAAAGCATGTCAGAGTCTGGAGATCGGCAGGGCCGGACTTGGCGCTGACGGCAAGCACAACAGGAGCATCGAAGAGATCATGTATGGTCTTGAACATGCCAGCTGGAACCGCTTGTTCCTGATCAAGGATGCCATGAGCATGGGCGTTCCTCTGGAGTCTATCCGTAAAGTGACCCGTATCGATAAATGGTTCCTTTCGCAGATCCAGGAACTGGTTCAGCTGGAAGTAGAACTTAAACGGTATTCCCTTAATAATATTCCTAAAGATTTCTTCTTTACGCTTAAACAAAAAGGCTTCTCTGATATTCAGATTGCTTATTTGCTGGGCAATGTGACTGAAGATGAAGTTTATGACCGCAGAAAGTCGCTGGGCATCAGCCGTGTGTATAAGATGGTGGATACCTGCGCAGCAGAGTTTGCCGCACAGACCCCGTATTACTACTCGACCTTTGAGGAAGAGAATGAATCTCTCCCTTCTGATAAAAAGAAAGTAATTGTTCTGGGCTCGGGGCCTAACCGTATCGGCCAGGGTATTGAATTTGACTATTCATGTGTGCATGGCTTGCTTGCAGCCAAGGAAACAGGCTTTGAAGCGATCATGATCAACTGTAATCCTGAAACTGTATCTACCGATTTCAACATGGCAGATAAGCTTTACTTTGAGCCGGTGTTCTGGGAACATGTGCGTGAGATCATTGAGCTGGAGAACCCAATAGGTGTGATCGTGCAGCTGGGCGGACAGACAGCCTTAAAGATGGCAGAGAAACTGCATGAGAGGGGCATCAAGATCATCGGTACTTCTTACAATGATATGGATGTTGCTGAAGACAGGGGCCGTTTCTCGGACCTGCTGAAAGAACTGGAGATCCCTTATCCAAAATATGGTGTTGCTGAAAATGCCGAAGAGGCAATTGTGGTAGCGAATGAAGTTGGTTACCCGGTACTGGTAAGACCAAGTTATGTACTCGGCGGACAAGGGATGAGCATCGTCATCAACGATGAAGATCTGGAGAAAGCTGTAGTAAAGCTTCTTGGTGATCTTCCGGGCATCAGGGTCTTGATTGACCACTTCCTGGACAGGGCAGAGGAGACGGAGTCTGATTCTATCTGTGACGGTGAAGATGTACATATCGTAGGTCTGATGGAGCACATAGAACCTGCAGGGATACATTCCGGAGATTCATTTGCGGTATTGCCGCCATTCAGCTTATCTGAAAAGGTGATCAGTGATATGGAAATCTATTCTAAAAAGATCGCGAGGGCATTAAACGTGATTGGATTGCTGAACATACAATTTGCCGTTAAAGACGAAAAAGTATATGTAATAGAGGCCAACCCAAGAGCTTCGAGAACTGTTCCTTTCATTGCTAAAGCTTACGATGTCCCTTATATCAATATTGCTGCTAAGGTCATGCTGGGTGTAAACAAGCTGAAAGACTTTAAGATCGAAAGAAAACTGGAAGGCTATGCGATTAAAGAGCCGGTATTCTCTTTTGACAAGTTCCCTGAGGTGACCAAAGAATTAGGCCCGGAAATGAAGTCCACAGGCGAGTCGATCCGGTTTATTAAAGACCTGGAAGATCCTTATTTCAGAAAGCTGTACAAAGACAAATCAATGTACTTATCTAAGTAAATCTGAACCGATAAATAATATGAAGTCCCGAAAGGGACTTTTTTATGACGTAAGGCTACTGTTTCCCCCAGATTCTTGTATTCAGGTCCAGTTCTTTGATGATGTCATACATAAAGCGGATCACACTGAGGTCTTCATTGATCGACTTCTGATCCAGCAGACTCTTAAACACTGGAGGCTCGAAGTAATCCTTGTCCAGGGGAAATGCAATGAACATTTGGGTGTCGATGAAAGAGAGGGAGATCGTATACTTGCATTTGTCTTCCAGTTGGCACAAGCGCTCCATCATACTTGGTGTCAGGATATACCTCGCTTCTACCTGGTCGCTGGAATAGGTGACAAACAGTTCTTCAAAATTAGGGTTTTCCAGTTTTACCAGCTCCTTGCCGGAAGAAGAAAAGATGGGCAATTTGTCTGAAAACCATGCGCCTATGGCACTCCCAAAATCTTTTGGTCTTACCACGGTTATGCCATTAAAATACTTGTTGAAATCGGCGCAAAAAACAATTCCTTTCAATATCGTATGCCAATGCACCTGCTTGCCATTTTTTGTCTGCGTTTCAGTCTTGTACTCCGCATGGACTTCTGAAAAGGAGAACCTGGTTTTTCCTGCTGATCCAAATATTTGATCCTGGCTGGAGTACCTGT
>NZ_DATHGC010000035.1:0-2393 GCF_035317785.1 Pedobacter sp. | reverse complement strand
CGCTTATACCCTGGATGACCCCGTTTTAAAGGCAAAGTCCTTAAAATGGATCAGCTGGACTTTGGAAAACCAAAGGGCAGACGGTTCATTCGGACCGGCCAAAATGAAGGACTGGTGGCCGAGAATGCCGATGATGTATGCCATTCAAAGTTATTATGAAGCAACCGGTGATGAAAAAGTAATCGGTTTCTTTACCAGGTATTTTAAATACGAACTGGAAAACCTGGATAAATTACCCTTATTTGAGTGGAGCAAATCCAGAACTGGTGACAACATAGATATCGTGCTCTGGCTGTACAACAAAACCGGTGACGCTTTTTTGCTGACACTTGCGCAGAAGCTGAACGCCCAGGCCTACCCATGGGCCAATATTTATACCCACAACCAGTTTTACTACCTGGGTGATGATTTTCATACCAAACATAGCGTGAGTGTAGGTCAGGCCCTGAAAATGCCTGTGCTTTTTTCACAGGTCAATCATGACCCTTTTTACAGGAATGCGACCTGGAAGGGTATAGAAAACCTGAGCAGGGACCATGGACAGGCGGGCGGAATGGCTTCAGGCACAGAATTTCTCTCCGGAAAGAGTACTTTTCAGGGAACGGAAACCTGTACTGTCGTAGAGTGGATGCAGAGTTTAGAGACCGCCGCAAGGATCGTTCACGATGCAGTAATAGGCGACAGACTGGAGAAAATAGCATTCAATACCCTGCCTGCCCAGTACAGCAGGGACATCAAATCACATGTGTATTATTCACAGCCCAACCAGCTCTTTTGCAGGCACGGGCAAAGCGGCTATGATGAAGATTACGATGGCGGTATATTACTCAGTCCCTATTCGGGAATGGGCTGCTGCCGTTATAACATGCACATGGGCTGGCCTTATTTCGTAAAGAACAGCTGGGTGGCCACACCGGATAAAGGATTGGCTGTCATCGCTTACGCTCCCGTAGAGCTGAATGCCCTGGTAGCCGATGGTGTTGCCGTAAAACTGGTTGTTGAAACCAATTACCCTTTTGAGGAGCAGATCAGAATGAAGCTCACACTGGGCAAACCTGCTGATTTTCCTTTAAAGCTCAGGATTCCCGAATGGTGTGAAAGTCCTCAGATCTCCGTAAACGGCGAAAAATTAAAAGGCCTGAAAGCAGGGCAGATCTTTAACCTGAACAGGAACTGGAAAAATAACGATGTGCTAATTCTTGATTTTCCAATGCGCGTTACGTTTTCAGACCAGGTAAACCGTTCGGTTACAGTAGAGCGTGGCCCATTGGTCTACGGTTTAAAGATCGATGCCAAATATTCCATCCGTAAGGAACATCCGGTAAAAGGCTTTTTCGATTACGAAGTATTTCCTGCTTCTGCATGGAATTACGGTCTGGTGATAGACCGTGCGTACCCTGAAAAATCAATTCAGGTGATAAAAACTGTAATGCCGGAAAACCCGTTTGAACAATCAGCAACACCCGTTAAGCTTAGTGCAAAAGCTCAGAAGATTCCCTTATGGACCGTGTCCGACAACCAGATGCACGCGGCTGAGGTACCGGCAAGTCCGGTGGCATCGGCAGAGCCTTTGGAGGAAATTATACTAACTCCTTATGGTTCTGAAAATATCAGACTGAGCAATTTTCCAACAATAGGTATTCCAAAGACAGCTTCAAAAATCTTCTCAGAAAATTTTACAAAAGCAACACTGAAGAACTGGATCAGCTATGGCCAGTGGTTCATCAGAGACGGAGCGATCCATGCTGCTTCCAATAAAGGTTCATGGGGTTATGGCATTCATGGTGTAAAAGCAATTGAAAGTTCTACTAATTTCGAGGACCTGAGCTATGAGGCGACAGTAAAACTAAACTCTAAGGGAAATGCCGGACTGATCTTCAGGGTTTCAGACCTGAACCTCGGGGCAGATGCTTACAATGGATATTATTTAGGTCTTGATGCAGCAAATGGCGAGCTGCAGCTTGGAAAATCATCGGAGCGGAAATGGGTGGTATTAAATGAATCACAGCAAAGACTGGAACTTGGTGTAAACTACAAAGTCAGAATTGAGGCTAAGGGAGATCAGATCAGGGTTTATTTCAATAACAATACCCGGCCTGTGATATCGGTTACAGATTCAGAATTTAAATCGGGGCCTATAGGCGTGCGGTCGTTTGACTGCCTGGCTACAATTGACGACCTGAAAGTGAAGTCGATCTGATTTTCCTGAAAAAGCTTATTAATTCCTATATTAATATATTATTAATGTTTTTTTAGTTTAAAAAAGTAAGTTGGTGTAAAAATCACAGTAAACAACCAAATTAAACTGAAGAATGAACGGATACAATTGTGCTATTCCTAAGGCTCTATCAAGCGCATTTGTCATGTTGATTGCAGCCCAGCTTTGCTGCAGG
>NZ_DATHGC010000034.1:0-14105 GCF_035317785.1 Pedobacter sp. | reverse complement strand
CAACGATTATATGATAAGCTGTCTGAGCTGTTCCATTATCCTTTCCGGGTACAATCCAGCTAAGAGAAGGACGGGAAGAGCGGATCTGCGCAAATTGAACCGGTTCAATAGCTTCATCAACAGCCCAAAGAGGAATCGATGATACGTATCCATTGATATAAACTCTATCTGTATTGGAAAGCAGGTCTGTCAACAATCCTAAGGGTCGATTTTGCGCCAGAGATTGAAAAACACACAACAGGAACAGCGCAACATTTACATAGAGTATCTTCATTAATTCTTCTTTATTTACAGCTTAGCTTGGTTGAAAAGCTGAAAATAAGCATTTAATGTAAATAATTATGTCCAATAAAATCAAGTCCGGCTGGAGTGATAGCAGCCGAATGCTGAATGGACCGCCTGTCTATCGTAATTAATCCCATCTGCTCAAGTTCCTCATACTGCTCTTCCATTCCGCCCAGGATAGAAGAACTTACTTGCTGATCGATAACTTCAAGCAATGATTTAATCTCATGTGTTTCCATATTTATTAGATATTTTTTGCACTGTTTAGTTAATCGGTGGTCATTTTTATTTGGCTTTACCTAAAGTTACCAAAAAAACATGGATACGCTATCATCAATAAAAACTTTACATAAGCGCTTCACAATTAAGTTTTATATTAGCCTTTAATCAATTATAAGCCATTAAACACATGAACACCAGAAGAAGCTTTTTATATAAGGGAATGGTAGGGATAGCTGCCGGTACAATCGTAAACGTTCCATCGATCTTTGCTAAACCCGGTCTTTCAGAAAATTCAAAAGCAAAGGACGATACTTTCAAGTTAGCCATCGCCGGATACAGTTTTGTAAATTTCAACCTGGAAGAGTCGCTGAAAATGATGAAAAAAGTTGATGCGCATTATTTGTGCATTAAAGATTTCCATTTGCCTTACAAAAGCACAGCCGAGCAGATAGCGGCCTTTCATGCTACATTGAAAGAAAGTGGTGTGACAGGTTATGGAGTAGGCCCCATTTACACGAAAACAAAAAAAGATATAGATAATGCTTTTGACTACGCTAAGCGCGTCGGTGTTGACCTGATCATTGGTATTCCACTACATGATGATCTTGCTTATGTATCTCAGAAAACGAAAGAATACAACATCCGCTATGCCATACATAACCACGGGCCGGAAGACGAATTATATCCTACTGCCGAAAGCATATATCAGCTCATCAAAGATCTTGATCCGCGCGTTGGGATCTGCTTTGACATGGGCCACAATGCGAGGGCCGGACATGACTCTGTTGCCGATCTGCAAAAATATTCCAAAAGAATTTTCGACATGCACTTAAAAAATATTACTGCTGCAACCAAAACAGGCTCTACCTGTGAACTTGGACGGGGAGTGATCAATATTCCTGCTTTCGTAAAAATGCTCCGAAAAACAGGTTATTCAGGGTATTGCGGACTGGAATATGAAAAAGACATGAAAGATCCTTTAGCAGGAATTGCCGAATCTGTTGGTTATTTCAAGGGAGTTTGTGAGGGTACACGATAAACCGTCATGCATTAAACAAATTCCTGATGCTGTGATAGGAAAGACCGGAATAGTCGTTGATATACAAGTCGCATGGGGGCAGTTCTTCTTTGGTATGTGAAGTCAGTACCCCTACCACTTTCATACCCGCGTCGATCGCTGCAGAAACTCCGGAAAAAGAGTCTTCAAAGACCACGCATTGCATCGGGCTGATACCCAGGTTAGCCGCAGAAGTCAGATATACTTCCGGATCAGGTTTATGATGTTTGACATGTTCACTTGCCATAACAGATCCCAATTTTTCACGAATCAATACTTTACTCAATATTAATTCCAGATTTGCCTGGGGAGCAGAAGTGGCCACGCCAAGTTTTACACCGTTGTCTTCCAGATCTGTTATAAAATCAACCAGTCCTGCTATTGGTTCCACATGCGATTCGTAGATCTTTCTAAACAGGCTTTCCTTTTCATCTTCAAGCTGCTGCAGTTCATCACCTGTTACCGGTCGCTGTAAAAAATGGCTGAGGATATAGCTGTTGCTCTTTCCAAACATATGGAGCGCAAATTCTTCATCTGTTGGATTTAATTTACGTATTGCAAAAAATTCTCTGAAAGCAATGGAGTGGTACGGATTGGTATGACAAATGACTCCGTCCATGTCAAAAATAGCAGCTATCTCATTCATGGCGCAAAGATAATAATAATGGACTTACATCATGTGCCAGGCAAGTACGTAAAATATTGTCATAGCGAGTATTATGTAATAAGTTCTCATTTTGTACCTCCTTTTTTTAAAAAGTACGTGATTTTTTCCTTTGGGGTTGCTTGAATAATATTATATTTGCCAGCGCTAAAGGATTCTGTTTGAGAATTTCAATTGCCCGGATGGCGAAATTGGTAAACGTTGCGGTCTCAGAAGCCGTTGGAGTACAATCCTTGAGAGTTCGAGTCTCTCTTCGGGCACGAAAAGGACAAGCGCAGGTTTCTGCACTTGTCCTTTTTCATTAAAGGGATCCCATTTCAAGCGTGATCCATACCGGTGCATGGTCGCTTGTCTTTTCCCATCCGCGAACATGCCGGTCTACACCAGCAGCACTAAGCCGGTTTTTTAAATGCGGGCTAAGCAAAAAGTGGTCAATACGGAGACCTGCGTCCCGACCATAGGCATTGCGAAAATAGTCCCAGAACGTATAGATTTTCTCACCCGGATGCAATGTCCGCAAAGCATCGATCCAGCCCTGATCCACGATATTTTTGAAGGCAGAGCGAGTCTCAGGTCTGAATAAAGCATCATCAACCCAACGCTCAGGCTTATATACATCCAGTTCTGTGGGCATTACATTATAATCACCCGAAAGCACCACCGGAACATCGTAGGTAAGCAGCTTCGCAGCATGGGCTGAAAAACGCTCAAACCAGTTCAGCTTATAATCGAACTTAGGCCCCGGAGCCGGGTTTCCGTTTGGCAGATACAAGCAGCCTATTACTACACCATTAATTAATGCTTCTATGTAACGACTGTGCAAGTCCTCCGGATCACCGTCCAAACCCCGCCTTGTTTCTTTGATCTCCATACCACGGGAAAGGATCGCCACTCCGTTCCAGCTCTTTTGTCCATGCCAGATGGCATTATATCCGGCATCCTTTATCGCTGCCTCAGGAAACTTTTCCTGTGGTGCTTTAAGCTCCTGCAGACACACCACATCTGGTTTGGCTTCATCCAGCCAGCGTAGCAATACGGGCAAACGTCCGTTTACGCCGTTGACATTATAAGTAGCGATTTTCATCTGTATATATTTGTTTTTTCAGTAGTGTTGATTATTTTTAAGACCTTCAAGTTGCCTTCGGCGGTTTATTCACCTGTGTTTATTTTTTGTGTTCATGAGTTCGCGCGGCTCGGTTTAATTGTCATGAAGCTATCATGAGCTATATACATTACTGTTTGTGGACATTAGCCCATGATGGTTTCATAGATCTAAGATAAGAAACTAATTTTTTTTCGCCTGATCGTCTCACCAAGCAGTTCAATAAATTCTCTGTCTTCCAGCTGCTCACGAAACTCTGTGAGTTCGGCCTCAGAACAATTGACCATTTTATGGTGAAGCAGATAAAATTCATATCGAAAGGCATAAACATGGTGATAGGCCTGATTAAAATCTGATTTTGAAACTTGAACATCCGGTAAGATCAAACCGTTGCTAAAATCAACATATAAACACTTTTGCTTCAGTGCATCTGCTTTTTCCCACCAGTGATACTGATCTTTACCTTTTATAATCCCTATGAAACCGGATACAACCATATTAAACATATCCTTTAAAGTATATTCATGTTTTGATCTTTTGACGTTCAGTATTTCTCTTATGCCCAGCCACACAGAAAAGAAATCTTTCAGCACATAATGTCCGCTGCCGTGGGCAAAAAACTGCATATCATACCCTGTCGCATCTTTAATCGGGATCGACCTGCTTTTAAGGATCAGCATGGTAGCTTTTACGAGTTCCTCGGCTCCAAGTATTAAATGGGCAACAGCATTAGGATATTCATAGATCGTGGATATGTAATGTGCAACAGAAAAATGTCGCTCGGCATTGTCAATTACTGAAGGAAACACTTCAGCACACTCTTTAGCATTTAAACTCTTAAACCCTCTTTCATGATCCATAGGCCCATTAAAGTGCTGAAAAACATCCTCCGCATCTAATATATCTAATTTTTAAATCAGTACCTATAAAAATCGGCTCCTTTTAACATGCAGCTATATATCTAAGTATATTTTGCATAAATTAGCGCAGCCATAACATACTTAATATTAATGTATTAAGTACACTAAGGCAAACTAAACGTAACTAACTTATTATCATAATGAATGTAAACGGACTTGATCCCACAGACGTGGGTATTTTAAATCTAATTCAGGAAAACTCAAGGCTCACCAACAAAGAAATAGCCTGGAAAACCAACAAATCACTTTCCGCAATACAGGTAAGGATCAGGCGGCTTCAAGAAGCAGGAATAATTAAAAAGTTCGTAACGCTCCTTGACAGGAACAAGATTAACAAAGAAATGGCGGTATTTACAGTAATCAAGATCAAGGACTACAGCAATAAAGCGCTAACCGAATTTCAACAACACATTACCGCATTTGAAGAAGTAATGGAATGTTATCACATGAGTGGAACATGGGACTTCATATTAAAAATAGTTGTTAGAGATATGGGGGCCTATAATACATTTATATTGGAGAAGCTTTCCATTGCTCCCAATATCGGGTCTGTGGAGAGTTTCTTTGTAATTTCAGAATCCAAATACGAAACCGGTTTTAAATTGAAACCAAAATCCTGAAAAATAGAAGGGCGGTGCATACAGCGCACCGCCCCTTTTCAATACCAAAACTTCTCATCATCATTTTTAGATGTCTTTTTTCGTGAGGCCCTAAATTTGTTAAAGGCTATCAGAAAAATGACAACACTAAGTAAGATTACTGAAATTGTATCCCTGTTTCCGAGGGTAAACTCATTGAATATAATCGGTAAAGTATCCATGTTTCGGTATCTTTTTGAGCTTTTCAATGGCGGATTTCTTGATCTGCCTGATGCGCTCTTTTGTTAGTTTCAACTCCGCACCTATCTCCGCCAAACCGCTTATTTTACAATCAGATACACCAAAAAACATCACTAAAACCTTCCTTTCCCGATCTGTGAGAACGGTCATCATTTGAGCAAGATCAATACCTCTTGACTCCACTTCGATCCAGTCATCAACGGCCCTCTCGCTGGTATCCTCTATAAAATCCATTAGTGAAGAACGCTCATGGTCTCCGTCCGGAATGTAATCATCAAGAAAAGAGGTTCTGGCAGTGGATTGCATAAAGTCTGCCACCTGGGCCTCCGATTTTCCCATTGCTTCGGCAATCTCAGATAAGGTAGGTTCCCTTTCAAGCTTTTGTTCCAGCTTATCAATTTGTCTCAGTACGCCGGCCATCCCAAGTTGTTTATTGAGTGGTACCCTGATCGATCTGACCTGCTCTTTAACGGCAATATCCATCGCTTGTCTAATCCACCACACAGCATAGCTAATGAACTTAAATCCCCTGGTTTCGTCAAACAGTTTCGCAGCTCTAATCAACCCTATATTCCCTTCATTGATTAAATCTGACAATGCAAGGCCTTTATTCAGATATTTTTTGGCACAGGAAACTACAAATCTCAAATTTGCATTGGTCAGCATATTTAAAGCAGATGCGTCTCCCGCTTTTATCTTTTTTGCCAGCATGATCTCTTCCTCAGCGCCAATCAACCTATATTTCCCTATGTCATGTAAATACCGGTTCAATGAATCTTCATTTCTGTTAGTTATCGATTTAGAGATTTTCAGATTATGCATTTAAAATTCCTTTCATGTTCTTTCTTGTAATTTTATTGGTGTATGCTAATAAGCCATAAGGTAATTTTGGTTCTATATAGGTTGATTTCGGCGGCAATACTGCCTGTTTTTCTGCCTGTTGAATAAGTTCACATATACTGAGTGGGTGCAGTGTAAATAAGATTACTCCAGCATTACCATTGCTGCTCTCCAGCATCTCATTCCATTGATTTGCCGGCCACGAGATCAGCTGAGGATCAGTTCGGGGATCTTTAATTCCAAAAACCGGATCGAGAATTTTATCCTGAAGAATCCTCACATCGGGCTCCTCCATCAATACAGTCTGTTCCTCTCTTAACTCCAGCAGGTACCATTGCTGTTTATAAAATAAACCAAGGCTGTGGTTTACTGAAGGTACAAAGGGTTTATTCGCGGAAATAATTGAAACACGGAAGTATTGATCAATGGTTTTTAAAAAACCCGAATCAGAAAATTCAATATTGGGCAGGATCATTCTGTGAAAAGCACTGCAACTTAACTGTCCCGCAGAAATATATAAAGTAGTGATCCATTGTGGTGAGATCCTATGCATTGCCGCTGCCGAGGCGAGGCGATGATGTCCATCTGCAACATAGACATTTTCTAATTTTTCAAAGGCCATCTGGAAAGCAGCGATAGAAATCTTATCCTTTACACTCCATAAGCGATGATGACTTCCTTCATAAAAGAAATCTGCATCAGGAGTACATTTAGCAGACTTTTCGATCAGCGAGTTTATTTCCGGCTGGCGATGATAGGTTAAAAGGACCGGACTGCCTTCCAGTCCAACTTCTTCCCGGTACATCTGAAGTCTTTCCTCATGTCTGGAAAGTGTTTCCTCATGTTTCAGTATTTTACCATCTTTTAAATCCTGCAAACTGGTAAGCACCCATATTCCAAACTGTGATCCGGCTAAAGATTCACGTTCATAGATATAGACCGCAGGACTTTCGTCAACGACATAATTTCCGCCATGCAACAGGGTTTCCAGGGAATGTAAATACTTTTTCAATTTCCAGTTTTCCTCTGCCTTTTCACCTCTGGGTTCCAGCAGCTTTTTGAGTAATCCTATTTTATCGGGAGATCCGCCAGTTATACCAAGCAAGTTTTTATACCAGCCTTCATTGGGCCGGAGCGCATTAAAAGGTTTAATTCTGGACATATCAGTATGTCAGTTCGATATCAGACACTTTCCTTTTAGATTTCATCAGTTCTTCAAAGGCCTGCATTGCTTTAACCAAAGTATCCACACTTTCAAGCGGAAGTGCATTATAAAGTGAAGCCCGAAATCCTCCTACAGTGCGGTATCCTTTTATTCCTACGATTCCGCATTCCAGTGCAAAATCCAAAAATGTTCTTTCATGTGCCGGCTCAACTGTTCTAAAAGTCACGTTCATTCTCGAGCGATGAGCCAAACCCGCAAGCCCGGTAAACAACGGGTTACGGTCAATTTCGGCATATAACCTGGCAGCCTTCCTGATGTTAAGCTGTTCTATGGCTTCTACACCCCCATTATCCTTCAGCCAAAGCATATTGAGCATGGATACATATATTGAAAATACCGGCGGTGTATTAAACATACTTTGATTGTCTTTAAAAACCCTGTAGTCAGACATAGACGGCAAAGGTTTATTTACTTTATCCAATAACCCATTTTTTACAATTACCAGAGTCATTCCCGCAGGCCCCATATTCTTCTGTGCCCCGGCATATATAAGATCAAAATCACGGACATTGACGACCCTTGAGAAGATGTCAGAAGACATATCGCAAATAAGCGGGACACCAGACTGTGGAAAACTAAAAATTTCAGTGCCTTCTATAGTATTATTAGACGTGCAATGGATATAATCTGCATCGCACTTAGCAAAGTCGCAATCAGGAATATAGCTATAATCCCTGTCACCTGAAGAAGCAGATACCTCAACATGACCATAATAACTGGCTTCTTTAATTGCTTTGCGGGCAAAATATCCAGTATCCAGGTATGCGCCTTTTTTAGTTAAAAAATTTAGCGGGACCATTGAAAACTGGGTACTTGCTCCACCCTGAAGAAAAAGTACAGAATAATCATCCGGCACTTTTAATAATTCACGTACTAAGAGTTGTGTTTTCAAGATCACCGATTCAAATTCAGGTGAGCGGTGCCAAACCTCAAGTATAGAAAGCCCGCTATCGTTCCAGTTGATCACCGCACTGGCTGCCTGTTGCATCACAGATGAGGGAAGGATGCATGGTCCAGCGCCGAAATTGTGTTTTTTTGTCGTTTCCATCAAATAGAGAAAGTTTATATTGATGTTGTAAAGTTCTATGCTTTAAAACTTTAAATTTTAGACAACCTATAAATCAAGAAATATTCCTGTTATGATCTATTTAACGGGAAATAACGATGGTATTTATTAGAAAATAAATTATGAACGGAATATTATTCGCAATGGAAGTCAAAAAAGAACCTTTTCACGTATATATTACACTAAGGCTGTTTGTTTTAATTAAGTCGCAACTGCCCTCACCGGCAAGCAGCATTTATCTCTTTGCCCCTAGTAAACGCCTGCGCATCATCTAGAAGCACTACTCCTTCGCTTCCGCTTATATTTTACAAAATATGGCTGAAAAAACAACACAATTCCGGTCAACAATAAAATAAATAATATCAACCCAGACGGCATACTAACAAAATACTTAGCATCATCATGAAAGAATGTTCCGTCATGTAAAGCCTCTATGATATCTGACCTTCTGTAAGCGACTTGAATCACTTCTCCAGTCTCAGTGTCTACCTGTACTTCATAATTATTGCCCGATATGATTTTAGCAAGGCCCTTTGAAGGCTGGATGTCTATCCGCTTGATGTGTTCCCAGGAAGACACCTTTGTTTCCTTAACCGCACTTACAGCTTTAAACAGCCTATCAAAGCTGATCAGAGGCACATGTCCAACACCGTTTACCGTAGGCGGTTGCACCCAAGCAACGTCTTTTTTTAACAGTAAAAGAATCCCGGTGCCTATTGTCAGAATTAAAGGAACAGCAATGATTATAGATCCCCAATAATGAACCTTCCTATTTAATACTGATATTTTCATGTTTATTTTTCCAGAACTTAAAATGCAACTCTAAATATTGAGTCAACATACATAAAGTCATAGCAATTGGCAATTTCATCGCAAAAACATTACAAAAATAGTTTGAAAAATACCTTAACGCACTTGGAAACTAATTTTGAAATAGAAATTTTACAATAAATAATTTCAATTTATTGCATATTTACAATATAGCGGTTAAATACTAATCGATATCACACAAAAAACCAACTATTTTCTTTAAAAGAGTAAGTTTTACAGATAACAAAACTATTTACTTGGTTTTAAAAAAAATGGGAATATGGAACAAATAGACGAAATCGACAAAATCATTTTAAAAAACTTACAACAGAATGCAAAAATCACTACAAAAGAACTTGCGTCAATACTAAACCTTTCCATTTCGCCCGTATACGAACGAATAAAACGCCTGGAATCCCATAATTACATAAAACGATATGTGGCAATCCTAAATAAGATCTTACTTAAACAACCAATAACAACCATGTGCCAGGTTTCAATGAGATACCACAATGAAGCCTTCATTGAGAAATTTGAACAGGAGATTAAAAAACTTGATGAAGTTCAGGAATGCTATCACATAGCGGGGCAAGTTGATTTTTTGCTAAAAATTAACATAGGAAGCCTTGACGAATACCATGACTTTGTAAAATACAAACTTTCTAAGATCGATAATATAGGCACCTTAAACAGTACATTTGTACTTAAGGAAATTAAGCACACACATGCATTTAATCTATTTAAGATCCTTGTACTTATACCTTGTCTTGGTTTAATCCAACAAGATTATATTTCCTTGTCAATTGGCTAAGCATCGCTTCTGTCATTTTTGTCAGATCAAATGATGGTTTCCAGCCCCATTGGTGTTGAGCTTCGGAGTCATCTATTGATTTTGGCCATGAATCAGCTATAACTTGCCTAAAATCTGGTAAATAACCAAGTTTAAAGTCCGGGCAATGCTTTTTTATGGCAAACTCAAGTTCCGAAGGATTAAAACTCATACCCGATAAATTATAAGAAGTTCGCGTTTTAATTGAGTCACCCTCGGCTTCCATTAGTTCAAGGGTGGCCCTAATGACATCATCTATATAAATCATTGGGAGTTTTGTTTCAGGTTTTAAAAAACAAGTATAGCTCTCTTTTAATACAGCCCTGTGATACATTTCAACGGCGTAATCGGTTGTACCCCCGCCTGGCATAGATTGATAACTGATCACTCCAGGATAACGTATGGATCTTATGTCAAGTTTATATTTTATGAAATAATAATTGTTCCAGTTTTCCGCAGCGGCTTTGCTTACACCATAGACGGTAGAGGGATCAAGATATGCCATCTGAGGAGTGTTAATCTTTGCAGCGCTACTGCCAAAAACCGCAATAGAGCTGGGCATAAACACCTTTTGTACTCCATTGTGCCTTGCGGCCTCAAATACGTTTAACATAGACTGCATATTGAGGTCCCATGCCCACAACGGATCTAATTCCCCTTTTGCGGATAAGATAGCCGCCAAATGATAGATCTGGGTTACTTTATATTTCTTAATCACTTGAACAAGTGCAGTAGCGTCTGTAGCATCAAAGGCCTCCACAATTCCAATCGAAGGATTTAATGGAGTAATGTCTGACAATATAACACGCTCATACCCATAATTTTGTTGTAGGTATGGGACGAGTGCATTTCCTATTTGGCCGTTTGCACCTATAATTAATATAACATCATGCATCATTTAAGCGAGTGTTAACAGGTTTATAAAAATAATTAAATAGTCAAATATTGATAGTAAAGAGGCGGCCATTGCCTCCCCTTTACTATCGGGTTTTTGTTTTAGAAAATATCTTGTAATGTGAATATATTAGGGCGCAGGCATGAACTTTTTAAGGGCCTTATTTTTAGAAAGCACACTTAAATCTTCTATCTGCTTAGCTATTTCAGCTGACAGCTCTTTATACACTTTGTAGGAATCATCCGTAGGCTTTGCTTCTCCACTTTCTACTATTCGTTGAAGCGAAGCCATTTTATTATTAAGTCTGATTGGGTAATTGAGCGGATCCTGATTACTTTGATTTTTAACCTGATATAAGGCTTCTTCAATGGAGCTCAGCTGCTGAAGCACCTTTTTATTTGCTGCACTTGCACCAGCCGCAGTAATCTTTTCTTTTATAGTCCTGATCCTTATTACTGCCTCATTGGCCTTTGTAACATCAGCACTAATCAGACTGGCCAGCTCAAACTGCTCCTTTATATCTGCCTCAGTAATGTTTTGCAGGCGCGGATCTAATTTAATTTCAAAAGATTGGGTAAGCGTTTCGTTTGCCGCAGTAAGACGTACATGATAAATTCCTGGAAGCGCCATTGGCCCCATCTGTGGTCGGGCAGACCACAATACCATACCCTTAAAAGCAACTGCACCAGGATAGCGCAAGTCCCATGTAAAAATATTAAGTCCTTTGTTCATCGTTGGAGGCTTCTGTGCAGCTACTGGAGATTCATCGTCATCTCCTGATGAAGACTCGCCTTCAGTTTTTGGTTTTGGCTTTTCTCCTTTTAAAGTTTGAACTACTTTTCCGGAAGGATCTAGTATTTCAATTTTCAGATCGTCCACACTTTTACCAAGATAATATTGGAATACGGCATTCTGAACCTTCCTTACTGAATAATATGGCTTGAATAAATGCACCTGCTTTTTCATTACCTCAGAACTCAGCTCTCTTACAGGCGCAATATCATCCAAAATATACATAGATCTTCCATGAGTGGCAATAGCGATGTCTTTTTCGGTAACCACTATATCAGAAACCTGGGTATTGGGCAAGTTTAGCTGAAGAGAACCCCAGTTTTCTCCATCGTCAAATGACACCATCATTCCATGTTCAGTACCTGCGTATAGCAAACCTGGTTTGGTAATATCCTCCCTTACCACATGTACAAAATCATCCTCAGGTATTCCATGTACTATTTTCTTCCAGGTTTTCCCATAATCATCTGTTTTATAGATGTAAGGTGCCCTGTCATTCATCTGATACCTTTTGATAGCTACATAAGCAGTGCCGGCTTTATGGCGGGATGCGTCAATAATACTTACTCTTGAATGTTTAGGGACGTCCTTAGGGGTTATATTTTGCCAGCTTTTTCCATGATCGCGTGTAATGTGTATCAATCCGTCGTCAGAGCCTGCCCAAATTGTATTCACATCATGATACGAAGGGGCCAAAGCGTATACTGTGGCATATAGCTCAGGACCACTCATATCTAGTGTGATCACACCCCCACTTTCTCCCATAGTAGTGGTATCGGCATAAGTAAGGTCTGGACTAATTCGTTCCCAGGTCTGCCCCTCATTATTACTCATCCATACATGCTGGGAGGTAACGTACAGGTTTTTAGCATCCACAGGAGAAAAAACAATTGGATACGTCCAGTGCACACGCTCTGGCAATGTCTTTGCAGCTTCTCCCATAAAATAACGTGGATAAGGCTCAACATCACGTCTTTCACCTGTTTTACGATTGATCCGGGTAAGTGTATTGGAATAACTACCAGCATAAAAAATATCAGGATTTTTAGGATCCTGAGCAATATAACCGCTTTCCCCACCACCAACAGCATAGGAATATGGAATATTCTTGTTGGAATTCGTACGCGTGGCCATATGCGCCCAGTCCTCACTTGGAACTGCAATGGTACTATTATCCTGCTGAGCTCCGGCCACATGATATGGAAAGTCATTAGTTGCTATTATATGATAAAGCTGAGCTGTAGGAAAATCCTCATCTGTCCAGGTTTCTCCTCCATTAACGGAAATTGTACCCCCACCGTCATTAGCTTCAGCTAACCTCATTGGATCAGTTGGGTCAATCCACAGATCATGATTATCACCATGTGGCACGCGAATGGCTTTGTCGAACCTAACTCCTCCATCTTTGGATTTAAAAAAGCCCACATTTAATAAGTAAACACCCTCCTTATCTTTTGGATCAGCATAAATTCGGTTATAATAAAATGCCCGCTGTTGCAATTTCCTGTCGCTATTCGTCTGCTTCCAGGTCATTCCGGCATCATCAGAACGAAAAACACCACCATTATGCGCTTCAACTATTGCCCAAACTCTCTTAGAATCTACCGGAGAAACGGTAACACCAATCTTTCCAATAGGAGCTTTAGGCATTCCTGGTTTAGCAGTTAATTCAGTCCAGGTATCACCTCCATTTGTTGATTTAAACAATCCACAGGCACCTCCTCCCCCCCACATTTTCCATGAAGTACGGTACACCTCCCAAATAGAAGCATATATAACATCAGGATTATTTGGATCAATAATCAGGTCTTCCGCCCCCGCTTTGTCTCCTTTATACAAAACCTTTTTCCAGGTTAACCCACCATCAATTGTTTTAAAAACGCCCCTTTCTTCATTTGGCCCAAAGGGATTTCCGAGGACAGACGCGTAAACTATATTTGGATTAGTAGGATGAACACGTATCCTTGAAACAGTTTGAGAATTTTTAAGCCCAACATTTTTCCATGTTTTGCCCGCATCTACAGACTTATATATACCATCGCCCTGCATAATATTACCCCTAAACTCTGACTCCCCCATACCAATATATATGATATCGGGATTAGAAGAAGAAATTCCTATTGCCCCAACAGACGAACTATTCAGTTGTCCGTCAGTAACAGGTTTCCATGTAAGGCCACCGTCTACGGTTTTCCATAAGCCACCACCAACAGCTCCAAAGTAGTATTCATTTTTTCTTGACGCAGACCCGGCTATTGCTAATGATCGTCCGCCCCTGGCAGGGCCGACATTCCTGTATTTCATCCCCTTAAAGTAGCCAAGCGAAGTGTCAGGAACCAGGGTCTGCGCCTCTATTTCAGAAAAGGCTGTACAACAGACAACTCCAACCAGGCTTAGTGCTACAATTATGTTTCTTCTTTTCATTAAATAACAATAAATAGTGGATTAAATAGCAGGAGTGAATTTTTTTATCGTTTTATCTTCCATTAGCTTTTTCAAGTCCGCAAGCTCTTTTTCAAGCTCAGCAGAAAGCTCCTTATAAACCTTATAAGATCCTTC
>NZ_DATHGC010000033.1:0-4487 GCF_035317785.1 Pedobacter sp. | reverse complement strand
TTCTAGTAAAAGGTCCAGCCCAACCCCGGTACTGCCCACGCAGTAAATGATGTTGGCGTTTACACCAAATTTCAGGAAACCAGTCAAATCGCCGCCGATGTAGTGCAGACCAAACTGTCCGTCTGCACCACCAGAAAGGCCTATACTGCACATCTCCAGATCATATAAACAAGAAGCACGGGCAAAGGCCTTTCCGCCAATATTAACTTCTGCACCATCGGCAACGCTCAACAGTACATATAAATCAATTCCTGCTGAGAAATCAAATACCGGCACAAAAGAACCAATAATCGGTATGCTTTTTAAATTAGGCCCCGGCAGCTGAGGAAGGTCTTGTTTGCCCAATGATTTCATCACATTGACATAGAAACCCTTCAAACCCGTGTTGAAGGAAGATGGCAACTGATTATAGAGCGTGACACCCAGCAATTTACTCTTCATGTATGCTGGCAATGCGGCACTGTAATAACCAATCGCTATTCCACTTTTGAAGTTTCCAACCAATGCCGATGGCAAAGGTGCAGAGATCTGGGCATTGGTAATTGCACCTACCAATACAAATCCATTTTCATCCATTTGCACATCAATGGTACCGTCCTGGATGGTAACAGGCCCCATGATGATATTAGCATTCGATAGCGTCAATGCCCCCTGGAAAATTTTCCGGTCAAAATCAAAAGTTAAACCCAGGTTTCCAAACGGACTTTTGATGTCACTCAGTTTGATGACTTTTCCGGATGACCCATCAGTAGACAGCGCACCATTGACTACAAAATCGATCAGGTTGCCATCCGGCAGCAACATATCCTTTGTCGTATTCGTCGCCTTATCATAGGATGTATAATTTTGCGGCTGACCCGTGAAACGCAGCAGATCCCATTGGTTATTGCTCACTTTATTGCCACCCACCTTCAGCAACAGGGATTTCAGACCCATTACAATCTTTTGATCCGGCTTAAGATCCATTTTGATGTCCCCCGGAACCTTAGTAAGCGTACCTTTGATCCCTTTTATGGCATCATCAGGGGTATTTTTGTAGATCAGCACGTTACCATCCACAATCAGTTTATCGGGCGAAAGCTCATACTTGTACCCTTCAAATTTCACCTTACCGGCCATATTCACGTCGGTTTGCAACTTTTCAACGCCCAATACCACATTATTGTTATCCCGTTTTGGATCGGTGGGATCTTTATAAAATTTAAACCGGCCTGTCACACTGCCATTCGCTCCCGGTATCTCCAGATCAGTATTGCCTACCAGGGTGAAAAAGTTATCGGCCACTTCAATCCCGCTGACATGCTGCCCGATCACATTGTAGTAATTTACATCGGTTTCCTTTATCATGATCGTTTTATGCTTTCCGTCGCTATAGGTGCTGAGCATGTCGATGTCAATTCTCGAACCCATCATACCCGGCAGATTGCCGATATAAGCAACAGGCTGCTGCCCGTTGGCCAGGTTTAGCCGGTAATGGGGTTTTTGGTCAAAAGGTGCCGCTTCATCATAATTCAGGGTGAGTTTTGCACCACTGAATAAATTCAGCGGTGTCACATTAGCCAGTGAAAGTGATTCATTGCCTGTCATTTTGCTCGCGCCCAGGTCTATGGACTTAGGCATGATCATCAGGTCATTCAGCGCAACCGAAGGTAAATTGGTTTTTAAGCTACCTCCTATTACCTTGAAACCACCCTGGTTCACATCATACATCAAACCCTTGCCCCTAATTGACCAGCTCTCCAGTGGCAGGTTGATATCACCCACATATTGGTTCCAGACAATCTCCTTTGGAGCCACTTTCAACTGCCCTGCCGGTAAGGTACTCGCACCCACCAGTGGGATCTGTACATTAACATTGGCATTGAGGTAAAATGCACTCTGGTTAAAATACCCGGAACTGAATTTCGCACTGAAGTTGTGAATACTAAAATTGTTCCTGCCATACAATGCAGACAATGCATAAGTCGATGCAGGCTGGAAGCTTGTATTCGCTGAGAAAACCGTAATGAGAGATTTCGACATCTCAAACGGAGTAGCCGCACTGTTCAACAGGAACTTGCCTGTATAGTCATAGCTAAAATTAAAGGAAGCCAGTTCAGAAGTCACATAGCCACTCAGTTTACCCAGACCGTTGTTCTTCTCGACAAACAATTTTCTGGAAAATGCACCATTGTCAGAAGCCAGAACCTCACAGGCATACTGGTTAAAGGCAGTAACTTTTAGCGCATTGGTCTCTAAGGTGATCCGCTCCGCTTCCGGCACCATCGTCCCCAGAGCTACGGCACCTGGCTTCACCTTCGCACCCAATCCGCCAAAGACATCATCGGGTTTCTTGAAACTAACCGTCACATTATTAAACGGTAAGGCAGCACTTCCAATACCCGTAAAGGTGGTGTTGAGCGGCATGCCTTTAAACACCCCTGAAATTTTAGTCACATTGTGTACCGAGGTCACTGAATTGATTTCTACAGGAATGCCCCATATCTCACTTTTTGCTTTAAAAGAAGTCAGACCAAAGTTGGCAATACTTAACCCCGGCACGTTAGGAATGCCGATAGCATTAAGTTCTTGCCGGATATACGGCGTCCCTGTCGACTTCACGGCATAGATCTTCACTGGCAACTGCGGAAATATTGGGGGAAGATTGAACTTTGCATTTAAATTCTCGGCGCCGTACAGGGTATATCTGCCCTGTGCATCTGTGGTGGTCTCATTTTGTTGCTCTCCATCTGCGTTGACACCGCTAATTGTATAGACGCGTGCCCCCTCTATTGGGCTGCCTGTATTTGCATCCACAACCACACCAATTATTTTTTGCGCAGGAACCAGTTGTATCGTCATCACCTTTGGTTCCTTGAGCAGCGGAATCAGCAGATAATCATCATAAGTTACATAACCAGGGGCCGTTACCCGAACTTTAAATTCGTTTGCCGGACTGGCGATAGCCACGATGTCGGTAGAACTATAGGCGAAATAATCTGTAATGCCATTCCTGATGCGGGTTTCACTGCCCCCGATCAGGTTGTTGTTCTGATCGACAATCTGAAAGCGGGCACGGTGCAATTTCTCTTTCAGCACAATCCTGCCACTTGCCTGACCGGCGGCATTGGTGATCACCGTCCAGTCTCCATTTGCCTGAATGACCGGCGCCAGCGTATCAGAAAAATAGTTGTCCACTGTAGGCACAATTTCCACAGACTTCCAGCCCGTAGGTACATTTTCAATCTGGAAATATCCATTGGTATTTTTAATAAAAGGACCGTTTGCTACCCGGATGTTACAGGAAACTGGCTGGCCCGCTTCATTAACAATATATCCGGCAATTTTCCCGGCAGCATGCATGGGTTGTTCCACTTGCGCAGGATAACGCTCACCAAGGACGATGTCTTGTCTGACCGGCACACCATTTTTTACGGTAACTATTTTATCTGCAAAACCTGTTCTTCGGATCACAATCGTGCGGAACAAATTCTCTTTCAGACCGGATAGCTGAAAATATCCGTTCTCGTCCGTATAGCCGTTCGTACTTTCTATCGGCGCATAGGCGTTCAGGCTCGCATAGGTCGCTACGGTAACGATAGCACCCTGAATACCCTTTGGAACGTTATTCTGAATGGTCACCGCCCTTAGGTATATTTCAGGTTGTTTAGGCCGGACAATGACCTCTGCATGAAAGGTTTCCGGCTTAAAGTCGCTGTTGAAAGTCCCATCTGTCGAATTGTTTACCATACCGGTCTTAATCAGTGGGCCGTACATTGGCTTATAATTAAAGTTTCCTTCAAAAGGGTTCACTGCGACAAAGGGTATGTGGGTATGAGTTGTCAGCAGGTTTTTGAAATGCGCTACCCCGAATTCATCCGTTTTGACAATGTCTACGATTGGCAGGTTCTCCTTGTTGGCGGCTTCGGCGTTAATCATGTTTTGCCCGTTATAACTTTCCGCATTTGCTTCGGCAGGCATGGTCAGCGGATTATCTTCCAGGTCTTTGTCAAAATTGACTTTGTTGTCACCATCGTTCTGTTTGCCAAAATAGACATGCTGATCGAGCAGCTGTACCGGATAATTGGCCAGTACCTTTCCCGGGTCAACCGCCTGGTTCTTAATCGTCTTATCGGTCACAATGGCTACATCCGCGTTATAGGACCTCACAAAGACCAGCTCATCCGGCAGGATGGTTGTTTTGCCCGGTTTTGGCACCAGGCAAATATCCGAACTCGTAAAATAACGGCTGTCATCTTCGATCATCGGACGGATAAAGCCAAAATAGCTCAAACCTTTGTCAGTACCGATATACCCAAGTTTATAATTATTGACAAAAGAAACACTGAAGTCCCCATTTGTACCTAGGGTGGCAGTTGCTACCTTCAGATTATATTGTATTTTTTCTCCATTATAATTCAGATATGCACCGGAAATGTAATCTGAAGTAATAAAGGAAATTGGCTTCAGCTCAGTAAAGCTTTTAGGGTTCTTATTACTGCTTTGCA
>NZ_DATHGC010000032.1:0-9644 GCF_035317785.1 Pedobacter sp. | reverse complement strand
ACCAAAGATGGGACTGATCTACCAACCATTAAAATCCACTTCAATCTACGCCAGTTACTCGAACAACTTTACATCAAACACCGGAATCGACATAGCGACAAATGGCCCAATGAGGCCGTCTATTATAGACCAGTACGAAGCGGGAGTAAAAAATGACTTTTTGGATGGTAAACTGTCTGCAAACGTTGCATGGTATAAAATAGTTAATAATAAGTTCGCTCAAACAGCTGAACTCAACCTTACCGGTGCTCCAAACGGAGATACAAATCTTAAAGAATTTACAGGCGAGACTGCCAGTGACGGTATTGAACTTGACATTACCGGCACTATTGTAAAAGGATTAAATTTCATAGCTGGTTACAGTTACAATTATATGAGATATACCAGCACCTCTGAGACGAGAACCTACATAGATCCGGCTACCCAGAAAGAGACGGTAATCAGCGGTATCGTAGAAGGAGAACGTTTAGTAGGAACAACTAAGAATACTGCAAACGGAACGCTATTTTATACGCTTGGAAGTGGCAGATTAAAAGGATTGAAACTTGGTGCGTCCGCTTTTTACACTGGTGACCGTCTTGGTGGCAGGAATACCAACAAAGCAGGTACTTCTTCAGGAATTATCCCAATCAGTGGTTTTACTACTTTTGATTTTTCTACAGGTTATACTTATAGAAAGTTCACTATTCTGGGCAAATTGTCAAATATCACCAATGAGATTAACTATTATATTCATGAGAACTACAGCGTGAATCCAATAGCGCCGAGACAGTTTATTACTACTTTATCTTATAAATTCTAGAGGTTCTCTAATTCTAATTAATAGGGTAAATAAGCGGCTCATACCCAGACAAACACACCATGATCAAAAAAATATTTCGTACGATCCATCTCTATCTTGCATTAGCTGCCGGACTTGTAATCATGCTGTCATGCGCCACCGGTGCGATCATGGTTTTTGAAGAAGAACTGGATCATATGGTCAATCATGACAGATATTATGTGGAGCAGAAAGCAGAAAGACTTCCTTTGGATCAGCTATTGAATACAGCGGTTCATCAGCTGCCAAAAGCAAAAACTGCTTCGATAAAAGTATTTTCTGATCCGGGCAGATCTGTTGAGGTAGCATTGATGGTGCCGGAAAAGAAAGAGGCTGGTGATCGCGGAAAAGAAAAGCAGGGCGGATCGGACAGGAAAGGTGAGCAGGGCAAAAAAGGAGAAAAGGGGCCGAAAGGCGGAGGTAAGCCAGGTATTTTTGTTTACCTGGACCCTTACAACGGAAAAGTTCTTGATGTATATAGTAAAAGAGAATCTTTTTTTTTTCAGGTGGAGATGCTGCACAGATTTCTGCTTGGTGGTCAAAACAGTATAGGTAAGCTGATTATCGGCTTGTCAACATTGTCGTTTTTGATCATTACCCTTACAGGAATTATACTGTGGTGGCCGAAGAACAAAAACATCCTGATGCAGCGTTTAAAGTTTAAAACCGGCGGCAGCTTCAAGCGCCTGAACCATGATCTGCACATTGTGACTGGTTTTTATACTTCTATTTTTTTATTGGTGATTATTGTCACCGGGTTGGTTATGGCATTTGCATGGGCAAATAAAGGGATCTACAGTTTGACCGGGAGCAGTATGGAAAGTCCTGAGCCGTCGGTATCAGTGTATCAGCCCGGAAAGAAACCTGTCTCTGCGGAAGCAGCTTTAAAAAGCCCTCAATTGGCTAATGTGGAGTTTTATAATTTAAGGCTGCCTAAGGATTCTTCAGGTATTTATACAGTAAACGTACTGGCCAATGGCAATTCAGCCAACAGAACAGATACCTATTACATAGATCAGTACAGCGGTTCAGTTATTGGTCAGCTAAAATTCACAGATAAAAACCTGGGACAAAGAATCCGGTCGTATGTTAAGCCTTTGCACACAGGAGAATTATTTGGATTGCCTGGCAAAGTCATCAATTTTATATTAGTCATCCTGACATTTACTTTTCCTATTACCGGAGTGATCATGTGGCTTAACAGGATCAAAAATGGAAAGAAGAAAGGCCGTACTGCCCTTGAAAATCTATCAAGCTGATCACCCGGGGATCTGTAATGGCTTAGCATTCAGTATTTCTTCAAATTTGATATGCAGTTTTGAAGAAAAGATCACACCATGTATAGAGTTATCGCCCTTCTACTTTTAACGTTTCCTTTTTTTGCCGGTGCGCAGACCATTACAGGGGTTACTGTATCAGGAACTGTCAAAGATGTTAAGAAAATCGCCATCCCATATGTGAATGTGGCATTTAAAGCCGCCAAAGACAGCAGTTTTGTAGTTGGGACTGTTACCAGTGATGAGGGCCGGTTCAGCCTGGCTGGTGTAAAAAGCGGAAATTATATCCTGGAGATATCGATGGTGGGTTTTAAAACTGCCAGGCAGCTTTTTACAATCGGAACATTGAGCAGTTTCCTCGACCTGGGTACGGTTGAACTAGAAGAGGACGCCAGGTTATTGAATGAGGTCAAAGTGACCGCGGGACAACCTGACGGCGTCTCCGAAAAGATGGATAAAAAAACCTTTAACCTCGCAAACAATGCAACCCAAACAGGTGGTTCAGTATTGCAGGCCATGCAAAATCTACCGGGAGTTACTGTGCAGGATGGCAAAGTGCAGCTCAGGGGTAACGACAAGGTCGCTGTACTGATCGACGGAAAACAAAATGCAGTAACCGGATTTGGCAGCCAGACCGGACTTGACAATATTCCGGCTTCAGCTATTGAAAGTATCGAGATCATCAACAACCCTTCAGCCAGGTATGATGCCAATGGGAATGCGGGGATCATTAACATCATCTACAAAAAGAATAAGCAGGAGGGTTTTAACGGGAAAATAGGTTTGACAACAGGTCTCGGTGCATTATGGGTGAGGAAAGAAAACCTGCCCTCTATCAGGCCGCAATATCAGGCGACGCCTAAGCTGAACCCTTCCCTTTCCCTTAATTACCGTAAAAATAAACTAAATACTTTTTTGCAGGGTGACTGGCTGTATACACAGACCCTGAACCGGAATGACTTCGCACAGCGTGTTTACGACGATGGAACGGTGATCAATCAACAAGTAAAAAGGAACCGGACGACAACATTTTCAACAATCAAGATCGGAATGGACTGGAACCCGGATGATAAAAACACCTTTACGGTTTCCGCCTATCTGAACAGGGAAAAAATCCTGGACAGGGGGGACATTCCTTATTTTAATGGTGACCTAAGTGTGCGCAACAGACTTTGGCAATTTCTGGAAGATGAGGTCAAATATACGGCTACCGGGTCTGCGCTTTATCAGCATAAATTCACTCAACCCGGACATTTGCTCAATGCGGGTTTCAATTATACATTCCACAGGGAAGATGAAAAGTACTTTTTTACCAACATCATGCCGTCTTTTACCGGTGAAGATTCGTTTAAGCTCCTGTCAGATGAGCATGTTGCAGACTTCAATTTAGATTATAGCAAGCCATTGAAACATGGTCGCCTGGAGGGTGGTGTGAAATTCAGAAGAAGGACAATACCTACAAATATGCAGTTCTTCCCAGGATTAAATTCACCCCTGGATGTAAATGCCGGTGGCTGGGCAGATTATAAAGAAACCATCCCGGCGGTATATGGCAATTACGTTTTTGAGAGCAGCAGGTTTGAACTCGAAGCAGGCCTTAGATTTGAATATGTCAAGGTGAATTATGACGTCAATCCAAACCACAATACTTATACCAGTGACGGTTATGATTATACGCGCCCTTTTCCAAATCTTAGGCTGGGCTATAAGCTCAATGATAAAAATAAGTTATCTGTGTTTTACAACGAGCGGGTTGACCGGCCTAATGAAGTAGATATCAGGATCTTTCCCAAGTATGATGAACCTGAAGTAATCAAAGTGGGGAACCCTACCTTACGGCCACAGTTTACCAAAAGCATAGAACTGGGTCATAAACTGACCTGGACTAAAGGAAGTGTTTATTCAGCGGTTTACCATAAAATGGTTGATGCAACCATTAGCAGAATCGCAACAGCTGTTCCCGGAAATACGTTGATCTACAATATTTTCCAGAATGCGGGCAAAAGCCGGAATACCGGTGGAGAGCTTACGTATCAGCAGACGCTGGCTACCTGGTTCTCCTTCAATACAAGTGCGGCACTGTACAAAAATACTATAGACGCATTTACTATAAACAACAGGTATCCCGTTCCGACAACGTATACCATGGCCAGGGAAAGTATTACTTCCTGGAACGCTAAACTAAACGGGATGTTTAAGCTGCCTAAGAAAACTGAACTTCAATTCTCTGCGATATACCTTGCGCCCGATATCATTCCGCAGGGAAAGATAGGCTCCAGGTTTTCCATGGATATGGGCGCGAAGAAACAGATCCAAAATGGCCGGGGGGAGCTGTTCTTAAATGGCACTGACCTGTTCAATACATTGAATCCAAAAAGAGAAGTGAGGGGCAATGGCTTCAGCCTGATCAGTACCGACTATCTGGAAACCCAGGTATTCAGGCTGGGTTATAGTTATAAGTTCTAAAGTCTCAGGATTGGATCAATAGCTAAATTCAGAATTTCTACTAAATTCAAAACTACGTTTGCATATATAGCATAAATATGTTTAACCGGGTATTCAGGAGCAGGTACAGTGTCCTGTTTTCTTTTATTATAGTTTTTGTTTTAACATCCTTCCTGATCAGGGCCTCATTGCTCATCGTTTCTCTGCCCAAAACTGATTTCAGTTTGATTGGTGTAGTCCGGATATTTCTCCTGGGGCTGGACTACGACATTGGCGTTGCCTTGCTGCTGACAGCCGTTTATAATTTGTATCTGCTGTTTTTGCCCGACAAATGGCTTGATTCAATGGGCAATAAAGCCATCACTTATGCCGGCTTATTTCTTGCACTGCTGATCTCTTTTTTTTCTTTCTTTGCGGAATTAACTTTTTGGCAGGAATTCGAAAGCAGGTTCAATTTCATTGCGGTTGATTACCTCATTTATACCTACGAGGTGGTCAATAACATTAACGAATCTTACCCCTTGCCATTATTAATAGGCAGTGTTCTGGTTCTGGTGATGCTGGTTATCTGGCTATTTGGCAAAAAGAAGATATTCCAGGTGTCATTTGAGTCATCCATGTCGTTTAAAGCACGGTTGTTAATTTCATCCGTTTTGCTGGCTGTGACCGTTTCCTATCCACTTTTGCTGAGCAACGCCTACGCAGAATCCAGTGCTAACCGATATGAAAATGAACTTTCCAAAGCGGGAATCTATTCTTTCTTTTCGGCTTTTAAAAACAACGAACTGAACTACAACGACTTTTATTCATTACTGCCAACAGACCAGGCCTATAAGCTGATCAGAAAAGAATTGCAGGAGCAGCGAAGTACTTTTTTGAGTAATGGCAGTTCCATTAAAAGGACAATCAAAAACAATGGGAAATTTTATAAGCCGAACGTGATCATGATTACCGTAGAAAGCCTGAGCGCCGATTTTATGGAACATTTTGGCAATTCACAGCATTTAATGCCTGTACTGGATTCGCTGGCAGACCAGAACCTGATGTTTAGCAATATGTATGCTACCGGAACCCGGACAGTGAGAGGGATGGAGGCCCTGAGTTTAGCCATACCCCCTACACCAGGCAGCAGCATCGTCAGGCGGCAGGATAACCAGAACCTGACCACGGTCGGCCATATCTTTGAGCGGGCAGGTTATAGCAGGACCTTCTATTATGGCGGTGACGGATATTTCGACAATATGAATGAGTATTTTGGCAGTAATGGATTTGACATTACAGATCGCGGCCGCAATCTGAAGATCAATGATACCTATTTGACCAAAAGAACAGTAATCCCGGACAATGAAGTTCATTTTGAAAATGCCTGGGGAATCAGTGACGGAGACCTGTTTGAAGCAGTAGTCAGTGGGGCAGACAAAGATTATCAGAGTGGGAAACCATTTTACGATTTTGTGATGACGACCTCCAACCACAGACCGTTTACTTTTCCTGAAGGCAAAATTGACCTGAAGCCTGGCAACCGTGAGGCCGCTGTCCGGTATACGGATTATGCAATCGGAAGCTTTTTAAAGGAAATTCAAAAGAGACCCTGGTACAAAAATACGGTGGTGATCATTGTAGCTGATCATTGCGCAGGAAGTGCGGGTAAAAGTGAGATAGAGATCAGCAAATACCATATCCCCTGCATGATCCTGAACCTCCCGAAAAAAGGAAAGAAGGTGATCGATAAAATGTGTTCTCAAATTGATCTCTATCCTATACTGTTCAGTCTGCTGGGCTGGAGTTATGAGAGTAATCTGTATGGTCAGAATGTTTTGGACCCTACTTTTCAGCCCAGGGCGGTATTAGGTACCTATCAGAAGCTGGCTTATCTTAAAAATGACAGTCTTGTCATCCTGGGTCCACAGCAAAAAATTGAAACCTTTTTATACCTGAAATCAGACGATATACAAAAGCCAGACAAATTATCGAGCAATGTAATTGATCAGGCAAAAGCAAACTATCAGACCGCTTATGATCTTTTTAAAAGTGGCGGATTACACCAATAATCTCAACTAAAATGTACTCAAAACTGGGAAACCTCATCTGGAAGGAAATGAAAATACAGGGTGTTACCCAATCTGCATTGATAAAGACCCTCGATATGCCCGGTTTGCGACTGGCCGAGATACTTAAAAATGAACAAATAGATGTGTATCTTCTGGCAACGATCTCCAGGGTGCTCAAAAAGAATTTTTTCCAGTACCTGGAAGCGGATGAACTGGACAAGGTGCTCATCACCGATAAAATCAAAGTGCTAAAAGGAAAAATTGCGGACCTGATTGACACTAGTAATGAGAAGGATATACTGCTGCAAAACAGAAACAGGGAGATCAATAAGCTGCTGACTACAATCGAAAGACTTCGGAACGGAAGTACAAAAGACTAAATCCAGAATTTCTACATAATTGTCGGGTAGCTTAGCTTCAAAATACATTGTTATGCGGCTTAATATATTTTGGTTATATATCGTTTTGTTGTATATGGGGTCACCCCTGATGGGTGCAGCACAAGTACAGGATACTTCTTATGCTAAACCAAAGATCAGTTCATTTATCATCCCCACAGTTTTTATAGGGTACGGACTGGTTTCTCTCGCTGGCAAAAACCCGGTCAGGGACCTGGATCTGACCACTAAGGACGAACTCCAGGAAGATCATCCATTGTTTGCCGCCCATGCAGATGATTACCTGCAGTTCGCACCGGCAGCAGCGGTATATGGACTGCACATTGCGGGCATCAAAGGAAAACATTCTTTAGCCGACGCGACCGGACTTTATGTTTTGTCTGAGGCTATTATGGGCGGTACTGTGTCTGGCTTAAAATCCTGGACACACAGGTTGAGGCCTAATGGATCGGGGTTCAATTCATTCCCTTCAGGGCATACAGCCAATGCATTTGCCTCGGCTGAATTCTTGAATCAGGAGTATAAAGATACCCATCCCTGGATCGGATATGCCGGGTATACGGTCGCGACAGGGACAGGCGTACTCAGGATGTACAACAACAAGCATTGGCTCAGTGATGTAGTGGCGGGCGCAGGTTTTGGGATATTGTCCACCAAGATCTCCTATTTGCTGTATCCTAAATTAAAACAGCTCTTCCTGGGTAAAGGCAGCTCAAATTATAACCTGGTTCCTTCTTATCAGCAACACAGTTTAGGGTTTTCATTCAATGGTACGTTTTAGAAAAATTCTGTTTACAGCAATAATTTACTCATCAGCCTTCAGGCAGGGTGCAGTTGCCCAGACGACTGTTAATGGCAAAAAAGACCTGGAATACTTCATTACACGGGCAACAGCTTCATCACTGCTGATCAAGGACTTCAGTAACCAGGTGCTGATCAATAAAATTGACAGCATGCGTATCCGGTCGGGATACGGGCCGAAGATTACGGCCAGTTCGACGGGGCTGTATGCACCCAGGATACATGGCTATGGCTTTGATGAAGTCATGACAAACGGCCAATCCTTAGACGCCTTGCTCAATGTAAACTATGCGCTGACCGGTAAAGACATGAAAGCCAATCAGACACGTTCACTGGCATTGCAGCGGGATTCATTAAATTATGCAATAGGGATGTCCAGGCTGGACCTGCAGAAGGCAATCACTGAGCAATACCTGCAGGCCTATGACAGCCAGCAGCAGGTGGAGTTTAACAGGGATGTTTTTGGCCTGCTAAAAAACGAGGAAGTGCTCTTAAAGAAGCTAACCAGGTCAAATGTCTATAAGCAGACCGAATACCTTACTTTTCTGGTTACTTTCAGGCAGCAACAATTACAGTATAAGCAGGCTGAAGTGCAGCTGAAAACTGACCTGGCTAACCTGAACTACCTGGCGGGAATCAAAGACACAACCGCCGCCATACTGGTCGAACCCAAGTTGAAACAGGAGGGAGCCGTCCGTTCAGGCAACAGCTTTTTTTTCAAACGTTTTGAGATTGATAGTCTCAAAGCAGTTATCGACAGAAAAGCAGTTGATTTGAGTTACAGGCCCAAGGCGGGTATCTATATTAACGGAGGCTACAATTCCTCACTGGTCCTTCAGCCTTATAAAAATTTTGGAGCCAGTATCGGGTTCACGGTATCGGTACCGATCTATGACGGACACCAAAGGAAAATGCAGCAGGACAAAATTAACCTTCAGGCCCGGACAAGTGCTGACTACCGCAGTTTTTTCCAAAGCCAGCAAGCCTTGCAGATCGATATGCTCTATCAGCAAATAGAAGCTACAAAAGCATTATTCGGGCAAATCGACGAGCAAATTAGGTTAACCAGAGGACTGATCGACGTAGACAGTAAACTGTTGCGTACCGGCGACATTAGGGTTGCCGATTTCGTGATTGCTATCAATAATTACATGGTCGCTCAAAACCTCAGGCGGCAAACAAATATAAACAGGTTAAAACTCATCAGCCAACTTAGTTACTGGAACCATTAATTATGCAGTTAAACAAAATTACATCGATATTTAGTCCTTTTGTCCTTTTTACTGGGGTGGCTATCCAAGTGTCATGCGGCCAACAAGCCGATACCACTGCTGAATCTACCCCGGAAGTTGTTTCCCAGGTACAAGTTACACGAGTCAGCCATTCAGCGCTTGCAGACTATATCGATTTGACCGCTGTATCGTCCTTCCAGCAAAAAAGTTATGTGAAGGCAAACATCAATGGCTATGTCCAGTCTGCCAGTGCTGTTGCCGGGCAACAAGTTCATACCGGCAAAACTCTCTTCAGTCTGATCACTAAGGAAGCCAGGGCCATCGGCAATTCCGTAAATAAACTGGATCCGGGACTTCAATTTTCAGGAATATCAGTTATTCGGGCTGATCAGCAGGGTTTTGTTACATCAGTGAGTCATCAAAAAGGGGATTATGTACAAGATGGTGAGGCACTTGCAGTGATCAGTAACCAAAACAGCTTTGTTTTTTTACTCGATCTGCCTTATGAACTGCATGGACTCGTTCACGGCAGGCAGCCACTAAGCCTTACACTGCCGGACGGTACTATGCTTTCCGGAACAATAACAGGTTCGCTGCCAGCTGTAGACTCTCTGGCCCAG
>NZ_DATHGC010000031.1:0-4682 GCF_035317785.1 Pedobacter sp. | reverse complement strand
CTTGCGGATAATGCGGTAAATAACCAGGCTACGGTGGATAAGACCCTGATCAGGTATGCCGAAGTATTGCTGATCTATGCGGAAGCTAAGTTTGAGCTTGCCGGTTCGATCAGTGATGCAGATCTGAACCTGACGATCAATGCGCTCCGGAACAGAGTAGGGTTTAATGTTCCGCTTACCAATGCTTTTGCGACCACCAATAACCTGGATATGAGGGATGAGATCAGGAGAGAAAGGTCAGTGGAACTGGCGCTGGAAAATTTCAGATATGATGACCTCATCCGCTGGAAAACTGCTGAGGTTGTATTGCCGCAGGAGATCCTGGGCGGGAAGTTCAACACAGTGGACTGGAATTTACCAAATCCGGGATCGCTCAGCCTCAATGCAAATGGTATTGTGATTGCTGAACCTGCCAGTGCCCGTTCCTTCAGGGCAGACCGCGATTACCTGTATCCTGTTCCTTTGAATGAGATCAGTCTGAGCGGTAACAATGTGGTTCAGAATCCAAACTGGTAATAGTCATTTATTAGAAAAATAAGAAAATGAAATCAAAAATAATAATAGCGGCAATGGCACTTCTGGTTGGTGTGCTTTCTGCTTGCGAAAAAAGAGATTATCTGCTGGGTATGCCGGAGTACGATCATCACTATTATATTGCTTATGTACCTTATACCAATGCCCAGATCATTGTAAACAAGAGTCAGGCCGCTTTAGTTAAATTTCCTGTGTCTTTCAATTCTTCATTTACAAGAAGTTATGATGCGGTTGCTCAGTATACCCTGACACCTGCGGTCATTACAGGGACTACTGCTGCGGTGTTGGGTACTGATTTTAACGTGGTAGACAGGAACGGAACCGTCATCAACCCGGTGGATGGTAAATATTCCATCGTCTTTCCTAAAGCTGTAAAGGCCAGGGACACCATTTACATTAAGCTGCTGAATAACCCGGCACCGGGTGCGCGTGCTGTAAATGTTGACCTGATCGAAAATGTAACATCCGAATACAGGGTGGATACGATGTCTGTGGCTTTCAGAAGACCGCTAAGGATCAATTAAACCTGAAATATAACCAAACAAAAACTACACGTATGAGCAAATTCTACTCAAGCAGTCGCTTGCCAGCCATGGCAATGCTGATTGTGTTTTTACTGACGGGCATGTTGGCTTATGGTCAGTCCATCCAGGTTACCGGAACGGTAAAGGATGAAAATGGAGGTGGTATTCCCGGCGTGAGCGTCCGGGTAAAAGATGCCAAAATCTCTGCACAAACAGATGCGAATGGTAAATATGCCATTGCTGTTCCCAATGCAGGATCGGTGCTGGTCTACAGCTATATCGGTCTGATCACTTACGAGACGGTTGCCGGTCAGCGTAAGGTCATTGACATAACACTAAAAGAAGACCTGTCTGATCTTGATGAGGTCGTGGTGACCGGATACGGAGAAAAGGTACGGAAGCGTGACCTGACGGGTTCCATTTCTTCGGTATCTGCCAAGGACATTGCGGAAAGACAGCCTTTAAACTTATTTGATGCTTTACAGGGCAAGGCGGCCGGGGTATTGGTGGTCAATGACAATGGTGAGCCGGGTGCTGAAGGATCAATTACGGTTCGTGGTCCGTCGACTTTTTCATCAGACGGCAATGGCACCGCGCCCTTGTATGTGGTGGATGGGGTGATCACTCCTAATGCTTCTGCGATCAATCCTAATGACATTCAGAGTGTTGAGGTGCTAAAGGATGCGGCATCTGCCTCGATATATGGTTCAAGGGCTGCGAATGGGGTAATCCTGATCACTACCAAGCGTGGCGAAGAAGGAAAGCCCAGGATCGATGTGCAGTATGTATATACGATGGGAAAAATTGCCCACAGCATTCAGCAATCCAATCCGGTTGACATCCGCAGGTACCGGGAGTTGCAGGGCCAGGTGAATGTGCTTATCGATTCTCTTAACCCTGGTTTGAACTCTGCCAATGACCTTCAGGACCTGCTACTGGGAAACCTGGCACAAAAACATGATGTGAAGGTTTCTTTGGCCGGCGGCCAAAAAGGGCTGACTTATGCGGTAAGCCTGAATTATCTGGATGATAAAGGTATTGCGTTAAATTCAGATGCAAAGCGGATCCAGTCGCGGATCAATGTGGATTACCAGGCCTCTAAGAAATTAAAATTCTCCAGTAATCTTTCTTTTTACCGGCAAACGGGAAATTTTGCCAGTATCGGGAATTCGATCAGGCCGGTATTTGACAGGCCGTCGAGCTACCTGATCTATTATCCTGACGGCAAGCTGACGAGTTTTATCAATAATAAGCGAAATCCGGTAGCCAATGCACTGCTGGAGACCAATACCAGGGAGGACTATAAGACCCAGTTTGTGACTTCTGCCAATTATGACATTTATAAAGACCTGAAGTTCACTGCTGCATTGAACGCACAGCTGGATAACGGGGAGCGCCTGAATTTCACACCAAGATATGTATTGAACCAGAATGGTGACAACAACGCTGCGACCAATATTTTCAACAAGAGATTTTATTATGAAGCCCAGGCTTATTTAAATTATAACAAGTCAATTGGCGACCATACGGTATCGGGTTCGTTGGGTGTGACCCGCGACAGGGGCAGGTTTAATAATGTGGAGCTTCGGGGAACGAACTTTATCCTGGAAAACATTAAAACCATTTCCGGTTCTAACCTGACCAACCTCACCCAGCAAAGATCGACTGCCAGTGCGGTATCAACGGGATCATATTTTGGCAGGGTTGGATACAGTTATAAGGGCAGGTATATAGTGCAGGGAGTTTACAGGAATGATGCTTCTTCCAGGTTCGGGATCAACAACAGGTCTGGCAGTTTTCTTGCCGGATCGGCTGCATGGCGTTTTACGGATGAGGGCTTTATGGCCTGGACCAGGAAAGTTCTGGAAGATGGTAAGCTGAGGTTCAGTTACGGCAGCGGGGGTAATGATGCCATAGGAGATTATGAATCCATTCCCCGCGTGGAACTGGGTGGAAACAGCTATAATGGTCTGGCGGGCGCGGCAACTACTGCGAGCTTTAGTAATCCTGACCTGAAGTGGGAAACTACTTATACCAAAAACCTCGGTCTTGATCTGAGTTTCTTAAAAGGCAGGCTTGGCTTTGTGTTTGATGGTTACATCAGAACTACTGATGACCTGCTTTACGACAGGCAGATGCCTAAAGAGACTGGTTATAACACCATTAAGGTCAATGTAGGTACGATAGAGAATAAAGGTCTGGAGTTTGCGGTAAGCGGTACACCAGTGCTCACCAAAAACTTTAACTGGACGGTAAATGCCAACGTTTCTTTTGAGCGTGGCAGGATCTTGAAATTGAACCAGGGTGAACAGTTCATTGCTACGGGTACTGGTGGAGTGAGTGGCGGTAACGCGACCTACCTGATCCGTGAAGGCGGCCGGATAGGTGATTTCTATGGCTGGAAAAATCAGGGTGTGTACCAGTATGATGCTTCTAATGCCTATACTCCTGATGGTAAAAAACTCACTCCTGTTGGCATTACGGTTAAATACCCGGTACGCGGTACGTCCGGTGATCCGGTAGCTTCTATTGCTGACCATTATGAGCTGGACGGACAGCTCTACGGCGGTGCTGTTGTCCAAAAGAAAAATAGTGACGGTTCTGTGCTCCTTGGCGGTGATACCGAATGGGAAGACGTCAATAACGATGGTTTCATCGATGAAGGTGACCGCCAGATCATTGGCAACTCACAATCAGATGTCTATTTTGGATTCGTCAACAACTTCAGCTACAAAAAATTCAGACTGTCGTTTATCATCAATGGTTCCGTGGGCGGCCAGGTTTACAACCAGTTCAAACAAAATCTGACCAATTATGCAAATAACGGCGGGCCTTCGTTGCCTGAAGCCATTTATGGCGCATGGACCCGCCAGGGTGATGTGGCTACTTATCCGTATTATCCGGATAAGAACACCCGGGGCAGTCAGCGCGGCGGCGGTAACAGTTATTTTCTGGAGAATGCCAGTTTCCTTAGGTTATCCAACGCGAGGTTTACCTACACATTTGATTCAAAGATCGCTAAGAAGGTTTTCTCAAAGAGCCTCTCTGCTTATGTGTATGGGGTGAACCTGGTTACCTACACCAACTATTCGGGATACGATCCTGAATTTACGCCTTCTTCAGGTTTGACACCGGGGGATGATACTGGCAGGTATCCTAAGAGAAGAGAACTTGGGTTTGGACTTAACATTGGATTTTAATTAAGATGAAGAAATTATTGAGTATTACTGTTTTAAGTGTATTGATTGCATTTGGCAGTTGCAAAAAAGCGGTGGATGAGCAGCCTATATCCGAGGGTTTGCTGAAGGATTTTCTGCACAACAAGATAGAAGCAGATGCGGCCATTGCGGGTATGTATGGCGAGTTTCAGCAAACGATGATTGGCGACGCACAGTTCAGGAACAGGATGACCTGGTGGGGTGAGGCGCGCTCGGATAACTGGGAAAGACGTGTTACCTATGCTTCTACGGCTACTAACGAAATTGATTTTAACGGTTTAACCGAAATTAATGAATATGCCGACTGGAGCTATCTGTACAGCACTATCGGCAGGGCAAATCTGCTGATCAAAAGATTGCCGGAGATTAAGCAGTTTACCCCGGTGGGTACGGTTGGAGCGCTGAT
>NZ_DATHGC010000030.1:0-4306 GCF_035317785.1 Pedobacter sp. | reverse complement strand
TGCAGCGGGCTGATTTTGTATATATCGCTGATGCAGCCAACAATGCGTATGGGTCTTACCAGTCGAAAAACGGGCAAACCCTGGAGCAATTTGCGGATGCCATTGTGGCAATAGCTGAATATGAGAAAATCGCAGTAGTAGATTTGTATCATGAACCCAAGCTAAGGCTGGACAAGCTTGTAAAATTCAAACGTCTGAAAGATCCAGCTACTGGCCGGTATGTAAATTACCCTTTTAAAAAATCAATAGGCATTCCATTTGACCCTAAAACCGATGAGTACCCCTATCCTGCAGAGGCAATTGGCCTGACCTATGATGGCCTTCACCCTTCTGATCAGGGAAATGCCATCATAGGTCAGCTTTTGGCAAAGAAACTCAAATAGATCATTTATTTGCCCGGCTGCGCAGCAAAGCCTCCAGGTAATAATAATCCGCATAAGAAATCGGTACATCCACCTCACTGTTGGACGGCTTTGATCCTGTACTGTGGCCCAGGATAAATCCTTTATTTACACCGTCTTTAGAGACATAGGCTGTGGCCAGGTTTTTTAACATCGTATTGGCTTTGCTCAGATACAGTTTTCTGTTTTTACTATATCCGCTAAGCTCGTATAAACCTGATGCGATTACCGCAGCTGCCGAGGCATCGCGGGGTTCATTGGGAATATCCGGTGCGTTAAAGTCCCAGTACGGCACCAGGTCTTTTGGCAGATTCGGGTGGTTCAGGATAAAACCAGCCACGTTTTCAGCCTGGCTCAAATAAACCGGATCTTTGGTGAAGCGATAACACATGGTATAACCATACAACGCCCAGGCTTGTCCGCGTGACCAGGCGGACTCATGGCTATAACCCTGGTGCGTATTTTTCTTGAGCACCGCACCGGTTTCAGGATCGTAGTCTATGACGTGATAAGAACTGTAATCTGATCTGAAATGGTTTTTCATAGTGGTGTTGGCATGACTCAGCGCGATCTTATAAAATGAAGAATCGCCGGTAAGTTTAGTCGCTTCAAACAGCAGTTCCAGGTTCATCATGTTGTCAATGATGACCGGGTTCTTCCATTTGTCCTGGTTATGGTCCCAGGAACGGATCACGCCCGTTTTAGGATTGAACCGCTTTGATAAGGTCCTTGCAGATTCAATAATAACATCTTTGTAATGCGCGTCTTTAATAAGCCTGTAGCCTGTGCCAATGCTACAATAGATCTTAAAGCCCATGTCGTGCGTACCGGCATTGGTTTTCTCTTTTTCAATAAATGCAGAATACTTCTTTGCTTGCTCCCTCCAGTCGGTATTGCCGTAATATTCATAGAGAAACCACAACACTCCGGGAAAGAAACCACTGGTCCAGTCTTTGGAAGTTACGAGTTTGAGGTTTCCACTTTCCAGCGTTCTGGGTGAGACGAGGTCTTTATTGCTTGCCGCAGACTTAGCCAGTTCTGTTTCTTTAAGCAATTGCAGGGTCTGAATTTCGGCTTGCTGAAATGCTTTTTTTACGTCAGGTTTTTGCGCAAAGCAAGAGGTAAGCAGCCCAACAAGTACAAATGCAAGGGAAAGATATTTCTTCGTGATAATTATTCGAGCCATATTAAGGGATTTCTTATTGGTAAATTACGGATTACTTCTTCTACTTTCGGATCATGTTCCAGTTTTTTCCATGTGCCCAGCCAGTCTTCCTGACCATAAGCATTGGCACCAAACAGCAAAAACGGCTGCGCCACCGGCCATTCTTCCCAGTACATCACATCCGGTTTTAAAGGCCATTTGCTTTTATCAGTTATAAAGGGATATAGATACTCAATGCCCTTCTGAATTGATTTTCCATCGGCAGTTTTATAGGTCCACAGGTTGTCTGAACTGGTTGACAGCATCTGGCAAAGCGCAGTCATCGCATCGAGGTTAAATATCGAATAGCCAAAAGGCTTGGTCCTGCTCATCTCCTTAGGAAAACTGCCATCGGCAGCCATTTGATCGGGCAGCAGCACGCTTTTATACCTGTCCCTGCAAAAATCCAGCAGTTTCTGGTCCTGTGTAAGTTTGGCAAATGAAGCCACCTGCATGACAAAACAAGTCCCATGGTTGTTAAGTGCTTCCATTTCGGCTTTGCCATAAGGATGTGTCATCAGCCAGTTCAGATAGCCGGCAAACCATTTTTTGGTGCCGCTTACGGTCTCTGCATCCATAACCTGCTGCATCACGATTACACCCTGTGCTACTTCCATCAGCTGAATGGTATCGATGATGCCAATGCCCCGACCGGTAAACCTGCCCCTAATGGCCTGCGCATACTTTAAATTGGCATTCATTAGTGTTTCCGGATTGACAAACCAGGCCCTTAAATGTAGCATGGCCTGCGCCGCATATTTCTGGTCTCGGGTGATCTTATAAGCCGAAGCCAGTGCACCGATGATCCGGCTAAACCGGATCATAGCCAGGCGATGTGCTACAAAATTATCCGGGTTGGTCATTCCATCTTTCTGAATATACGGGCCAGTTGGGTTGTTAGGATCTGGCCACCAATAATCTCCTTCTGAAAAGAAATCGTGTCTATTGCCCGCGCTCCTTGATGAGCTGTCGGCCGTTACCGTAACTGGTTTTTGCTGCATTGCCCAATCCGCCTGCCGCAGTATGATTGTTTTTAAAGTACTTATTGCTTCATTTTTGACTGGATTTTTCCCTGCGGGAATTGTTACTGTATTTGTCTTTACAGACGTGCAGGAATAGCTGATCATCAGGATAAAAGCGAAGATGTATGTGGAGTATCTGGTCATCTTGTTCAATATAAAAATTATAATCTGATCGGTTTTAACGTAAAGATTAAAGTGACAGAAAAACTGTCGGCAATCCCTCAGATTTCACACTGGCCATGCTTTTACCGCCATTTGTTTTTATGCGTATGGTGGCCCTGCCATTGTACACACCTACCCTTCTGGACCCGCTTGAAGTACCCTGGTCAGCAATCAGTTCCCCGTCACCAATCAAAGAAAAGGAGACGAAGTTTAGCGCATCCAGACAAAGGACACCGTTTGCATCCAGCAGCTTAACCTGTATGGTGGAAGTTCCGTTCTCCTCTTTTATCTTCTCCAGTACCATTTTTGCGGGTTTGCTCCATTTAGCCGTTTGATAATCCTGTTCTATTTCATCTTCGACTACAGTCTTCCCTTTTTTCGCGACTACCCTGATCTGGTTTTTTCCCTCAGCATATTGTACCTGCCAGCGCAAACCCGCGGCAGGGAAATCCTTGCTGACACGTTTCTTAGCACCCTGACTCTTGCCATTTACAAACAGTTCAGCCTCATCGCAGTTGGAAAAGACCTTTACCATTTTCTTTTCCTCTTTTTCTCCCCACCTTACCGGCCAGGAGTGCCCGTAGATGTGAGCCATAGGTGCCGTTGTCCAGTACGACTGGAATATATAAAAAGATTCCTTTTTCGTAAAATCACGCTCCACTACCCCCTTTTGGTTCATGTAAGGAACCGGGTTTTCCGGCCTGATGGGCGTAGAGAAATCTTTAAACGGCCAGTAAGCAGTGCCGGTAAGCCATGGCATGGTCTCCTGTTCCTTTAAATGCCAGTCAATAAGGTTTACAATATAACTTTCGCTCCAGTCTCCATCTTTTGACACCCTTGCACCGCCACCATACAATGAAGCATCTCCGGCCCGCTCATCCGTACCCTCACCGGGCTTAATCTTTGACAATGCATTATCCGGCGTCTCAGAATGGCGCATGGCATGACTGTCACCACCCCATTCTACGTGCAGGAAGTGCTTTACCTTTTTGAACTCCTGCGCTGATGTCTCCTTATACTCCGTATAGATCCCCCGGTACCAGCCAGCCCATATCGAAGGCGAATAAACATCTACGATATCTTTGGCAAAATCACATCGCCTGATCGCCGTCTTTCTTGTAGGGTCAAGCCTGTGCGAAAGGTCGTTCTGTTCTTTCATGAATGCCCTGATCTTTTCCTTGTCAAATTCAGGAAAGTCACCCGGCCAGTCATTTTCATTGCCCAGCCCCCAGATGATAACAGAAGGATGATTGTAATGCTGCTCGATCATATTGGTCATCATGCGGCGTGCCTGTTCCTTATAAGCATCGCCGCCCAATCCACCGCGGCACCAGGGCTCTTCCTCCCATACCAAAATCCCCAGGCTATCGCAAAGATCAAGAACAATGGACGACTGCTGATAATGGCCGAGGCGGATGAAATTCACCCCCATCTCCTTCATCATCTTCATTTCGGTGCGCATCATGTCTTCGGTCATGGCCTGCGCAACGTTGGCGTGGTCTTCATGGCGATGTGTG
>NZ_DATHGC010000029.1:0-13949 GCF_035317785.1 Pedobacter sp. | reverse complement strand
ACGACACGCTGACGGTGGTTTGGCAGGTATCTGGAAAGAAACAGTTTTTATTGAAGCTGAACGAGACACTCGCGGCAATCCCTGATATCATCAGCTTCAGTTAAACTTTGTATCATTAGTGAATCTCTGCTTCTAGTAAACATCATGGATTTTTCTTCAAATTTTTAGTAAATTCAGATAACCAATTCACTGAACACTATGTCAAGCCTGAACCAACTGATGCTCGATGCCGCCGTAAAAGGGGACCTGAAAACCGTAGAACAACTGGTTTCCCAGGGCGCCGACATCAATTTTACCGACCAATGGGCAAACTGCGCCGTGTTTACCGCGGCATGGGAAGGCAATATCGAATTACTCGACCTCTGTCATCGCCTGGACGCGGAACTCGAACTGGAAGACACCAACCCTTTATGCAACGCAGCCTATAATGGTCAATACGAGTCGGTAAAATGGCTGGTCGAACACGGTGCAAATACCGGTTTCAGCTTCCGGAAAACTGGCGAAAATGCGCTGCACTACACCATTAGCAAGACCAGTGAGATCGGCCAGCGGACCGAGATCGTCAGGCTCCTGATCAAATCAGGCACCGACGTGAACAAAAAGACCATCAAAGGGGAATCTACGCTTTGCTTCATGCGGGATGCATTTCTGAAAGCCGAAACACCGCTCCACCGCGCAGCGGCATACGGGAATGAGGCCATCATCACTTTATTGCTGGAAGCCGGGGCCGACCCGGCGGCAAAAGATGCCAATGGCGATACACCCATCTCCTGGGGCAGCTGGCACCTGAGGGATTCAGCAGTCCTTCGCTTACTTCTTTATGGAGATGTGCCCCGCATAGGCTAAACCAACATCATTCCCCTGTTCTGCCAAAAGATATATTGCTGTTACATAACCTTAATCCCCGCTTAATAAACCCGCGGTTTTTTAATCTAAAGGTAATGCTGAGCCCATGCCCCGTTAATTTGATTTGAATAACATTGCCCTCAATTAATTCACAACAAATAATAGGTTAGGGACAACACATGAAGTATTTTTACGACTCATTCAAACTCTTATTCGCTGCCATCCTGTTTAGCTTTCTTTTACCGCTACAGGCCAGTGCGCAGAGCAAAATCTCAGGAACAGTTACAGACGACGCCAGGCTTCCGATACCGGGAGCCAGTGTATTTATCAAAGGAAGCAAAGTAGGCACTACAACCGACGGCGATGGTAATTTCAGCATCCTCGCCAAAAGCGGGGATATCGTGATATTTACCTACATCGGAACATTAAGGCAGGAGATCCTGATCGGCAATCAAACCTCCTTAAATGTGCAGCTCAAAGCAGATTCCAAGTCACTGGATGATGTGGTAGTGGTCGGTTATGGTACGCAAAAGAAGGCAAATCTGACCGGCGCAGTCGACCAGGTCGGCAGCGAATATTTTGAAGACCGGCCCCTTCCAAGTGCTACAAGGGGTCTGCAGGGGGTCATTCCCAATTTAAACATCAAAATGACCGATGGTAAACCTACACGCGGAGCCACCTACAACATCAGGGGAACTACTTCTATTGGTGCCGGTGGTAGTGCGCTGGTGCTCATCGACGGTGTACCCGGAGATCCGGAAACGCTAAACCCAAATGATATTGAAAGTGTTTCAGTATTGAAGGATGCGTCTTCCGCAGCCATTTACGGATCCAGGGGTGCGTTTGGTGTGGTACTCATCACCACCAAATCGCCAAAGCCAAACCAGATCCAGGTAAATTACAATACCAACTATTCCATCAATCAGAGGACGACCACTCCTGATCTCATTTCAGATGGTTATATATGGGCAAAGAACTTTGACGAGTCTTTCAATGCCTGGAACGATTATTTGTCACATCCGCAGAGCATCAACTCTCAATTGCCGTTTTCTCTTGCCGATCTGGATTCACTCAAAGCCAGGCACGACAACCCTTCATTGCCAAAAGTTTCCATTGACCCGACAAACGGAACTTACAAATATTATGGAAGTACCGATTGGATGAAAGAACTGTACAAAGACAACAATGCTACTATGGAGCATGCTTTAAGCATTGGCGGCGGATCCGATAAAGTGAGTTTCCAGATGTCCGGTCGCTTTTATACTCAGGAAGGTGTTTTCAGGTACAGTTCAGACGATTTCAACAAATACAACATTCGCTTTAAAGGCAACATTAAAGTAAACGACTGGTTCAGCATAGCGACCAACTCAGATTTTTCAAGCAACAAATATACCTATCCGCTTACTGCTGTCGGCGGGCTCAATGCCATCTGGAGAATGATGGCCGTGACCGCATTCCCGGTATCGCCAATGCTAAATCCAGATGGGTCAATGACCATTGTAGGGGCTTATTCTATAGGTGATTTCTATACCGGAAAAAGCACATCGGACGCAAAGGAAACTTTCAACAGAAACACCATTGGATTTACAGCAACGCCTATCAAAGATAAATTGGTCATCAAGGGTGATTTCTCTTATTTAAACAGCAGAGAAGGTGATCAACGTAAGTTCTTCCCGGTGCCTTACAGCATTAAACCGGGTGAAACCATTACTTCCGGGCTCAACTATCTCGGTGAAAGTGAGACTACCGAAAACTATTATGGCTCCAACCTTTTCGGCGAATTCACCCAGCAGCTGGGCGATCATCAGCTCAAGCTGATCGTTGGGGGCAATATTGAGTACGATTCCAGGAAGTTCAGGTATAGTCAGCGTGACGGGGCCATTGTAGACAATCTGCCCGACTTTAACCTGGCCACCGGGCTCAATTACCGGTTAACGGGTGGCGGGGCGGAATGGGCTACAGCTGGTATTTTTTACCGTGCCAATTATTCGTATAAAAACAAATACCTGCTGGAACTGGATGGCAGGTACGACGGGTCTTCAAAGTTTCCTCAAACGCAGGCATTTGGGTTTTTCCCGTCTGCATCTGCTGGCTGGGTGATCACTGAAGAGAAATTTGCTGAAAGCTGGAAACCTGTATTGAATGTACTCAAAATAAGGGGCTCATACGGTTCACTGGGTAATGGCAATATACCGCCGTATACTTTCCTTCAGACGATAGCGCCCGGTACTTCAGGAATGATCATGAACGGTTCTTTTGCCAATTACATCAGTGTGCCGCGGGTACTGCCTGACGGACTGACCTGGGAAAAATCTACCACACTTGATCTCGGTGCTGACATAGAACTGCTTAAAGGACGTCTAACGGCAAACTTTGACTGGTACAATAGAAAAACAACCAACATGATCACCGTAGGTCAGCCGCTTCCTGCCGTATTCGGTGCCGGCGTTCCTTTGGGCAATTACGCTGATCTAAGCACAAAAGGATGGGAACTGTCCCTGAGCTGGAGGGACCGGATCGGTACCACCAATCCTTTTACTTACAGCATGCGTGTAACCATCGCGGATAACATCTCTACGATCACCAAATTCTATAATCCAAATATGCTGCTGTCCACCTATTATACCGGTCAGAGGCTCGGAAGTATCTGGGGTTTTGAGACGGAAGGGTTCTTTACTTCGGAGGAAGACATTAAGCAGCATGCCGATCAGAAGTACTTTGTGGTATCCAACACCAATAAACTGCTTCCCGGTGATATTAAATTCAGGGATCTCAATGGTGATGGTGTTGTCAACAATGGCAGTAACACATTGGATAAACCGGGCGATCAGCGCATCATCGGCAACTCTGAGATCAGGCTGCCTTATGGCATTACCGGCGATATGGGCTACAAAAACTTTTCACTTTCTTTCTTTTTTCAGGGGGTAGGCAAGCGCGACTGGTATCCTTCTACAGAAGCAGCATTTTTCTGGGGACAGAACAACAGGCCATACAGCTTTCTTCCTGCGTTCAACCTGGACAGGTGGTCTGAAGAGAATCCTGATCAGAATGCTTATTTCCCAAGATACAGAGGTTACACCGCTTTATCCGGCACAAGGGAATTGGCCGTGCGCCAGACCCGCTACCTGCAGGATGCGAGTTACATCAGGTTAAAAAATCTTACCATCGGTTATTCCCTGCCTGCGTCAGTGGTCAGCAGGTGGAAGATCAGTACGCTCAGGGTATTCCTGACCGGTCAAAATCTTTGGACTTATTCACCGATGTACAAGATCACCAAAAACTTTGACCCTGAGGTTATTGAAGGTTCTGATCCCGAGATCAACGCGGGTGGTGGAGATGGCTTCTCTTATCCGATGCAGAAAACCTATACGCTGGGTGTGAATATTGGCTTTTAATTAATGAACGACATGTATTTCAATTTAAAATATAAAGTGATGAACATAAAAAATATAGTGCTGATGCTCATGTTGGTCATGGCATTCAGCTCCTGCAAAAAGTTCCTGGATATCGATCCGGTAGACAAACTGACACCTGAACAGGCTTTTTCAACAGAGAACAATCTCCAGCTTTACGTGAATTCTTTTTATCTGAACGCGCTTCCGGACGGTCCGGGTGTATACCAGGCTGATGTGATGACAGACATCACTGTACCCAATGCAGTCCCTAACTACCTCAGTGGTAAACTGAGTGTCCAGGATGTCGGTGCATGGAACTTTAGTCCTTTGAGGAATATCAATTACTTCCTTGAAAACTACAACAATAACCCTGCTATTTCGGTAAAGGCCAGAAATCATTTTGCCGGGATTGCCCGTTTTTTCCGTGCTTACTTTTACTTCCAGCAGGTAAAGCAATATGGAGATATGCCCTGGTACAGCAAAACACTGGGCATCAATGATCCTGGTCTGTACAAGGCCAGGGATCCGAGAGCGCTGGTGATGGACTCGGTGTTAGCGGATATTAATTTTGCAATCGACAACGTCTATGCGACTAAAGATAATTCTGCCACCCAGATAACAAAATGGGTAGCGCTGGCCCTGAAATCAAGGATCTGCCTTTTTGAAGGCACTTTTACGAAATACCATTCAACGAACATCAGCGCTGCAAATAAATGGCTGGAGGAAAGTGCTTCAGCAGCAGAGCTGCTGATCAAAAGCGGTCAGTACAAACTTCAGGTTGGTACCGACCCGACCAGGGATTACCGTTCTTTGTTCATCAGTGAAAACCCGGTCTCTTCTGAAGTCCTGCTTGCTGCTGTGTACAACAATTCATTGAAAAAATGGCACAACGCCGCATGGTGGTTCAACAGCGCCACACTGGGCGCACGTCTCGGACTGGACAAGAGCTTCATCAATACGTATTTGAAAGCTGACGGCTCCCGCTTTACTGATGATCCTTCGTACAGGACCATGGAATTTCAGAATGAAGTAAAGAATCGTGACAGACGATTACAGCAAACGATAAGAATGGGCGATTACAAACGCACAGACGGTACTCCTGCCCCGCCGGATTTTACAGTAACTTATTCGGGGTACCAGATCCAAAAGTTTTCTATGGATGACAAATATTTTGACACGCGTACAGAAAGTTTCAACTCCGTCCCCATCATGCGCTACGCTGAAGTGCTGTTAAACTATGCGGAGGCCAAAGCTGAGCTGGGTACGCTTTTTCAGGAAGACTGGAATTTAAGCATAGGTGCATTGAGAAAACGCGCTGGAATTGCAAACTCTGATGTAATGCCAGTTAGCGCCGATCCTTACCTGCGAACCAATTTCTATCCGGATGTTGCTAACGTGCTGATCCTCGAGGTAAGAAGAGAGCGTGGCATTGAGTTGGCCGTGGAAGGTTTCCGTTACGATGATCTCAAACGCTGGAAAGCTGCAAAAAACCTGGAAAAACCTTATACCGGTATTTACATTCCTGGCAAAGACCAGTTACTGGATCTTAATGAGGATGGCAAACCGGATGTAAGTTTTGTAGACAAAGTTCCGGCTGTTAAGGTAACCGGCGTTACTTATTTTGTCCTGGACAACAATACCTCTAAACTGTCTGAAGGTACCAAAGGCAATTTATTGTGGCTTAGCACAGCAACAAAAAAATTTGAGGACAAACAGTATTTGTATCCGATATCTGCCAATGAAATACTTCTGAACCCGAATCTGTTACAAAATCCAGACTGGAAATAATGGCTTTAATAAAGATAAAAACCATGCTCATATTATTGCCCTGTTTGGTCTTGAGTATACAAGGCCTGGCCCAGATCCAGGAAAAGGACGACGTGCAAAGGAAAATCTCTCTTCCAGACATCCCAGGTTTTCAAACCCTGAAAGGCGACTTTCACATGCATACCGTTTTTTCAGACGGGCATGTGTGGCCTTCATTCAGGGTCAATGAAGCGCTTCGTGACGGACTGGATGTCATTTCGCTAACCGAGCATATCGATTACGAAGGTTTCCCTGATGAACTGAAAAGAGATTACAACAAGTCTTATCAGATAGCTACCGGGGCAGCAAAAGGTAAAGGTCTGCTGGTGATTAAAGGCGTGGAAATCTCGCCGAGGGTACCGCCCTATCACAACAATGCGTTGTTTGTAAAAGACGCCAACATCCTGCCCATCGACTATATGAAAAGCGGCAAAAAGAAGTTTGTCATGAAGGATAGCATGACGCATGCCCAATTGATCGCTCCTTTCCTGGAGGCAAAAAAGCAGGATGCCTTTGTATTCTATAACCATCCGGGTTATTCCTGGTGGGACAAAAAGGACACGGCGATATTTACATCATTCCATAAAGAGCTTTTGGAAAAGAAGATCCTTGCAGGTGTAGAGGTCGCAAACTCCGGAATTTATAATATCATTGCGCACAGATTGGCCATGAAATACAACCTGACCATGTTTTGCAGTACTGACGAGCATTACGACATGTACCCGAGGTATGCGAAGACACATCGTCCGATGACGCTGGTATTTGCTAAAGACAAAACAGAAGAAGCCATAAAGGAGGCCATGATCGCCAGGAGAACTGCTGTATATTTTGATGATTTCCTGATCGCCAGGCAAGCTGAAGCCGAGGCTTTTTTTAAGGCCGCTGTAAAAGTGACCACAGAAAAGAAAACCAGGAATGGAGAACCGATATTTGAAATCAACATGTTTAATGACAGCGATATTCCGTTTAAGATCCAGGCCTCCGCTGATTATAACATTGAAAAGTTCCCTATGGGGCAGGCGACGCTGGTGCCGCATGATACCACTAAAATGATCCTGAAAGCGATATGGGAGTATCCAAAGCAGCTTGTGCTGAAACTGAAGGTCCAAAACATCCTGATCACACCTGATGAAACGCTGGGCACGCAGTTTGTGTTCATTACTGAAGAAAAAAAGAAAAAATGAAATATATAGGAAGTCTGTTGTTATTGATCTTGTTTATTTACAACCCTTTGTCAGCTCAGAGAATTCACGTCATGAGCTACAACATTCACCATGGTGCAAACAAACAGGAGGTCAACACCTTAAAAGAAATTGGTCTTTTTATTAAAGCATCAGGTGCGGACCTTGTTGGGTTGCAGGAGGTCGACAGCATGTGCAACCGCTCTGGAAATGAGGACCAAATGAAGAAACTGGCTGAAATCACCGGCATGCATTATGCTTTTGTAAGACATTTTGCTTATGACGGTGGTGCGTATGGCTTGGGCATCCTGTCCAGATATCCCATTTCAGATGTAAAGAACGACAGGATCACCTCTCTTCCAAAAGGTACGGAAAAGAAATCGCTGGCCTTGTTATCGGCCAAAATATCTTTGCCCGGCAAGAAAGAAATCATTTTTTCGACGGTGCACTTTGCTTTGGACCAGCCCACCAGAATTACACAATCATTGGAAACTATATCTTATTTGAAAAGAGGTTTGCCGGTTATACTAACCGGTGACCTCAATTCTGAGCCTGGTCAGCAGGAGATTTTGCAGCTGGAAGAAGGTCATGCCAATATCGGTCTGGAGGGTGTCAATGTTTTAACATATCCTGACGACAAGCCAGTCAAAAGAATAGATTACATTTTTGTAAGCAGGGACGATTTGAAAAAGGTGGCAAGCAGCGTGGTGAACAGCAACATTCATCATTCTGATCATCTCCCGCTAATGGCTGAGGTTGTGTTAAAAAAATAGGCAATTCTTATCGCTTGGACTTTACTGAATTTCGTACAATAAGCTGACCGATCATTCTTAATTTCTCTGGCTTTTTGGAGTAGTCGGCTATGCGTTCCAGCAAAATTTCCACGGATCTTGTCACCATATCCTCCAGAGGCTGTTCCCAGGTTGAAAGAAAGTAGGGTGCCCAGCCGCACATCCGGATGTTGTCAAAACCCACTACCGAAATGTCTTCCGGGATTTTAAAACCCATAGTCCGGATTGCATCCATTGCTCCCAGCGCTGTAATGTCATTCACACAGAAGATACAGTCCAGGTTCAGATTCCTGGTGATCAGCTCCTGGGTGGCATTGAACCCGCCATGGTAGGTATAATCGCCTGAAGCAATGATCAGGTCGTGGATATTGTTCTGGTCCAGCACTTCGGTAAAGCCCTTTAGCCGGTCTATGGTTGTCGAAGTATTTGACGGGCCCGAGATAAAGCCAAATGATTGGTGCCCCAGCTTCAGCAGATAAGAAGCGATCTGCTTTGCCGCGTGATAATTATCGCAAAAAACAGAATTGTGATCGCCTTCCTTCGTATAGCGGTTAAAAAGCAACACCGGTATTTCATTGTGTTTGAACTTTTCAGAGGCAGCTTTTGACAGCACAGCGTCGGTAATGACTACACCCGCTATGTTGTATTCCAGCATGTTTTTAATTTCTGCCTCTTCAATGACCTCATTTTCAGAATTGATAAAGATCAGCTGATAACCCAGTGGGGTTAAGCGGTTGTGGAAGATTTCCAGTACGGCGGTATAGAAGGGGTCCCTGATGTTGCGCATGACAATACCGATGATCTTTGTCTTCCTGGTAGTCAGACTTCTTGCATGTGCATTGGGCTGATAGCTGAGTTTATCAGCTGCTTCCATGACCAGCTGCTTTTTCCGTTCAGACACCCTGGTTTCACCTGCAAAAACGCGTGAAACTGTTGCCTGAGAAACTCCGGCGAGGTCGGCTACATCTTTTGAGGTATAATTTTTTTTAATCAAGACTAGATATTTAACTGGGGTTCAGAATGGATACACCTTCGAAAAAGCTAATATACCGCCAATCGTGGAGAGTTCAAAAGATTACAACATGAAAACCGTCTGAAACGGCGATAGACCTTCCCATTTTTGTGTCGGAAAGATCTATCACACAATTGGGATGATCAACTATAAGAACAGCATTTCTTTTGATTTTATTTTAGACCGGTTACTTCGTTTGCATTGTAAAAATTACCTGGCGAATCGGTGCCATAGTAGCCTGTTGTTGCGTCAAAATATTCGATCGTTCCGCTAGTATTGTACCCGGTGATCATCACTACAGACCACACCCAGGTAGTCGGGTTCTGGTGAAATGAAATCAATGGATTTCCATCGTCTATCGCATCTTCAACATCACCGGTGCCGAGGTAGAAGAGAGAATCGCGAAACTCGGTCCATTCGATGAACGATTCCAGCCCGAATTCACCACTTGTGTTGATGTAGTTAATGGCGTCATTCGTAGTACTCAGGCTCTTGTAAACACGGAGCTCCTCTATATAATCGTCAATTGTGCTGCTGCCATTGAAGTACCTCCCTATCAGCCCATAAGTCTGGAATGTCGACATGGCGACCGAAACGGGAGATAGGGACCCGTTTGCTGGAAGGTTGCTGGTGTTTGGCAAGCGGTGATCTGTAAATCTTAATGCCTGTGCGGACCCGGGGGCTGATCCGTTCGCTACTATCCTGTCTTTATCAGTTTTCTGAGTATTTTTGAATCCTGAAAAAAGCGGAATAGCGGCAATAAGCGCGAAAACGATTAAAAAATTGATGACTTTTGTTCTCATGTTGTTTAAGTTAAAGGATGAATAATTGTATATGCTGTTTTATAGACTGAGGATTATTTTTCTCCGGTTTTTACAGGCCAGCTGTCGGTACGAAAGGGCGCTGCAGGCAGATTTTCCTTACTAAAAAGATTGCCCGTTGCGGTATCCGTAAAACCATAACGCACTGCTGCCGGATTTTTCACTTCTTTGCTCCAGGCCGTCAATATATTGTTCTTCACAGTACCTTGTGCAGGATAAAATACCTGGTCCAATCCTGCAATGAATAGTTCTGTTACGACATCACCTTTTATTATCAATCCACTTTCGGCATTATCCATCACGATAATCGCCTTGTCACCCTTAAAACTAACATTTTTAAATACCGGGCTTTTATATGCAATACCTTTCTGATGATAGGTTTCGGCAAGTGCCCAGTTGGACAATCTCAACCCCACATCGTGCTTATTCTGTGGATGAACATCGTTGACATTACTGACCAGATCAGTTGTAACCACCATGCCTGTATTGGGGTGGCTTAAACTTTGCTGCTGCGCCTCCCGCAGCAGCGCACCGGTATGCTTTGCGGCATATCTGTAAGGGGCTATTTGTACATAATAGAAAGGCAGGTTTTTATGCCACGCTCTCCGCCAGGCATCTATCATCGAAGTAAATAACGCGCTGTATGTGCCTGCAGTAATCGTGTTGTTTTCACCCTGGTACCAGATCGTTCCGGCAATGGTATAATTGGTTATCGGAGCGATCATTGCATTATAAGCATACCCCGGCAGATGCGGGCACATGCCGCTGGGTATTATCTTTGCAGCCGCAGCTTTCAATACTTCATTTGAGCTGACAATACTGTCCGGAGTCCACACTTCAGCAGTCGTGCCGCCCCAGCTGGCTGCCACCAGCCCTATTGGAATATCCAGTTTATTATTGAGATGCTTTCCGAAGAAATAAGCAACGGCACTGAAAGATTTTAATGTATTGCTGTCACAGCCTGCCCATTCCCCCTCACCATTTTTCTGTGGATAAGGGGCTGTTGATTTGGGGATGTGAAAAAAGCGGATGTTTTGGTTATAAGCATTGGGAAGCTCTGCCTTTATTTCTTTTAATCCCAGATTGCCGGACATTTCCATGTTGCTTTGTCCGGAGCATACCCAAACTTCTCCAATCAATATGTTTTGGAGTACAATTGAATTGTTGCCTTTTATGTATATGGTGTATGGCCCGCCTGCCGCAGGTGTTTCTATTAACACTTCCCAGCCTGCATCTCTTGTTCCTTCTGCCTGGTAGATCTTATTGTCCCAGGAGGTAGTCAGCGAAATCTTCTCATTGGGATTACTCCAGCCCCAGATCTTAACCTTGCTGTTACGCTGCAGCACCATATTGCTGCTGATGACATTCGGCAGCCGCACATTGCCCCGGGAAGCACTAAAAGTGCAGATCAGCAATAAGCTTGCCTTAAACATCCGGGAGATAATTTCTTTCTGTATAAACCGGGTCATCTTTTAATTTTAAAATCTGGTAATAGATAGCTGTATACTTGATACCGGAGCTCACTCCACAAGCTCTTTTTGGGGAAAGGATGTCCGGGATAAAGCGACTGCTGGCTAGCAATCGGTTTAATCTTAATTCTTACCATTCCGGAGTTTTTGGTAAGGTTTGCCGGTATCAGGAACTCGTCATCCCGAAATCGTCTGTTTGAAGTTCTGGCCTGATATACTCTTGGACTCAGCTCCCCTTTAGGCCTGGAGGTTACAAAAGTATTTGATCCAGCCAGATACCAGATGCCTGCACTTCTCCAGTCCGCCGCTGCCGGTTCTCTTCCTTTTGACAGATCGGCGATAAAAACCTCGGCCATTTGATTGGGATAGCTGTAATCCAGTTTCCGGCGCAACAACACACCAGCGTTACGCGGATCAAGTTTCACATTAAAGGCTGAAATCCCGGCAGAAGCCCTGCCGTCTTCTGAATGTGCGGCATAAATTTCCTTACCAATCAGGTGTTTATAACCTTCCATCTTGCTCAGATCATAACCCCAGGCATGCGCTGGATAGGCATCTGGCCCCCATTCGTATCTGGACAAAATGGTATCAACTTTCGACGTTACTTCTGTTATATAATGGTGGCGCTTTTCGTCTTCAATGCTGCCAATATCCAATGAGTCTGTTTTAACCAGCACGGGTACGGGAACGCCGTACCAATAACATACCGTTTCATAATGTTCCCGCGATACATTTTCATTGTGTTCAAACTTGATAACCGCCCGTTTGCCAAAAGGCATCAGGTCGGAAACCAAAAAGCGGTAAGCAGATTGAATCAGGTCTTTGTCATTAACAGCAGCTTTTTTCTCAGTAGCCCCGCATGGGTGCCCCGCCAGGGGCAAGGTCATATTCTCACCGCCCCAATAATCTCCTCCGCCGGCCCATTCTTCAGTTCCTGTACCATAAGCCTGCGGTGTAAGACTGTCATCAAAGAAAAACCTTGGATCGCCTTCAAGCGTACTCAAATTTGCATTGTGAGAAAAAATAAATGATGTTCCCACAAAATTACCTGACCACTGAGCATGGCCTTCCATTTCCCGGGTATCCAGCCAGGTCATATCCTGGCCAAATTCAGGTTTCGGAATGTCCTTATAGGTTGCGTGGAAATAAGTAGTATTGTGCACTTCATTGGATTTCAGACGGTCATACCTCAACTCAAAATCTATTTCAGTGTGACCTGGTGTAATATTCGTCAACTCAAATCTGGCCGTTTTAAAAAAGGGCATTGGGTAATAACAGGCCAGTTCTACCTTTCCCGCTATATAGTCATAGCGAATATTGATGGGCAGTCCTTTCACCAAAAATTCTTTTTCATCCCGGTTGAAAAACGTGCCGGCCCCAAAAAATAAACACAAAGGTGCATCTATAGAGGCATGGGCAGAATTGTCCCAGGTTACTTTTAATCGTATGCGCTCAAGGTTTATCGCCTCATTTAATGGCAGTGTGAGTTTTAAAGCTTTTACAGAGGATGATGCCGATTCAACATGAGCCAGGGTCAAGGATTTCTGGTTAAGTAAAATCCGGCGCTTAAGTTTTTTGATGTTAGCCGGCGCGATGTCAGTTCCTGCCCTGTTAAACAGTTGAACGATGTCTTTATCAGGCTCAATATTGCTGTTCCAGGAGCGTAAGGGCCCGGAAAGTGCCTGTTCATTGGCATATAAATGATAAATGTAATAGCCTGTACCATAAAAGGTACGCGAGTAGGCAATCTGCAGGGAATCTCTGAAAGGCATTGGCGTCCAGATCAGGTCTGCCCCTTTTGTTGTCCCCCAGGTCCAGGCCAGCGGTTGCGGGAAGGCTTTTTGAGGGATGAATGCTGTTGTTTTGAATTTACCTGCGGCATCAACAGGATCGGCTGTTGCGGTTTCGCTTACCAGATGATCTGACCCATCAATCTTGAAATGCCATGGACTTCCATGCCAGTGGTTTGTTCTGAAAAAATAAAGAACGCCTTTCCCCTTAACATCCAGGGTTACATTTTCATCTTCTCTGTTCATAAAGAGAAAGTTCGAAGCATCATATCCAGCGCCTGTCCGGTCATAGGTACTTCGCATGTAAGCCCGGACGCCAATGCGTTGTTGAGGCAGCAAATCCCACATCCGGAAAGCATCATAAGCATGGGGAATGCGTGAATCACGTGGCCTGACTTTCTGTGCAAATAGATCCAACCGTGGCTGCCACAGTAACAATACAGTTAAATAGATCAATACTCTCATTTTTTATACCATTTAACTCGCAGGGCTGCCTGTTCTTTATGACCGGCAAAACCCTCCAGGTCGCATAAGCGCATCGCGTATTCGCCGATCAGCACGCTGGCCTCAGGTGTGCAGCGCTGGTAGGTACAGTTTTTAAGAAATTTGCCAACCCAAAGGCCGCCTGTATATCTGGCGGCCTTCATCGTCGGCAGCGTATGATTGGTACCAATCACCTTATCACCATAAGCCACATTGGTTTCAGGTCCCAGAAACAATGCACCGTAATTGGTCATGTGCTCCAGGAAATAATTGGGTTCACGGGTTAGCACTTCCACGTGCTCATACGCAAGTCTGTCGGCTTCTGCTGCCGCTTCCTTTTCATCGGCTACTAAAA
>NZ_DATHGC010000028.1:0-4117 GCF_035317785.1 Pedobacter sp. | reverse complement strand
GAAGGATGAGATAAGGCCTCAACCGCAACCTGGAAGGTTTCAGCACTGGAACCGTCGATCGGACCCAGGCCATGCAGAGTCCAAAGCGCGTGGATTGCCCCCGGGTTAATGCCCAGCTCATCCACCGATTTATCGCGGATCAGCTTGTACAATTCCGGTATGATCGATTTCTTTCCCGATTCCACGATCAGCCTTTGCGCAGTTGTGCGCCAGAACATATTGTCGCTTTTCAATCCGCCGATCAGTGATTGGTCATCATTTTTGTCGAGCGATTTTATTTTGGAAGGCACCGCCTTGTTGTAAGTGATTTTATAGATCCTGCCATGGGTGCGGTCCCTCAGTGGATTGATGTAGGCATTGCCTTTTCCATTCTCAAATCCCGCAGGAGTAGGATTGTGCTGAATGATGAAATTGTACCAGTCCAGTACCCAGACCGAACCATCAGGCCCTACTTCAGTCGCCACAGGCCCAAACCATTCATCCGCGCTGGCCACAAAGTTCCAGCCGTCTGTTTCAGTAAAGCCCGACCCTTTAGGCGCTATGACCGCCTGGTGAACCACACGTCCTGTCGGCTCGTTTACAAACGCAATACGGTTCCAGTATTCTTTCGGAAAATTCCTCGCCGTATACAAACTATGACCCGCTGCGGCCGTAAAACCATTGAATACGTCTACCTGACGCAGGTTTTTGGTGACCACATGCATCGCATAATGGCCCTCTATTTTGTCCACTGCTTTGTTTGCCGCCACGCCGATCTTTGAAAGATAAGGTGAAGGAATACCAAGGAAAGCACTGTGCGTATTGTTTGCCGTAGAAATGAATACGTCATTGTTCTCCGAAAAGCCCAGTCCCCAGGTATTGTTGCTGGTTGCGCCCAAAAACTCCAGATTTTTGCCGTCTTTGCTGAAATGGTACACGCCTTGGCTGAACTTCATATCCTGACCGCCAATAGTTCCCTTGAAACCCGAATAACCCACCGTGCCCCAGACCTGATTGTCCAAACCATATCTCAGGTTGGACGGGCCCGCATGCGTATCAAATGTACCCCATCCGGTGATCAGTTTTTCCCGGACATCAGCCTTATCATCGCCATCCGTATCTTTCAAAAAGATAAAATCAGGAGCCTGCGAGATGATCACCCCGCCATTGGCAAAAACAATACTTGTCGGAATGTTAAACTTATCTGCGAAAATCGTGAACTTATCCGCTTTACCGTCACCATTGGTGTCCTCACAGATCTTGATCCTGTCCTGACCTTCACCCTTCACATCCCTTACCGTATTCGGATAGTCAATGGTCTCGACAATCCATAAACGGCCTCTTTCATCCCATGCCATGGCAATGGGTTTCAGAATATCCGGTTCAGCCGCAAACAGTTCCATCTTGAAGTCCACCGGGATCTGCGTCATCAGCTGTGATTCCGCAGGGCTCAGAGGAGCCTGCAATTGGAAGCCGCCAGGCCTTTTCTCATAATTCGGAAGCTTGGCATCAGAATATTCAGCCACCGGTTTAGCCAGCTTGCTCCATTCTTTTTTAGCAGCATCGTTCACCGCCCAGAGTACGCCGTTTTCCAGTAATTTCAGGAAGTCCGGGTTTTTCCAGGTGCGTTCATCATGCCCGTATGCTGTGTAAAACACCTTGCCCTTGCCATATTTTTTGACCCAGGTATAAGGCTCATGGTGGTCACCCTCCACGCGTTCAGTAACCACATGAATATCTTTGGCGATCTTATCGTGAACATAAGTCTCATCCCAGGTAGTAAAAGCGTTTACACCCTTCATTACCGGATGTTTTTTATCTACTATAGTCGCTGCGAATTCACCTGTTTTATGGGTTTTAAACTGTCCGCCCACCATATTGATGTATTCCGGCGAGTTCTGGAAACAAAAGGAAGCACAGTGCACGGGGATAAAACCCTTGCCGCTTTTTACATAATCCAGCAGTGCCTTTTCCTGCGCAGGCGTAATCTGGTCGTGATTTGAATAGATCATCAGCCCGTCGTATTTGGAAAGGTTGCCGGCATTCAGATCATCAGGATCTGTGGTATAGGAAATGTTGATCCCGTCTTTAAAGAACTGCTGCGAAATGATTTCCGCAAATTTCTCCGAAAAATGATGCTCACTCTTGTGTCCAAGGAGCAGGATTTCGAGTCTGTGGGATTTTGGATCTGCTAATCTTTGCGATTTCGCATCCTTTATAAAAGTGCCTTTGAAATTGAGAACCGCCGCCAGACAAATGACAAGAATAGCAAGGTATTTCTTCATGAATTAAAATGATTTGGTTAGATACTTCTTTACAAAATGAGCGTGAATTTATTGAATCCCAATCCGAACTGCAAGTCCGCTTGATGAAGCGACAGAAAGGAGAGAATCGTGGTTTATGCTGATTAATTGACATTAAAAACAGCAATGCCGCGCATTTCAGCTCGCTTAAGGGAGCTTGTTACCGTAAATCGTAATGCGGTAGCTGTAATCTCATCAAACTTATCTATTCGCTTATGCCCAACAGTTTGTCCGTGTACAATGGTCTTCCACTGGCCATCAACCTGGACTTCAATAGTATATTTTCCGATTCTCTGACCATCTTTCAGGTCTTCCATGGTAACTACGTGGTTAAATGTTTTAACACCGTCGAACTTTAAAGTCTGGGAAGGATTTTTTGCGGTAGAAAGAACCACCGGATTGCTGAACCTGCGTTTAATCTCATCACCCATTTCCTTAGCTGCAGCAACCAGATCTGCGGGAATGAGACCCGTGCGATCCGGGGTCAGGTTCACAATAATACCGGATCCCCGCCCCACAGTTTCATAATATGCTTGCATCCGACGCTCAAGCGTTTGCGGCTTCCTGGGCCCGGCCCACATCCAACCGCCGGTACTTAAAGCAACGGTTGTTGGAGCCAGTTGCGGACGGTAAAACTTACCTGTTGGTTCACCGTAATTATTTTGGTCCCATCTATATGTAGAACTTACAGAATAGTTGGAGCCGTCAATAGTATTCAACACATTCCAAAGAGGATAGCTGGCGCGGGCATTCTCATTACCTACATGCTCTACATCCCGCCCTAAAAGAAGGCACTTTGGCTGAAGCTCGTGGGCATACTTCGTTAATGCAGCGTAAAACTCTCTGAACTTGCCGCCATGGGGCTCAGCATCCAGCACATCCGAACGACCGAAATGATCATCCCACACAAACACAAGCGGACCATATTTGGTCAGCAGATCATGGATTTGAGCTTTCTCTTTTTTGAGCGCCTCCTCATACATTTTTGGATCGTTTAGTTTCTCTATATTTCCTGTATTTCCTGGTTTATATCCCGGTTTCCTGGCTTCCCAATGCGAATCGATCCACGGAGCAGTATACAAGCCAACCTTCATATTGTGCTTCCTGCAAGCATCAACGAACTCCTTTACAACATCTCCCTTCCCCTTCTTATAAGGGCTGTTGCGTACACTATAATCTGTGGTTGTGGTGGGCCACATGCAAAAGCCCTGCTCATGCCTTGCTGTAAATACTACATAGGTTGCGCCCATTGCTTTAGCCGCCAGGACCCATTGCTCGGGATCGAGCGCTGTCGGGTTAAAGGCCGAGGCAGGAGTACTGCCCTGTGGCGCCCCACGTTCAGCGTATGTGTCAATGCTATAATGGATAAAAACTCCGAGCTCGAGATCATGGAATGCCAGTTGTTCCTGACTGGGCCTGGCCAATATTATATTCTGCGCCCGCGAAGGAAATGTGAGGATAAAGAGCAGCAAAGTGAGTGTAATCAATTTCATTTGTTTCATTATTCAATTATATGTGGTCTATTATTCTTCAAAATTCAGATCAGCGGTTTCAACCCGTACTACAACTGATTCAAAGCGATCTGTGCGCTTAGAAAGTCCGGTGCTATGGCCAGGGCTGCATTAAATTCTTTCCGTGCTTTGTCCTTATCATCTTTACCTGCATACCCGAGGCCCGCAGAATAACGGACAGCTGCAGTATTTGCAGAGGGATTCGTTACGGGAGGTGCAACCAGTTCATTGAAGACTGCTTCGTTACCATCATTCTGGCCAAGTTTCTGCCTGGCAAGCGCCTGGAAATATCGTTGTTCACCTTGTCCCTGTCCTCCTTCCCGG
>NZ_DATHGC010000027.1:0-7399 GCF_035317785.1 Pedobacter sp. | reverse complement strand
CTGTGATGGGACACCTCGGATTGACACCGCAGTCTATTTATAAATTCGGAACTTATACCGTAAGGGCCAAGGGGGAGGAAGAAGCTGAAAAGTTAAAGACAGATGCGCTGGCCCTGCAGGAAGCAGGCTGCTTTGCCATTGTGCTCGAAAAGATTCCCGCCAAACTGGCCAGAGAAGTTTCCGAAAGCCTGCACATACCGACCATTGGTATAGGTGCCGGCACGGATTGCGACGGACAGGTATTGGTAGTAAATGACATGATCGGACTGACCAAAGGCTTTAAACCCAGGTTCCTGCGTCAGTACCTGAACCTGTACGAGGGGATACTGGAAGCCACACAATCTTATATTAAAGACGTTAAAGCAAAAGATTTTCCGAACGAAAAGGAACAATACTAAATGCCGGTAACTGATAAGGATATACTTTACGAAGACAACCACCTGATCGCTGTAATGAAGCGGGCCGGGGATATTGTGCAGATTGATGAAACTGGGGATGAACCCCTGGATGAACAGGTAAAAAAATACCTGGCCGCAAAATACAACAAGCCAAACAGTGCTTTTTTGGGCGTGGTGCACCGCCTGGACAGGCCGGTAAGCGGGGTGATCCTGTTTGCCAAGACCAGCAAGGCGCTGGAGCGGATGAATGCCGTATTCAAAAACCGTGAGGTCAAGAAAACCTATTGGGCTGTTGTACGTAACAAACCCGAAAGGCCCTCAGGTATTTTGATACACTGGCTGGTGAAGAACCCTCAGAAAAATGTGGTGACTCCACACCAGGCAGAAGTGGCGGGAAGCCAGCGCGCAGAACTGAGTTACAGACTGCTTGGCGAACTTGACGGCTATTACCTGATAGAAGTGGACCCGCTTACAGGGCGCTCACATCAGATTCGTGTGCAGTTGTCTACGCTGGGCTGCCCTATAGTAGGCGATAACAAATATGGTTACCCAAGGGGAAGCCGCAAAGGCAGTATTTGCCTGCACGCGCGTCGCTTGCAATTTATACATCCGGTAAAAAAAGAACCGGTAAATATCTTTGCAAAATTACCGGCAGATGGTTTTTGGGAGCGCTTTGAAAAGTTTTAAGTTTAACTGACAGACTTGGGTTCCCTTAATTACAAGACACCTTTGCAAGCACTACCGCATCTCCAAAAGTCAGTTTAGACCTGTCTTTAAACACTACCTTGCTGCCTTTTTCTTCAATATCGCCAAATCCCTCGACCAGGTCACTGCCTTTCCGTAAAAAGACAACCTCTCTTACCGATCTCATTCCTTCAGCATCAAAGGTATATTCCGCGATCAGGGTATCCCCTTTCATTTCGCCGGCAAAAGTGCCTTTGCTTTTGTCTTTTTCAAAAAACCTGTAATTCAGTTCACCGGTATATTCTTCACCTGCGATGTTCAGTTTCATGGATACCGTATCCCTGTTCTTAACATATGCATAACATTCCGTGCTGTTGCCTTCTGCGGGTTTTGTCGCTGTAAATGTGGTGTCTTCGGCAATCAGCTCAGTGCTGTCAGCAGTCTTTTTCTCTGAATTTTCACTGTTGCAGGCCGCCAATAAGCCGGCCGCCATGGCCAAAAAAAAGAATGATTTTTTCATATTCTGTATTTTTTAGGATTTGGAGAGCATACTGCAATTGCCCTGCCAAATTATGACAGTCCTGTTCATCTGCAGCTTTTCCTGCTGCATTACAAATGCCTTGCAGGAGACTGGTGCTCACCTGAAACACACCTAATTCACTCTTCCTTCACAAAAAGGTACCCTTTTGTGGCTTTTGGTGTGAACAAGGTGTGAACAAAATCTGAGCCTAGTGTTTTTTGTTGAACCTTAGTGCCAGTCCTGCATAAAAATTTCGTGTCGCTGCGGCATTAAAATACCTGTTTCCAACAGCATTCAGGTCATTGCCCAGACTGTACTTCTGGTTGAGCAGGTTGTCTGCCCCGGCAAATAACTCTACCGGTGTTTTGCCGATCCTGAGATTCTTCCAGCCTGCCTTGGTCTGGATTAAATGATATTTCCGGGCATAAACCGTGTTGGCATCATTCAGCGGGATGCTGGAAGTATAGTTGTGCTGCAGAAATACATAAAAATCTTCTGGCAACAGGACATCAGCACTGCTGACCACCACTGCTTTAGGCACCCCGGTCAGCGCATTTCCGGAAAAATTATCTGTATTGTTCAGGTATTCTTCAAATTTAAACCGGCTAAGCGTATAAGCGTTGCGCAGCTGCAGCCCCCTTATAATACCAGTGGTCCTGGCTGGCAAAACCCAATACGAAAGCGAGGTTTCCAATCCCCATTGCTTAGTGCCTCCGGCATTTACAAAATAATCCTTTTCATCTTGATCGACGCGTCTTACGATTGCCTGTTTCAATTTGTAATAATATCCGTCCATGTCCAGTAAAAGCCGTCCATCTTCTGTTTGAAACCTGATGCCGGTTTCATAATTCCATCCATACTCGGGTTGTAAGCTGGTGTTCACCACATTGTTTGATCCTCTTACTTCTCCCAGCGACGGTGGTGAATATCCCCTGCTCACTGAGGCTCTTATGGAAAACCTGGGATCAATCAGATAAGAAAGTGCCAGTCTGGGCATTAATTGCACGTGGAAAGTCTTAGTCCGCTTTGGTATGGCAACTGGCGAAATACTTTTGTAAGTATATTCGTATAAATTGGCACTTGCCGAGGTTTCAATAAGCAGTTTATTAAACAGGTCAAAGTTGAAGTGTACAAAAGCAAAACTTCCTGATGCCCTCAGATCATCTGCTTCTTTTATATTTCCGGGAGTTCCTGAGTTGTTGTCGAAGTTGTCGTAGTTTGTGGAAGTTCGCATGCTTTCCAGCCCGGCGTTGAGTTTCCAGTTTATGTTCTGCGCCTGACTTGCGTATTCAACATAAGAGCGCAGGCCAAGCGTAAATTCCTTTCGCTCTTCATAATTGGTAATAAATGGGTTCTTAAAATCTGTATAGGTCGAGAAAACAGACACGACGTGTTTGAAATGGGCATTTATGATCCAGTCGTTGGAAACGCCACCGTAAATGGTCTTGCTGTAAATCCCTGCGTTTTGTTCAATGGCACTTTTAGTCGCGGGTGTAGCAGGCCTTGAAACTTTCGGATCGGCCAGGAACTGTGCGGCAGTTAAACCGCCCGGTGTATTGTACCTGAGGTCTGAATAAAACAGGAGTGCTTTTAAACTGGCATTTTTCGCATAGTCATATTTTTGGAACACCTGAAAATATTTGCGGTCCATGTCGCTATGGTCACGGTAGCCGTCACTGCGCTGGTAGGCCTGGGTAATGTTGATGGTGTATTTTTTAAACTGCTGATTTAGTGTTGCATTTTGATGAAATGTACCAAAAGAACCTCCTTCCACTTTTAATGTTGCTAGCGTGCTGTCTGCCGGAGCAAGCTGCGGCTGTATGAGGATCACACCTCCGGAGTTTGCTCCAAATATGCTCCCATGCGGCCCCTTTAGTACCTGCAGTGATCCTGCACCCGCAACGTCCAGTGCGTTGAGGTAGCTGTTGCCTCCGGCATCTGTGAGCGGAAAGTCATCAAAATAGATTTTTACATTTCTGACACCGAAAGGGGACCTTAGCAGGCTTCCCCTTATAGAGAGGCGGTAACTGCCCGGAGAACGTTCTTCCATACGCACACCCGATATCGTATTTACAGCATTTACCAATGAACCAGATGGCTGCCTGTCGATGACACTTTGATCGGCAAGGCCTATACTGCCGGTCGATCTCAGCAAAGGCTGTGAGGAAAAATATGGGCGGATGACCACCTCATTTAATCTTTTTGTGCTGTCCTGTCTGGTCTGCGCAGAACCGGTCATTGCCAACAGGATAAGAGTGGCGGTTAAAAGTGATTTCATCTTATAGCAAAGCTATAATTTAGCCAGTATATTCCGTTCTAGGTATCAGTCTATTTACTTTGACACTTCAATAGAATGAATTTTCATCTGTTTATCCTATCTTTAGGCGATTTTAACCGAAAGCGGGTTTATCACAGACAATAAGCTTTCATTTTTTCATTCATATAACCGTATTTATAAAAATATGTCAAACACTTCAAAAATTATCTATACCAAAACAGATGAAGCGCCGATGCTGGCTACCTATTCGTTTTTACCAATTGTACAAGCTTTTACAGCCTCAGCAGGTATTGACGTAGAAACCAGGGATATCTCATTAGCAGGAAGGATTTTAGCAAACTTCCCTGAATTTTTAAGGGAAGAACAGAAAGTTGGAGATGCGTTGATAGAGCTGGGCAAGCTTGCAACTACGCCAGAGGCCAATATTATCAAGTTGCCCAATATTTCGGCTTCTATTCCGCAATTGGCTGATGCTATTGCCGAATTGCAATCACAGGGATTTGCTGTCCCTGATTACCCGGATAATGCACAAAGTGACGAAGAAAAAGCAATTAAGGCAAAATACGGAAAAGTCTTAGGTTCTGCTGTTAACCCGGTTTTGCGTGAAGGAAACTCAGACCGGAGAGCCCCTAAAGCGGTTAAAAATTATGCGAAGAATAACCCGCATTCAATGGGTGCCTGGTCCGCGGATTCTAAAACGAGGGTTGCCAGTATGAGTGGGGGTGATTTTTATGGTTCAGAAAAATCGGTAACCGTTCCTGAGGCGACTCAGTTTAAAATAGAGTTTGTTGGAACTGATGGTACAGTAACTGAGTTAAAAGGTTTAACTCCCCTAAAGGCGGGTGAGGTAATTGACAGTTCGGCACTGAGCTTGTCTGCCCTGAAAACATTTGTTGGAAAGGAAATCATGGAGACTAAGGCAACCGGTATTCTGTTGTCGGCTCACCTGAAAGCGACGATGATGAAGGTTTCTGATCCGATCATTTTCGGTGCAATTGTAGAAGTATACTTTGCTAATGTTTTTGCTAAATATGCAGAGTTATTTGCAGCGATTAATGTGGATACCCGTAATGGCTTAGGCGATGTTTATGCTAAAATCGCCGGAAATGAAAAAGAAGCAGAAGTAAAAGCGGCTATTGATGCTGCAATTGCAAACGGGCCTGCGCTGGCCATGGTAAATTCTGATAAAGGGATTACGAACCTGCATGTGCCATCTGATGTCATTGTGGATGCTTCTATGCCGGCAATGATCCGTACATCTGGCCAGATGTGGGATAAAGACGGCAAACCGCAAGATACCATTGCTCTAATTCCGGATCGTTCTTACGCCGGGGTGTATACCGCCACTATTGACGACTGCAAAGCTAACGGTGCTTTTGATGTAACTACTATGGGCTCTGTGCCGAACGTTGGTCTGATGGCGCAAAAGGCAGAAGAATATGGTTCTCATGACAAAACTTTCCAGGCTGCGGCAAATGGCACAATTCGTGTCGCAGATGCAGATGGTAAAGTTTTCTTTGATCAGAAGGTAGAGAAAGGCGATATATTCCGGATGTGTCAGACCAAGGATGCGCCAATCCAGGACTGGGTTAAACTGGCGGTCAACAGGGCGCGTTTGTCGGCAACGCCGGCAGTATTCTGGCTGGACGAAAACAGGGCTCACGACAGACAGATCATTGAAAAAGTCAGCAAGTACCTGGCAGATCACGATACTGCAGGTTTAGATATCCGTATTCTGTCACCTGTAGAGGCGACTAAATTTACCTTAAACAGGATCCGTAAAGGGGAGGACACGATTTCGGTAACAGGTAACGTACTCCGTGATTACTTAACAGATTTGTTCCCAATCCTGGAATTGGGAACTTCAGCGAAAATGCTATCTATTGTTCCGCTAATGAATGGTGGTGGCTTGTTTGAAACCGGGGCCGGTGGTTCTGCGCCAAAACATATTGAGCAGTTTATCCATGAGGGTTATTTGCGCTGGGATTCATTAGGCGAGTTTTTGGCACTTGCTGTTTCCCTGGAACATTTGGGCCAGACACAGAACAATCCGAAAGCTTTGGTGCTGGCAGAAACATTGGATCTGGCAACCGAGAAGTTCCTGGCAAATGATAAATCGCCTGCACGCAAAGTCGGACAAATAGACAACAGGGGCTCACACTTTTATCTGGCTTTGTATTGGGCAGAGGGTTTGGCCGCGCAAAGCAAAGATGCAGAACTGAAGGCCAGATTCGCACCGCTTGCGAAAGCTCTAGCCGAAAATGAAGCGAAGATCGTGGGAGAATTAATAGGCGCACAGGGTAAGCCGCAGAATATTGGTGGTTATTATCATCCTAATGATGAGCTGGCATTTGCAGCAATGCGTCCAAGCCAAACTTTAAACACTACGCTGGCAAATTTATAAGATAATTTATCATTCCAATAAGAAGGGCCGTTTCATGTAACTGAAACGGCCCTTCTTATATGATAGTGTCAATAATTCAAAACATTTGAAGATATTTTCGAGTTATATCTTTATAAAACCTATCCATATGAATACGGGCCAAAACGACAACCAGGGAGCTGGCAAAAGAACAGATAAACTTCATCCTTCTGATCTTGGCGAGACAAAAGATTTTGATAATTTGTCTTATGATAAAGATAAAAACAGTTTTGAGTTTGATGTAAAAAGCAGGGATACAGGCTACGATCATCCGCTGCCTTATGACACTTCTGCACCAAACGGAGAGGACAGCACTTCTACTTATGACGAGGCTAATCCTTATAATGGTTCTGAATACAATGAAGACAAGCAGATTGATGAAAGTTTTGAGAGTGCGGCTATGCGCATCAGTGATGAAGAAGATCTTGAGCTGAGCCCTGAAGATGAGTTGCTTGGCCGTACACCTGAGGATGAACGTGATGATCTTGACGAGGAGGGTTATCCTGTTAATGATGAGCCCGGGAAAAGGCTTTAGGAGTTGACGTCCAGGTTAAATCTTTTTCGCATTTCCTCCAGTTTAGGGTTTTTGTCCACCAGGTACTGATACCTTTCCACATTGGTATAAAGCCTGTTTACCACAGCGCGCGTCACCTGTTTGCATTGTATGGAGACATTAAAATTCTTCAGCCTCGGCCTTAAGAAATTCAGCAAGTCAATCATTTCATCCTGAAGCTGACCTTCCTGTATTTTATGTTCAACATGAACGGTAATTTCTTCAGGTGTTTCCAGGATGGGTTCTGAAGCTGTCATTATGGTGTACACATTGATTTTTCCATCTTCCCTGGTTTTATTGGCATATTGATTCCAGTACAGCATCAGCTGTTCGTAGGTAAATGGTTCTTTAGCGTCCCCGTTGATATATTTCGGCTCGTCACTATCCTCTCCGTTTGCCACCCGCTCAAGGTCTGTTAAGGACGGGATGAGGCTGCTCATTTTTGAGTTTGTATTCGGACTGAGTGTTATTTTTCCCGTTGGGGCCGTACTTAATATTGTTGGCGCAGGACTTGGATTAGACGGTAGCGGGCTGCTTTTCGGTA
>NZ_DATHGC010000026.1:0-36742 GCF_035317785.1 Pedobacter sp. | reverse complement strand
CCTGGATTTCCTGGGAAATATTGGCCGATATGATGTTGTTATAATAACCCTGTTCTTTCAGGTTATCAGCCGTTTTTCGTGCGCTTTCATCGGCAAGGTAGAGCGCTTGTCCAAGGTTTGCTTTTATGACCTTATCGTCTGGATCAAGGGTAAAAAAGTAATGGTGAAAGGTCTTGATGTGATCCCTGATCTCAACCGGAAGGTTGTCTTTCCTTGCCGAACTAAAGGCCTCGATAGCCTTTCCATTTGCCAGGATATATACCTTTGATTGCATGGTCTTTACCAGATCAAAGCTTTTGTAGATAGCAAATCCGGATAAAACCACACAAGCCAGTATCAGAAAAATACTGAACCGTTTGATGTGCTTAAAGGCCGTATCTATATTTTTAAATTGTGTGAACATAATGTTGGTTTTTAATTAGGTTTATTCGCAGTTCTTATAGTTTTATTGGTACTCATGAGCTCGCTTTTTAGCTCGGTTTACCGCTTAACTTATCCTTGAAGTAATCCTGCCCTGAGGCTGCCGCCATTCCCGACATCTGGCGTTTCCCATCGCCGAAAGAATCAGCGATCATACCTGCTCCGTACTTCATGCCGGCAATACTGTTGTTGGCTCCCTGTTTGGTTTCTCTGTAGCCTCCAGCGCTAAAGCTGTTGATCTTGGTCAGTATGCTGTTCCCGCCACCTGCATGCACCACATAGTTGGCTACGGTCGGCACGCAAAAGTATCCTACTATTCCAATGAGCATAAATATCATGTACGCCGTATCGGTCGAAGAAAAGAAGGTGTCACCATTCTGTGCGACTTCCTCGATATCCAGTTTGATCATGTTCTGCTGTATTTTACCGAGTATTGCACCGAAAATATTGGCAATGGGCAACCATAAAAAGATGTTGATATACCTTGCCACCCAGACCGATAAAGTATGCTGGAGTCCGTCAAACACCGCAAAACCAAGTACCAGCGGCCCAAGGATGGCCAGGACGATGAGAAAGAAGGTACGGAGCGTATTGATGCAGAGCGCTGCCGCCTGATAAACAAGTTCCAGAAGTTCGCTCATAAACTGCTTAAAGCTATGCCGCATTTTAAAGTCTTGCCGATCTGCCCAGAATTTAATGTCATTGCCTACAGCTTCCAGCCAGTTCTCGTCATCTCCATTGGGGTCTTTCGGGTGGGTATATTTGTACCACTCGGAACGGTTACCAGAACCATCTTCGCCAACGTACATTTTCCATTTGGTTGATTTTTTCAGTTCTGCTTCTTTGCGTTTGAGCAGTTCTTTAATCACAAGATTACTATCTTTCACCATTGCGCCAGTTGCTGAAACGGTGGGTTTGAGCACCCCGTTCAACACGCCAAGCAGGGCGGGGAAAAGGACGATGGCAAGGCCGAGTGCAAAGGGGCGCAATAACGGGTAAAAGTCGATGGGTTCGGCGGATGCAATCTGGCGCCATACACGGCTGGCGATATACCAGAGTGCGCCAAATCCAGCTATCCCCCTCGCTACGTCGATGAGTTCGGCGCAAAGCGGGATCATTTCATCATAGACTTTTTCCAGTACGCTGTGCAATCCCCCGATCTGTCCCGCAAGGCCTTGGGCATGGGATGTAATGGGAAGCAAGAGCATCATAAGTGCCATTAGTCCCAATAATTTGATCATTGTTTTCATGTTGTAAATGTTAGGGATAAAGGCTCATCGTATGTTTCAGTTCGGCTTTCTGCCTTTCCCTCGCTAAAGAAAGTGACATTGCCTTGCTGTTGAAGTCGCGAAGGAAGACCAGCTTATCCTGCACGTCCGTAAAAATCCGGTCAATGGCCTCCAGCCGTTCAGAATCACTCATGCTCAATTTAGAAGAGGTAATGATCATAAGCAGTTCATCCAGGTTATCTATACTCTGGTCGAAAAGTTGCTTATACACCCTGCCCAAATAACCCAGCTCTTCAGAATTGAAAGTGTCCGATGAATTGAACTTCTTAAATGCGGGTTTATACTCGGTAACAATGTTCTTCTGATAGCTGACAATATCTGCTACCCGCCTGAACTTTTTTACTTCGGGACTGACCAGCATCAAGCCATCTAAAAAGACTTCGTGCAGGGAAAAATTGCCCTGGGATATATCTTTTATTGCATTGTAGCCGCCAGAGATCACCTGATATCCTTTTTTCATATCGGCTAGAATGTTCTTTAACTGGCTGAGCTTTTCTACATTCAAAAGCAATTGCTGTGCTTCCTGTGATTGTGCCCTGGCTGAAATACTCACCGTAAAAAGCATCAGTAGCAGGCAATAGACTATTCTTGTTTCATTCCTGAATTTCATAGCGATTCCTTAATTGTTCAATTGATTTCTTTTCCATTTCCTTTTGCCGGATAAACTGACTGATCTCGGTTGTGAAGCTTTGCGCAAATGCAGCCTTGTCCTGCATGGAGCGGTAGAGTTTATCCAGCCTTTCTATGCGCTGATCGTCACTCATCTCTACCTTACCAGAAGTAATCACCAAGAGCAGTTCCTCCAGGTCTTTCAGGGTCTCTTCCCAAAGGCTTTCCCTGACTTCCTGAATGTAGAGTTGATTAGAAAGCGACAGGTTAGCATTGGATTTTATTCTGTTAAATGCCTTCCCGATCCTGATCTGCATTTCGATGATCTCAGCTACCTTGATATTATTCTTTATGACAGGACTTACTTTTTTAAGTCCACTGATAAATGCATTGTGTAGGCTGAACTCGCCATTAGACAGATCCTTGATGGTTTGCAGACCACCATTTACGATTTCATAACCCTTTTTAAGGTAACTGGCATACATTTCAAGGGCAGCGATCTGTTCCAGCAGGTATTTTTTCTGTGTCTTTTTCTGCTTGAAAAATTCGGCGAAGGTCTGCCCGTAGCTGTTACCCATACCTGCAAAAATCATCAGGCCGACAATGATATACGCTTTGATTTTACTCGATCCCATAAATCTCCTTGAGTTTAGCGGTCTCATCCAGCGATTTAGATCGCTGGATGCTTAGGCCGATGTTACCAGAATTGAATTTCTTAAGGGCAGAATAATTAGCCTCCATTTCACTGACCGCTTTACTGATCAGTTCCAGCCTTGCCGCATCGCTCATCTGGGTCTTGAAAGAATTGATCACCAAAAAAATTTGGTCTAAATTCTTAATACTTTCGTCAAGGATTCCAGAATAGACTTTTTGCATGTAGTCCAGTTCTTCGGGCTGAAAGTGTTTGTCCTTTTGGAATAGCCCCCAAGCCCATTTGTACTCATCCACAATGTCCATCTGTATCTGCGTCAGGTCTTTAATGCGCTTGTAATAGGCAATGGCTGACTTGATGCGCCACAATTCGTCGTAATATTTCGCGTACTGCTCTTTCTGCTTTTCCGTCCAGTCCGCTATTTCAGTTAATTTGAGCTTGGACAACTGGTTCTCTAAAACCTTCTGGGCGTTCTGGAGCCAGATCGTCTCGTTCTGCAAACGCTGGACTTTTAGGTCTACCGCCTTGATGACCTTTTTAACGCCTGCCTTTATCACTTCCAGTACCGCAATCTGTGCACTTGCCCCTTTGGGCAGTCCCACAAACAGGGTCATGGTGCTCAAAGGCAGGATCGCCATATACTTCTTCATAAATTTCTTGATTATGCCGATGCATGGAAATGCACCGGTCAGGTTAATATTTTTCATATTTTGTTTGGGCTATTTGAGTTTGATGTATTCCCTGTTACCGACTTTCAGTTTGCCTGCCTTGGGATAAAAGGTGAGGATTTTGCCTCTGCGTGTTTCTCTCAGGGTTTTAAGCTTCTGGTCATACACGGCATTCCATTCTTCGGTCTCATATTCCCGGTTGCCTTTCTTTCCGTTTTCAATGCGGTTGAACCCCGTTCTTCGATGGATCAGGTAATTGTTGTTTTCGGCATGTTCAACAACCAGGGTATCATCGGCTACTGCATAGGTTCCTTCAGCGTGGTTAACGTAGGTACCGGGCATAAAAGATCTGGTATCATTGTCCTTGCAACCAAAAAGAACCGAAAGGAAAAAAAGCGTCAGGAGCGAAAGACCGGATAAATTAATTCTCATTTTCATAAGTTTATAGGTTAAGGTTTCTGAGTTTTGTTCTGTAAGTCCTGCACTAGCATGGCGATACCTTTCTGCACGCTCCCGTACTTTTGGGCGTATTGCTGAACCAATAGCTTTTCGCTTTCCTCGGTCGTGTAGGCGTAGTATTCCTGCGGGGAAACCTCGGTACGGTAGACCTTACTGTGTTGACTGCCGAGGGAGATAAAGACCTCCTTGTATTTGCGCTTCGGATCATTGGCCTTGTTCATCGACAGTACCTGCGCCTTTTCTTTATCAGTTAGGCCGAGTAGTTCCTGTATCGCATCAAACTTGTTCTGGTATTTGCTCTGGTCGAGCAAAATCTTACAATCGGAGTTGTTGATAATGGCCTGCTTCACGATGTGTGAGGAAATGATGTCTTCCACCTCCTGGGTAACCACGATCGCTTCTCCGAAAAATTTCCTTACGGTCTTAAAAACGTACTTGATATAATCCGCCATCCCATCTTTGGAAATGGCTTTCCAGCATTCTTCGATCAGCAAGACCTTACGGATTCCCTTCAGCTTGCGCATCTTGGAGATGAACATTTCCATTAGGATCAGCGTAACTACCGGGAATAAAATAGCGTGGTCTTTTATCGCATCCAGCTCGAAAACAATAAACCGTTCATGCAACAGATCAAGGTTTTCAGTAGCATTGAGCAGATAGTCGAATTCCCCACCCTTATAATAGGGATTGAGCACATAAAGAAAATTCCCGACGTCAAAATCCCTTTCCTTGACCTTGCCATTCTCCAACACCTGCATGTATTCGGACATCAGGTATTCATAAAAGGAATTGAAGCAGGGGAATATATCAGGATTGCGATCAAGGTGACTATAGTATAAAGTGAGCGCATTGGATAAGGCTACGTACTCCGACCTGCGGAAATTCTCATCGTCTTTCTTCCATAGCGCAAGCAGCAGCGTTTTGATACTTTCTTTTTTCTCGGTATCCAGTACGTCGCCATCCGTTAAATAAAAAGGATTGAATTTGATCGGGTCGTTCTCCGAGTAGGTAAAATAGTAACCCCCAACCAGATCACAAAGCCCCTTATAACTGTGCCCGACATCGACCAGCACCACATGGGCACCCTGCTCATAATATGATCTGATCATGTGATTGGTAAAAAAGGATTTCCCAGAACCGCTGGGGCCGAGGATAAACTTGTTCCGGTTGGTAGTGATCCCTTGCTTCATCGGCTCGTCGGATATGTCTACATGAACAGGTCTTCCAGAAAGTCTGTCGCCCATACGCATCCCAAAAGCCGAAACAGAAGACCTATAATTACTTTCCAGATTGAAAAAACAGGTCGCCTGTTCTATGAACGTATCAAAGGTATCGTTCATGGGAAAGTCAGCTTCATTGCCGGGGAGGCCAGCAAACCAGATCTGTGCCTGACCGTCGGTCTCCCGCTTAGCCACCGCATCCATCTGCGCCATTGCCGAACCGACCAAATTTTTTAGGTCTTTTACTTTACCCGCTTCGTCCGACCAGACGAGTACATTGAAATGCGCCTTTACCGGAAGCCGCTGGGAAGCAATCGCTTCATTGAGGAAGTCATTGACCGCATCACGAGAAATCGAATTCTCCCTGGAGTAGCCCGATAAAGACTGCAAGCGAAGCTTCTTAGCCTCCAGTCTCTTGATCGTTTTTTGCGCATCCTCAATAAATACATACTGGTTCAATATGTGGTTACAACTTAAAAGACTGCCAAGGGGACTTGCAAAGCCGATGGAAAACTTAGTCCGGTCATTGCTATACTTATCGTAATTGATCCGGCTACCGCACAATGCTGGCATATCCTCTGCATCGGAAAGTGTATAGAATTCCACATGCTTACCGCCTACACGGATGTTATCTTTAACCTGTATATCCGAAATGCTTGGCGTCTCGGAAGCACCCAGCAAGAAAACATAGCGCTCGATTACGCCCGCCCTGGTTGTCGTTCCTGCAAGCTCATCATCGCCTAACCGCTGAAACGAGATAAAACCGCTATCGGTCAGTATCCGCTCAAACTGCCCTGCGCTGTCCAGAAAATCACTGAACAGAACGGGGTTAATGGTCTGTGCAGGTGTAATGGACTTGCGAAGAATATTGCTGTAAGCCGAAGAGGAAAGTTTTCTACCCAACGGTTTTTTGGTCAGAAATATATAACACTTATGGTCTAAGCACTCCCGCTGGTTAAAGAACCGCTCACTGCTTCGCGATAAAAAACTATCTCCTGTTTTTTCAAAATCCGCCTTGTAAGCGCTTTCGGTAAACCAGTCCTGTTTGTGCATGATACTGAACTGGGGCAGAACCCGAATTGCTTTTACCCAAGCCTGATGATAGGCCTGATAATCCCTGTCTGATAACGAAAAGATTTCCGGCAATGTCACTTCATAGGCTAAAGTGATGTCCCCCTGCATGGACAAAATGCAGCCGTGCTCCACCTTGTAGATCGGCAGTATTTCCTTAGCTTCTACCATGATTTACATGCTTAAGAGTTGTGAATAATCGCCTTGACCGGAACTTCAGGCTTCTGGGCAGGCCACGTCGAGCCAGGTACTTCATCAGCCCGTGTTCACCGAACCTGTGGCTTAACCTGAAAGTGGAGATAAACAATACCGTTCCCAATGACAAGATCAGTGGCAACACGATGAAAAGACTTACGCCAGAGATGTACAGGACTGCAAAAGAGATCAGCAAGAGTACCAATCCAACAGCCAAATACGCTATGTACTGCGCTTTCAAGCCCTTGAAAACAATAGGTTTATTTACGCCCTTATTGATTTGATATATGCTGGCCATGACTATATCCCGAAAAAAGATTTAAGGACAGTCGCCACTACAACCAAGAAGATACAGCTACCGAACCATGCCGCGGCTACCTTATTGGTATCCGGCTCGCCCGCATTCCACTTGTTGAAAACCTTGACAGCGCCGATGATGCCCACAACTGCACCGATGGCATACATCAGGTCGCATCCCGTATCAAAATAACTCTTGACTTTGTTGGTTGCTTCCGCGATCCCTGCATTGCCGTCCTGCGCTAAAAGGGGAGAAGTATTGAGTAAATTAAACGCGCATATAATAATGCCCAAAAGCAGGAATTTGGCAAAAAATTGTTTATTATGATTATTGAATTGGTATTTCATGAATATTGATTTGAAATGAAAAAATTGAGTTGGAAAATGGGTTTGTAATTTCAATGAGCTTTAGTCCCAGAGTGTCTCCAGTTCGTCTTTGGATAAATAAAACGGTGCGTTTTCCGCCACAAAAGCATTGATCCGGCTGATGTTTGGATTGGAAGCGATCTTTGGAAATTTCTCCCTCACGGCCTCCATCATTTCCATGAAGTCCAGTTTATCTCCGTCATTAGCGGCCAGGCTTGCAAACACATCTTTAAGTTCTTCCAGTACATCAGGCACTAAGCCTACTTGTGCTAGCTTGCTATCTGCATCCTGACCACCGCCTGAAAAGCCAAAACCATCGCTGCTGACCCGGTTCATTCCCTCGGGCAGCTTTGATTTGCCCATCAGCTCAGGCTCTGCTTCCTGCGAGGAAACGGCTAAGTCGTCAACTCCCTTTTCCCAGCGGTGGGGAAGCCGTTCAGGAGATCGGGTAGTTACCCTGGGGTTAAATAACCCAAAGAACTCCTTGCGGTAAAAAATCAGCGTGATGGCGACATACCAGATGATGGTAAGCACTAGTGTGGTAACTAAGAAATCCTGCCATGTGAATTGTTGTAACATAATGTTTTTCTTTTATCCTGCCGCTCCATTACGGCAGGAATTACATTGCAAATTTTCGAAGGCTGCAAGGTTTAGGCTGATCCATCATGGTATATACCATCAATAAATTTTTAATTGTCGCTACCAGTCAGCATAACAGCAAAAGAGTTTCGCTACCTTTTTGCTGGCCTGTCCGGATTGTACTCGTCTTCTTTATCCAGTTTTTGAATTACCGCCTCGATCATCTCGTCGAGGTAGCGGGTACGGCTGATAGTTGTCCTGCGTCTGATCTCGCTCAGCCGTTTAGAAGGAATGCCTATACTGATCTGGAACTTATCTTCCAACCACCTGAAAATTGAACCGATGCTTGCAGTTCCGTTATTGAGCTGACCAGAGCGGTGAATGCCAAATGCCAGTTCTGCAAGGTTGATGCTGTCGCCCGTCCAGCGCATTTCTTCTGTATCGGAATTTGCTTGATACGTTGAGAGTGGATTTTTCTTGAAGTAAATGATCCGCTCGTTCAGCCATTCCCGCAGCATTTCAAAGGCTTTGATCTTGGAAAATAGGTAATCGCTACTGGTTGAAAAGTTTGGATCAAGTTCAGGGACATTCGGCATCAAAACGCTGCCATTGTCTATGCCCCTGATGAAGTAAAGATGATCCAGTTCAGTTGCATTCAGCTTATAGTACTGGTAATGGAAACCATATTGCTTAAAGAACCGCTCGACATAGATCAGCTCATTCTCGAAATTGAGCCGCTGCTGTTCTGCGTCCCCAAAAGGGATACCTGATTCAATGGTGTAGAGTTCCGAAAAATAGATCTGCCAGCAATAAAAGTCCGGCTTGATGTACTTGAAAAACTTAATTTCCTCGGCCTCGGATGAAAAAGGATGGTCATCAAGATAGCTCTTCAGCTTTTTGAGTGCCTGCCTGATAGGCTTTAAGGCAGTGGTTAATTTGGTCAGGGGATCAGCCGTCTGGCAGGAGATTTCCTCCAGTTCGGCTTCAAGCTGTTTCAGCATTCTGCTGCTCAACTCTTGGATCATAGTAGATGAAATTAAGTTCCTCCGCAGCACCTGTTCACTGGCTATTATTTAGTTTTCACACGCGGATCAATCGTAGCTATCTTACCATAGGCTTTTATGAGTTGTTTTTTGATTCGATAGGAACCGTCCCGATCGACAATGACAAATGTGTAGCCGATAACTTTAAATTTTGTACAGAATCCTGCTCATTGATCTACATATTTCCTAGCATTTTTCGCCAATTGACATATGTACATACGTCAATCAATCCAAAGATTAAAGTCAATTTTCCATCATGGATTGGAAAGAAGAAACTAAGCTAAAGTTTGGAGGCCACCTGTTAACGCTGCTCAAGGCATACGGAGAAAAACATGGCGATAAAAAACCCTCACTGCGTGGACTTGCAGCAAGGGCTGGTCTGGAATATAGCCATGTTCAAAGAATCTCCAAAGGTCAGGTAGATATCGCATTAACTACTATTGTTTCCCTTGCCCAAGGACTTGACCTCCATCCAAGGGAACTGATGGAATTTTAAGGGGTTTCCAATTTTCGAAGTAGGGCCAGTCTACTTTTCACGTCCGCCTTGCAATGGATGTTCTGGATATGCCTGCCGACCGTGGCAATTGCGATAAACAGTTTTTCCGAAATTTCCTGATAAGAGTAGCCAAGGCGGATGAGCCGGATGACCTCCATTTCCCGGTGCGTGAAATCATATTTTTTCAGGTTGTCTTCAAAAATTTCCTCGTTCGGTGCCAACCTGTCTAGTAGCTTCAGCCTTTCAAATTCTATCCTTGATCTCCTGACCGATCTGAACATGAAGATGACAGTGATCACCACAAAGCCAAGATTGGTAAAAAGGACTTCCACCCATTGGCCCACTTGGAAATACGCGAATACCGTCATACAGACCCAAGGCGAAATAGCAAAATAGAGTGCCATCGCTTCCAGTCTAGTTACCGGATATTCATCCTCTATTTGTTCCTTGTATTTTACCCTGATCACATTGAGGATGGCAAACACGATAATGAACGAGTAGACAAAGGGAACAATCATTCCCCAGCGAACAGCAAAATCAAGGTTTCCTGTAAGGGAATACAGGATCACAAAGAAGATGAGATAGGGCAGAATCAGGAATAAGGGAACGCCATAGAGTGCATGGAACCGCAGCTTGTCAAACTCAAGTCCCTTGTAGAAGAAATAAGGAAAATAGGAAGCCATTAGAAAGCCGCTCCCGTAGGCGATGATGTTCTGGTCTATAATCGAAATATTAAATTTTGGGTCGGGAAATAGACCGCCAGTAATATTGTACACGATCAAAAGAAACAGCAATATAAGATACCAGAAACGGCTCCGATCCTCCGGGCGTGAAAGATAGTGGATCAGTTGATAACAGAACATCGCAAACTCCAGAATCGAAAAAATGAATGTAATCACATGCATTTGGGAATTGAATACTAGCATAAGGCAGAATGTAGATTGATTTGGATAAAGTTTGGATCAGTACATTGGTCGTTTTAGAAAATACAACCAATAGGAAATATTTAGGGTGTCATAGACCTCGAAACCAAACTTTTTATACCAGGGCAGGTTCTCAAATGTGGATGTCTCCAGATAGATCGGCCTGTTTTCAGCAGTGCAATGGATGATCACCTCTTCCAGCAATCTTTTGCCCAACCCAAATTTCTGATATTTAGGATCAACCCCTATAAACCACAAATAAGACATTCGTTCATTCGGTTGCTTTGCCTTAATCTTGCTTTCTCGGTTCATAGCCTTCAGTACATTTCTAATTCCAATGGAATTGAATATCAGCTTAAGATCAAGAGCAATTGACCTAAAATTGTTTTTTTTCAGATCGGGATACAGTAAAAGCGCGCACGCCTTTCTGTCTTCAGAGATAAAGACCTTGCCAAACAGCATACAGACCTCAAAGGAGTAATCCATCATACGATGGATGCGAAACAATCTCATTCCGTCCTGCGGGATCAAATAATTTACGCTCTTGTTATTTAAGAAAGATCTGGTCAGAATATCAATGACCATTCCCTTTTCATTTTTGGTAGCTCTAATCATAGGGAGATTATTATTTTAATAATAAATCGGGAGCTGCCATCCAGCTCCACTCCCGAAGTCAATTAACTATTATTACCTAAATTTATTCTTTATCTAACTTTACTATTTCATTTTCTCTGGCATCAATACCAACCTGATATAGTTTTCACCGCTCAGGTATTTCTGCGCCGCGGCCTTAAGGCTCGCAGGACTAATCTTGTTCAGCAGGCTATCGTAATTTTTCATCAGGTTAAAATCCTCACCGTTTTGCAAGCGTGTGTTCAGATAGCTCAACCAATATCCGTTTGTTTTTACAGCGGTTTCTCGCTGCTTACCTTGTTCAATTTGCTTTGTCAGGGAATATGTCATTGCAACACCAGTCATAAACATGAATGCCGGTTGTATTAAATCCCAAAAACGTAAGCCATACCAGTTATTATGAAAAAACTGAGAGATTATATGTCCACCAATACTATCCTTATTATTGATCGCTTTGCTGATATAATAGTAAACTTCAGTACTTTCCATAGTTAATAAAACCATAATGAGACCTCGCATAAAGTCAAGAGACAGTAACCTGGAAGGCTTTTTTAAAGATTTACGCATATCACTTATTACGAATGCAATTCATAGTTAATTTATCTCCAGTAACCAACCTTTTGTTGGATCTACTGGTATTTGATCTGTAAGGTTGAATGTTCTGCCTTCCTGAAAGCCATTGATTTTTCGGGCAGTGATGATATTATTTTTAGGATTCCATCCCAGTTTCTTCCAGTCAATTTCCAATTTCACATTTACAGACTGTTTTGCCCAGCTGGCAATGGAAATTAATAATTTATTATCTCTTACATAAGCAGTTGCCAAAATATCTGAATCGCTTGTTTTAATTACACTCCCCTGTTCCCAATATCCTATCATTTTTGCCTTTTCAATACCAAAATCATCCCAGATCTTCCAAATCTCTCTCGGATCGCAATTCACACCTTCTGTAAACCAGGGATACCTAACCGTCATACCATACACCATTCCGCGCCACGGATTTCCTCCGCTATGAAGCATATCTCCCATGAGGCCGAAAGGAATACCCGAAACTTCTATCAGCCAGTTAGCAGGCGACATTTTATCATACTGAAAACTTTCGCCAAACCATAGTTTATTTAAATAAGGAAAAAACTCTGTGTATTGTGTAGCCGGCCCTCTGGAAAAGCCTGTATTAGAATGTAGATCTAAAATACAACCTGGTTTTACTGCATCCATTACCCTTCTCATTCTTTTCAGCATACCTCTATCATACGATACATCATCAAGATAAAGACCATCTATATCTGTGTGCTTAATTAACCAATGCAACCCTTCTATATAGTAGTTATACCATCGGCTATCACCACTTGTAAGCAAGGCAGCATCTGATCGCTCATAACCATTTATGGTGGTAAACCACTGAGCATCATAATGATCAACAACATGCTCCTGGAGCCACATAAACCCTCCACCTTTGCCATCTGCAAGTACTTCAGTACCCAGGCTCCTTAATGCCCATAATTCGGCAACCTGGTTAGTAAGTTCTCGGGTAGTATAATAGAGCTTAACTTTTAATCCCTTTTCATGCCAGATTTTAGCCACCGACTTAATCGTATCCATTGTAGTAAATGGATAATTTATATAAGGATTGATGGCGTTTGCGTGATGCACATTAAAAATCTTTATACCACTTTTCAAGTCTTCTTCTTTTGGAATCGGATCACTTCCATTATGGTAATAACGGTTCACAAACTGGCCTTCTGTATCCTGATCTTTTACAGGTGTAATCAATAATGCGAATTCAAAATGAAGGGTTATTCCCTTCTTTAGCTCTCGTTGCCCACTATATATCGTATTCAATATGCAACTACCATTTTTACCAATAGTAAAACCACCATTATTTTGATTAAACCATGAAGGTGGAGGAGAAGGTTTATAAAGGTTAAGAAGCGGCCCACTATAGGCAGACCCTCTTAATTCAACATGAATTCCTGCCGTTACATTCCCTGTCCAGAAAGAATCCTGAGGCCCCTTCCACTTCCAGCTGTATTCAGTCGGGCAAATCATTCCAGGTAGGCCCATCCCCATAAAATATTCTGCTATAGACTCCTTAACTGGCAACTCCAACCTGATATCTTTCACCACAAGATCTTTTTTAGGAACAACTGCAAATTTATAATTTACATGCCCATCTGATTCCATAGTGCCTTCGCAAATCAATTTCAGCTTTTCATTTTCCGATTGTGTTGTCCACTCTACAATTCCAGTCGCCCTTTTATTAAAGCTGATTATAGACGCCTTTAGTTTTTCTGATCCTTCAGAAGTTTCTATTACAAATAATAATGGTTGATCTAGCAATTCATTTCCCTTTGCCTTTATTGACATTGGTAATCCCTGATCATTTAATTTTATCTCACCAGTTTTGGATTTAATGCTGTTTCCATTAACTTTCAGAGGGGTAAAAGGTGCTATATTTTCATCACTAATGCCTAATGATGAGTTTAGCCAGCGTAAGCGAGAATGGCGCCATAGCTCAGCGTCACCACGCTCTGCAATGACCCGATCTGAAACAGTTAATTTAACAGGAATAATCTGCTTTGCTAGCCCTACTCCTGAAATAATCACATCAAAATTATACTTCCCTGGTTTCGCACGCTCAGGGATATCGACTCCAAACCAAAGTGGTTGAACATCTCCTTTTGCAACATCTATGCTTTTTGTAAAATACTTACCCTTAGAGTCTTTTCCTTCTACATTAAAACAAGTGATTTTAAAAGGTAACTTTGAGTAAGTTATTTTTAGATTTTTCACCTCCTGCTTTATCGCAAATGCACCAATCTGAAAGGTGTAATACTCATTGCGATCAGCAGTACCAGAAAACAAAGCTGAAGGAGTTTCCCCTACCCATTTAAAAGGAATATCATGACGCATACGGATCGGATTTCTCCTGTCTTCAGGAAATAAGAGTAAAGATTGCGAGTACTTCTTGCCAAGTGAAGTAATTTCAGAAGCTGTAGCAATTACCTCCATGGGATAAAAACTATCAAAGTCGGTACGGCTTTCTATACCTCTTACCTCAGCTAATGGAAGATTGTTACGCGCTACAACCCAATCTTTTTCAGGTGCATTCTCAGGTCTTAGATAGTCTCCTTTAAAGGAACCATTTCCTTTATCACCTTTCCATGGCAAATAGTAAATATAATAGATACCAGCACCATTAATAGGTTGAAATATTAATTCAACTTGTTCTCTATTAATATTAACACGTAAAATATTCCTAACTTCTTTTCCTTCAGTATCAGTAATAATCAAACGTTTCTGATCGGCATCATTGTCCCTTCTTCTCCATGGAATTTTAACCCGAACATTATCACTTGCATTTTCAACATTGATCACTGCACGCTGGCTACCCAGAGTTTCAGTCCATTGCGTTTTAGCGATGGTATAGGGAATTGACACCTGTGCCGATGCGGTAAAAAAGCCGATCAGCAAAATCATTATATATAATTTTCTCATGAAATTAATTTTGCTTTATCTCAAATTTTATATCGGATCGTATGTCTGTCTTTTGTAGCGACACCAATATTTTGTCCGTAAAGATATAAACAGGTAAAGGCAGGTAATACCATTAAGCTAAGCTTCATTTTCAGCTATTTATCTGGTTAGTAAAATTAAAAGAGAATTAGATATTAAGCTGCCCGCAACTATTATCGGGCAGCTTTATTAAACTAATATAGACAAGCTAATGGTTACTTAATAAATGAAGTGACCGTAATCGTCCACGTCTTTTTCGTTCCATTAGCTGCTGTAACTTCGTATTTTTGAGGAACAGCTAAATTTGTGAGCTCTCCTAATTTTGGAGATCCTGAAACAGGAGCAACTGAAGCCGCAGTAGAGACATCAAAATACATAATCAAACCATTCTGAGTTACCTTATCTCTTTCAGCAGCTGTAAATGAGCCATTTGCATCAGGAACAGTAACTACAAGATTTATAGTACTAGTAGCATCTACAACAGTTTTTGCGACAGTTAGTCTTTTATATTCAACTATTGGGCTACCATTATAATTTAAGGCACCATTATATCGGTATTCCAGATATACATTGTCAATATTGGTTCCATCCCATAAAGGATATGCAGGCAGATCCTTTTTCAGGCAGGAAGAAAACAGAGTTACTATACAAAGCAGTCCTAAAAATACTGCTGATTTTATTTGTCTTTTCATAAAATTTCTATTTAAATTAAAATTCAACATACTACCATCCTGCATTTTGCGGTCCGAACTTTGGATTTCTATCTATGTAATTGGTTTGAGAAATTGGGAAAAGATAACGCCTGTCCTTATTAAACAGCCTTACGTTGTTAGATGAAAAGAAAGATCCCTGAACAATTGAAAATGCTTTCCTGTCCTTGCTTATATCTATTACTTTTGGCAACTCTGTCAATTCAGGAATATTTCCACCTGAAGCGTTACCATAATTTGCTTCTGCACCGTATCTCCCCCATCGCAATAAACTCCAGTAATAGTCATTTTCCAAAACCAGATCTACCCTTCTTTCACGTTTATAATCTGTCCAGGCAGTACTCAAAGTACTTGTTATAGCAACAGGCAGTTTCCCGTGTACAGTCCTTGTTTTATTCAGGTTTGCAACTCCATTTGCAACATCACCTTTTAATAAATAAGCTTCAGCTAAATTCAAATAAACCCTACCTAAACGTGTAATTACGTAATGGTAGTCTGTAGGCACACCAACATATATTCTTGGGCTTACATTATTGTAAATACCCTTTCTCCAATACATATTAGATAAACTTTGATAATAGGCTTTACCGTTAATCTTTAACCAGCGAGTAGCATTTCCATTGATACAGGTTGTTAATATCTCTCCATAAAATCTCGAAGATGAATCACTCAAGATCGACGCATTCCATCTTGCATCTCTTCCTTCATTCGTGAGTGACCAAACAGTTTCCGTACTTCCGGCCTTAATTACACCATGTTTTACAGATACTTCACCGCCAGCAACAGGGATTTTACCGGATGGGACAGCGGCGACTTCGTCTATAGCCGCTTTATATTGTGAGGTCTGATCCCATCTAAGCGCAAAAGTAGGGTCCAATTTATCTGTTACCAGGTAATCATCTGCCATATTTTGGGTAGGTCCGTGCTCTATCCATGCTTCAAAAATGCGAATTTTTGATACCAGCAATGGGCTTCCTCCACCCTGTGTAATCCCATCATTACTCATATTAGGAACCATGTTTTGCATTGGCGTAGCCTCACAAGTAGTATTAATTGCCTTATTGTATACACCAAAAATAGTTTCAGCGGAATTTGGATTAGCATCATTAAACATCGCCCCGTAATCTACTTCCAGTGCGTAACCCCCATCAATTACCACTTGCGCATTTGTAATTACTTTATCCAATAGCGGATCGGATGAGCTTACATTTGCTGCATTTGGATAATTTTTATAGGCAAGAGCCTGCAGGCACACTTCAGTTAAAAAAGCAGCGGCCGTATACTTGTTGGCTCGCCCTGAAACTTTAGTAACCGGAAGATCAGCAACAGCATCTTCCAAATCTTTAATGATGTAATTATATGATTCTGTAGGATTGGCTGTACTGGCTAATAAAAGCTCATCATTAGGAGTCAATACCTTATCAATCCATACTATTCTCCCAGTATTTCGGGCAACATTGAAATAAGAAAGCGCTCTTAGAAACTTACCTTCTGCAATCAAAGCTTTCTTATCATCTGCTGATATTCCAGTAGATTCGGCAACTTTAGTAATAATCTGATTGCAGCGACGTACGGCACTCCAGTTATTAAAACCAAAATCTGAATTTCTATTCAAACTTTCAGTAAAAACATCTTGAGCCCCATTATAAGTACCATCAAATGCTATTGTGTTTGTAGTACGTGTATCTGTTGCCGGGCCACCCCTAAAACTCCCCATAATAGCGTCATAAGTGGAAAATATAAAAGTTTCGGCATTTGCCTTGTTACTCCAAATAACTTCCTCACTCACTTTGTTATATGGCTGAGTGTCCAGTATGCTTTTTTTACATGAACCAATTACCAACGCAGCTGCAATTAGTCCGGTTACAAATAATATATTATTCTTCATTTTGCTAAATTTTAAACTAAGTGGACCAATTAAAAACCGATGTTAAGCCCCAGGGCAAAAGTGCGCTGGATTGGGTAATCTTCATTATTTTCATTTGATTCTGGATCAATGAAATACTTCTGACTCTTAGCAGAGGTTAACAAATTGGTGCCAGAAATGAATACTTTAAACTGTTTAAATGGAGATTTCTCCAACCAACCATTTTTAAGGTCATACCCAAGCTGCAGGTATTTTAAACGAACAAAACTTGATTTTAGGATCCAAAAGTCACTTGTTACGTAATTATTACCTCCATTGACACCCGCAGAAGAAACCTGGCGTGGAAATAAAGCATCTGTATTATTTGGCGTCCAGTAATCTTGTTGGAATCCATAAACTAACAAGTTCTGTGCTGACCCCCCCTGAACAACACCACTGATATAGCGGTCTCGGTTACCTGATCCCATCACAACAGCACTTAAAAAGATACCCTTATAACCCAAATCTATTGTTGTTCCATAATTGATGCGTGGAAATGAACTGCTGCCAATTAACCTGTTATCAGCATCGGTAATTTGCCCATCACCGTTTAAATCCTGATACATTAAGTCCCCAGCCACAACATTAATAGAATTTACCCTGCGCGGGCCATTGAGAAGATCACTGTTATTGGCATAAAAGCCCATATTATACAAGCCTGAAGTTAGTGCAGTCTGACTATTTCCAGATACTCTCGTATATGGATTTTTGAGCGCGGCTTCATCCTCTGTAGTCGTCCGTTCCCAAAGTTCATTAAAGTAAGTAAAGTTAACACCGATTTTATATGTAAAGTCGCTTGACTTATCATTCCAGGTTACATTAAACTCCGTTCCTTCTCTACGTTTTGCAGCTGCCGTAAAATTTATTGGAGGCAAACCAATACCCAAAGTCTGGGCAAATCTGGTATCACTTCCTACATAACCAGTAGTACGCTTATAAAAATAATCAACTGAAGCGCTTAAACGACTATTCAAAGTAGCCAGATCCAGTCCTATATTCCGCTCCTTATCGTCAAACCAGCTAAAACTTGTGCTTGGTAATGAACCCGGCTCTGAAGTACCTTGTACTGGTTTGCCATCAATTACCCAAGCGTTAGGATTTACTGTGTATCCAGGCACATATGCATATAAATTGACACCATCAGCATTAACCGCAGAACCACCAAGTTGTCCTACCAAACCAAATGAACTACGAATTTTCAAATAGTCTAAAATGTGCTTATCTTTTAGCGATTGCATAAAACTTTCTTCAGAGATTACGTATCCTCCGGAAAAGGAATAAAATGCACCCCATTGACTACCCTTTGGAAATGCAGCATTTCCATCATAGCGAATTGTTCCGTCAATAAAATATTTAGATTTATAGTTATAAGACAAACGGCCAATATAACCAGCCCTGGCTGTTTCATACTCAGAACCATTCGCACTCTGATCAACCGTTGGACCAGTATTAAATTGATCATAAATGATCTGGTAATTTCTCCTTCCTGCTGATAAGGAGTTAACCTTATCTTGAGCTTGTTCATAAACAGCGGTAAAATCTATATTATGATCACCAAAACTTTTATTATAGGTAACAAATCCTTGTAAAGAAAGCGTACTTCCATCTCCTCTTGTACCACTAAGTGATGGGGGATTCCCAAGTATTGGCGTATTGCTGTTCAGTGCATAAGAAGGGGCCGTCGCACTCCACGATTTACCCATAGAGTTCCACATATTGTAACTTCCTGTTGCCTTAAAATGCAATCCTGACAAAAATGGAGCTTCATAATCCAAACCTAAAATACTATTAAATACACGAGATGTATTTTTAGCATATCCGGATAATGATGAAAGCTCTATTGCCGGATTATCGGTAGTCCCATTGTAAGGTAACCCGAATTCATTATAAGCAAGTGAACCAGATCCCTTTTGCTGTATATGCTGATATATATTATTATATCCACTCGCAGTAGAAGAAAGAGGAACAGAATTGTTTTCTACAAACCCATCCAAACCCGCTGTTACCTTTAAATGAATATCATCAAAGGTACTTACTGTATTTAAACGATAGGTTATGCGTTTATTGTAATTATTGTCCGTTTTTAAATTAGTACCCTGATTAAAATAAGATCCAGATGCGTAATAGGTTAAAGCCTTGTTACCCGAAGAAATTGAAAAATCATGACGTTGTTCTGGTGAATGACTTTTTAAGGCAATGTCCCGCCAGTCGGTATTCGGATAAAGAAAAGGTTGTGATTGATCTTTGTATAAGGCCAAAATGTCGTCGGCTGTTGGCTGCGTACGCCCCTCAGCTATATATACCTGGTTAATGGCGTCTAAGGTTTCATAAGAACTTAATCTTTTCGGGAACAAAGTTGGCTGTGAAAAAATCTGATTAAAGGAATAATTAATATTGACCTGCCCTTCTCTTCCTTTTTTGGTGGTTACCATAATAACACCATTTGAACCTTGCTGGCCGTACAAGGCAGTAGCACCAACATCCTTTAACACAGAATAACTTTCAATATCATTTGGATTCAAATTTGAAAAATCATTTGCAGTCCTAACCTGATTATCAATCACATACAAAGGAGTACTTCCTCCACGAATAGACACCGTACTCTTGGCACCAGGGGCTCCGGTTGAACTTGTCACGATGATACCCTGCATTCTGCCTGCAACCGCATCGTTAATGGATTGTACTGGTAAAGGCGCAACATTTTCCATGTTGAGGGTACTTACCGCGCTATTAATTTTTCTCTTGGTGGAAGTACCATAACCTATCACGACTACTTCATTTAAATTATCGAGTTTTGGCACCAACTTAATGGTCATTGCAAACTGTGCATCAGCTTTAACTTCCTGCACCACATAGCCTACATAGGAAATCACTAAAATTGCATTTTCAGGAACATTTTTAAGCACAAATTCACCGTTACTTCCTGATGTTGTTCCATTATTAGTATCCTTTACTTTAATAGTTACCCCAGGCATAAAATTCCCTTTTTCATCTAAGATTTTGCCTTGTACATCTGCAGGAGGGGTGTGTAAACCAGAAGCGATTGTTTCTGTCTTTCTTTTGATTACTATAACTTGATCCTTTATAGCATAAGTTAAAGGCTGATTAGAAAATATAAACTTCAGTACCTTCTCTAAAGGGCTGTTTGTAAACCTGAGGTCAATACTTTTTGATTCATTCAACATTTCTTCTGTATACAAAAAAGTATATCCGGTCTGTTTATGGATTTCCTTAAAGACTCTGTCTAATGAAATATTATTTTCTTTGATGGTCAGCTTCTGTGCGTTTACTGCTGCGCTAACCTGGAGAAAAGCTGCGATTAGAAAAATAACGGTAAGTTTCATGACTAACATTATTTTATTTATGGCACCACAGGGTTTCCATAAAATTCTATTGTGAAATTTCATACATTTGGTTGTTTTGGTTTAGTTGTAATGGGTTGTTTATCGCAATTGTATTCAATGGGTAAACCATAACATCGATCGGGGGTGCCGCAAACACTCCCGATTCTATCAGATTTACCATAAATGTAGATTTAAGGCATAACGGCAATCCTCCTTTCTTCAATTCTAAAATGTACCAGATTAGTTAATTCCAACATATTTAAAACTTCCTTTATGTCCTGATAACGGGAAATTGTACCCATGAATCTTTCTTCAGAAACCTTACCCCTATAAACAATATCGACATTGTACCAACGACTGATCCTTCTCATTATAGCTTCAATCTTGTCATTATCAAATACAAAAAGTCCGTTTTTCCAATCAATTACTGCTGCTACATCTACCAGTCTAAGTTCAATACTATTTCCTCTAAGAACTGCCTGATCACCTGGTTTCAGGAATAAAGAGTGATTGTCATCAGCCGTTACCTTTACGCTTCCTTCCAATAATGTTGTTTTTGTTGTATGCTCGTCAGTGTACGCATTTACATTAAAATGGGTTCCAAAAACCATTATTTCCTGTTGAGCTGTTGTTACCTTAAAAGGTTTCCGTTTATCTTTTGCTACCTCAAAATACCCTTCCCCAGTTAATTCAACACGCCTTTCTGTGCTGGCAAATCTGGCAGGAAATTTTAAAGAAGAAGAAGCATTAAGCCAAACTTTAGTCCCATCTGGAAGATTTACTTGATATTGTCCCCCTGCAGGCGTTTGAATGGTGTTAAATTGTGTTTCATTTGCTTTGCCTTCAACATCACTTTCTAAGGATGGAATGGCAGTATAAACCAGTTGTCCATTAGCTGCTTTTGTAATGCTAACTCCGGTTTGTTTGGCAATTTCACCGGTATTTGCATCCGCTAAAATCACCTTTTTTCCATTTGCAAGAATCAGCACTGCTTTATTGCTCCCTGGTTTTATAAGGTTTGATACATTTACCACATTTAAAGATGCCTCAGAATCCTTTGTACTGTTGAAATAAAAATAGGTACCAAAAGACATTAAGATCAGTATGGCTGCAACACTACGAAACCAAAATCTGCTATTCTTATTGTTTTTCCGATTCATGGATAACTGTTTCCATACTTTTCTTTCGGCGGCATCTATTTCAAAAGGTGTAGGTCCTTTACTATCCTCAGTAACATCCAAATACCAGCTTTCCACGATGATACATTCCTGTTGGTTTGCTTTTCCCTCAAGATATTTTTCCAGTAATTCTTCTGCTTCTAATTTTTTCATAAAATAAAGAGGATTCGTCCCTATACTATATAAGACTATTAACCTGGATCAATAGGGTATCGTAAAAAAAATATTTTTTTATTGTCCTAGCCGCGAATGATCAGGATCAGGTAAGCAACAGTCCCAATACGTGACCGAAGGATTCTTAAAGATCTTTCATCCGTGTACAAACTGTATATTCAGAAGTCCCAAGCTGCTCAGCAATATCTTTTTTGGTACGAAGCCTCTTGTATAAAGTAGTGCGCTACCCAAAATAATTTGTTTAAAACCAGCTTCCTCACAAACCTTTACCCATTGTCTGGCATCCAGATTTTTTGGATTAAATATTTTAGAATCTTCAGATCCATCTCCTCATTCCTTATTGGTAAATGTGTTTATTCCGAAGTAAAGAAAAGCAGTTAATTCAACCTGTTTCCAACTCAGTTGCCTTGGAGCAGGAACTACATTTGCAGCTTTTTTAAGATATCCTGCTCGGTATCTCCAGGGTTAATTTAACATAGTTTTATTGGTAAAGATTTGGGCAGAACTACTGCCTGAAACGCATACACATAAAGCAATTTCCAGACCTGCGATTAGAATCCATTTTAACTTATTCATTTAATTTAGCTTTTTCATAATCTGTCATTTTTACTCATCACATGATTAGAGTATTGTTACTTATTTATTGAGCAATTGAAAAGAAAGGATTACAAATTAAACGGACAAATACAGCGATCAAGGAATAGCCTAATGTTTTCATTATTTGGCTTTATTTGTTATTGCAACCGAGTTGGATTATTGACTCAAAAATTTAGATTTTCATATAGACACAAAAACAAATAAGTAAGACATAAAAAATCAAAGAAACAAAATTCTAAACAGTAGAAATTTGACATTTTTGCCAATTCATTCTGCGATATTGGCATTAAAATATAAGTTTTATTTTAGTGATGAATGAGCAGGATCAGGTAAGCAATAATCCCAATACGTGACCGAAGAATTCTTAAAGATTTTTTCACTTGTGTACGAACAGTATGTTCAGAAGTCCCAAGCTGCTCAGCAATATCTTTGTGGCTCAATCCTTCAGTTCGGCTCATGACAAAAACCTTTTTCATTTGAGCCGGAAGAGCATTAATTTCTCTTTCGATTAATGCTGCTAGTTCTCGCTCCCGTATGTGAGCATCAGTAACAAATTCACCCCTATCGATAAATTCCTTTAGTGAATCGAGATAAACGTTTTTACGATCAGATCGGACCTTAAGTGTAAAGATTCGATTTCGGATAGATGCATACAAGTAAGCAGAAAAATTAGAGATTTCGAGCTCATTTCTTTTTGACCAAAGAAATTCAAACAAATCCTGAACGATATCTATCGCCTCCCCATCATTACCCATTTTTTTAAATGCATGTATATACAATGGCTTAAAGAACCTTTTATAAAGTTCTGTAAATGCTTCTTGATCCCCCTCTTTCAAGAGAGCGGCCAATTCATTATCCAAAAGCAGATGGTTTGCATTCATACCCGTTGTAATCTAATATCGGAATTATATCACAAAATCGTTACAATTAATAGTGAAAATTTAAACTATTATTTTTTTTTCCGTATGTCCTATTCAAAGGAAAGACATTTTAAATGTCAATAATTTGACGTTTTTGTCAAATCATTCAGCAATATTGGCAAACAATTCATAAATAAACATCAGCGGCGATATGGTGAGATTAAAAACGTAACTGTTCAGGTTGTGTTTCAGATGCTGTATTTGAGTTTTGCAATTTCAGCAAATGCATTTATAATACTTTGGGAGTTTTTAATGCAGATGTCGGTTACTGAACGCATGATTGCATAACTATGTACACCTTGTGCTGATTTAAACATTCCTGATGCCTTTTGCTTGACTTTAATATTGCGAATCGCCAGTTCAGACTTATTGTTATCTGCGGGTACATCGTAGTGATAGAGGAAAGTTAAAAGTATTGCCTATGTTTTAAGATTCGCTTCTGGAAGGCAAGAAGCTTTTTATCTTTGTCAGGGATTTTGTACATCAGCAGTTCCTGAAGTTGCTTTTCCAATTCTGATCTTGCTGATACAGGTTGTTGATATTGGTATGGCTCCATTATTTTTTTCAGTTGGAGCGCAGTATAAATCAACTGCTTAAATCTTGTAGCCCATTCCGAGGTATATTTTTGTTCCATGTAAACCATTTCCCTCAATAAGTGAGCGGTGCAGATCTGATGGTTTAATGCCCGGGTCTTAAAGTGGGGATTCCAGCAATCATGGGTTAGTACCGCCTTGGGAAACCCTGCGGGGAAATGAGTCTGGATAGTTTGGAGATCTCTTTTATGAGAGTAAGCGATAAAGGTAGCCCGTTTACTTTGCCATGTCCAAAACCAGTTTTATTTGCCATTCTATTTGGCTCCGGTTTTATCTGATCCAATTACCGTTGCCTGCAACAATGCATTTTTGATCAGCAGCATCGCAGGCTGTGCTTTAACGGCAAACCGGTTAATTATCCCACACACAGTACCTGACTGATGGGCATGGAATAAACAGATTTGAAGAATTCGCTGATACGTCCGAAAGGGACATACTGACGGGTATGCAGATAGGCAATCATCTCCTGAGTATTACTTCCGTAGCTTACCGGCGCATCTACACCTACCGGAAAATCCGTCAAACTTTGATGCCCGCAACAGCAGACCTTACTCTACATGGATACGGCCTGCTGATTTTCCTGTTCATCCGTGTTGGGCTGATCTGTATTCTCCGGTTTCTTTTCTTCCTGTGGTTCCTCTTTTGGTTTACGGTCACCGATCTTCTTCAGTTCTTCTTTTACCAACTGATCTATATCCGCTTTAATGGAAGCATAGTTTTCAATAATATCGGTATAAGTTACTTTTTCCAGTTGGGGAATGGGCTTGTAAGCTGCCTCTTCCTCGGCAATGGCCTCATGGTTGTTCTGTATTTCTGAATGAAACATTTTCAGGGTAATCTTCTGATCCGGATTATCAGCCACGATACCGACAAATTCACCGGACGATAAGGCGGAAATCTTAGATGCAGGAATCGCATAATCCATTTGGGTAGATTTGGAAACGGAAACATCGCTACTTGAAATACTTTTGCTTTCCTTGTCTTGTACAATTTTCCCGAAGCCCTCGCTCAGTTTTTTCGCTGTATCCCCCGTAACCTGACCGCTGATGATATTGCCCACAATACCAGTGATCACATCGGCCTGTTCTGCGCCATAATCCTTTTTCAATTGCTCGGCAGACTGAACCGCTATAGTAGTGGAAACCTTATTACTGCGTGCAGTTGCGATCAAACTGTCCATGTTGTTGAAAAAAATAGTCGGGAATTCATCGAAGATCAAGCTGCTTTTTAACTGGCCTTTACGGTTGACCAACTTGATCACCCTTGAAATGTACAAAGACAAAACAGCGCCATATACCTGTAGCTTCTGCGGGTTATTGCCCACACAGATGATCTTGGGCTCATTGGGATTATTCAGATCGAGGGTAAAATCATTCCCGCTCAATACGTAATATAGCCCTGGAGATGACAATCTTGCTAAACCAATTTTAGCGGACGCGACCTGTCCCTCCAGTTGAGGCATAGCTTTACGTTGCAGGGCAGAAATGAAGGGATTGATCAGCGGCCGAATTTCTTCCTCTTCCTTTAATATGGCAAATAACGGGTCATAATCGAACTGGATCAATTCGATCACATGGGGCAAAGTGCAGTACTTTCCATTTTGGTATCTTCTTAAATACCAGATAACAGCTGTAACAAAATTGCAGGCACTCTCCACGAAAAAATCGCCCTGTTTTTTTATCCAGTCCCTGTTGAGGCCAAGCATAATCGTTCTTGAAGCTTCTGCAGCATCGGTAATGTCTTCCATTCCCTCGGGAGAAAGCGGATTGCAGCGGTGCCTCGGGTTTTCCAGGTCAATGGTATAGAACTTCGGTTTTACCTTGTAGTTTCTGTGATATTTTAAAAGTTTGTTGTAGGCAATGTTGGAAAGATCGTCGTACTTAAAATCATAGATGAACATGGAAAAACCCTTTTTGATATGCTGGTCGATAATGTGCCGGATCACGAAATAGGTTTTCCCTGCGCCTGGAGTGCCCGCTACCAAGATGCCTCTAAAAGGATTGATGATATTTATCCAGCTATCCCTGACCTTGTTTTTCAATCTATATTTTGCTGGCAGGTTGATGGAATATTCGTTTTCCAATAGCCGTTCCTCCTGCGGAAAGGTCTCGTTTTCCAGATTGAAAACATCTTTTTTCAGGCCGTTCTTGATCAGCCTGCTCAACAACCCGCCTCCTGTCAAGATCAGCATATACCCGATGGCAGTAATACCTATATACAAAATGGCGATCAATTGCGGTGGGGCATACAGGTAGAAACACAATGTGCTAATGAAATAAAGCAGTAGTCCCGTAAGCAGGTAAGCTACTATGGCGTTTTTCTGCATCTTCTCGTCTTTTTTGCCCTTTACTGCGATAAGGGAGACCGCCAGTAATAGCAATGCAGATAGTTTGGGCATCAGGATGCCCTTAAACAACCCTGTCTTTGAAATATTGCCGATCAGTCGGTCTGTAATTTCCGCTGTCCAGCCCCAATACTTAAATGCAAGATAACAGCATAAGTAAAAATGGATGGCCAATATGAAAATGCTGATCAGTCTTGTGAAATCAACGATTTTCCTTAGCCCTTGAATGTCTTCTCCGGTATTCATAAAGATATATTTTAGTTTACATACTTAATCCCTGCTCATTCTCCTGTGACTTGCCTTTCCTGCGCTTCTTTTTTCGCTTTAATCCAGTGCCTAGCGGGTCAGCGTCCTGTCTTTCCAATAACAGCCCCAGATAGTTGGTAGGTTCGGGCAGTTTCAGGTAACTGTGCGGCATTTCCTGTTTTGGCTCTGTGTGTTTTTCAATTTGCTCGGTTTTGGCCTTGCTGATTGATTTCCGCATTTCCATCCTATCTCTCAGACTGCCTTTGGCATTGAGGTTGGCATGTTTGAAAGTTTCTGTTACTGGCCTTTGGAAGTTGAACTCCTGATCGAAAACCCTCTCTCCAGAATTCTTAAAAGCTACTCGATCAAACTGACCCAGTTTTTTGGAATGTTCCGTATTCTTGCCCCTTGATTTGTTCATCGGGCTTAATCGGATTTTATCGGTAATGTCCTTACGGCTCACAATGACCTGAATGTGCATCTGCTCGCCCGGCTTCACCGTTCCACGCTTAACCTGCCCGTTCTTTACCTCTTTGTCCTTATAGGAGTAATAGCGGTGGTTTTCCAGTTTGCCGAACCATAGCAGATCAGTGTTTGATTTTATATTATCCTTTTTAAAATTCCTGGCGTATTCATCCATGATCTTAACGGCATATTCCTTCAGCTTTCCCCGTGCGCCATCTTCTCCGTACAATAATTTCAAATGGCTGATCTCTTTTTGGCTCGGACTGATATTGATTAGGAAAAACTTAGCGTCATCCCGACAAAGCTTGGCAATGTTGTTATCCAGTTTACTTTTTACCTCATAGGATTGGACAGTTTTATTACCACCATTAAACCACAACATCGGTTCTTCGGACTTATACAGCCTGTTTTCCTTATCGAGATAATGCACTAGTTGCCCACTGCTTCCCTTATTGTTTCCCTTTTCGCTATCGGTAATATTGATGTACATGGCTTATAGATTGATGACCTGCTTTCGCACATTTTCGGCTAATTCTTCTCGTTCTCTTGTTTTGAAGGCGCCGAGTTCCTCTCGGTTTCTGATGTATCCGTTCAGTATTTGCAGGAAACTTGCTTTAAGCCTTTCTTTATTCTCAAACGTTTTTTGAAGCATTTTTTCCGTCTCTAAAAGCCTGGCATTTTGTTCCTGCTGGTTCTTTAGGATGCTCTTATTGGTGTTTACTACCTGCTCGTTGAAATATTTTACAATGTCTTTTTGATTGGAGATCATTTTGTCCATACTTTCTTTCATGGGGACCAGCAGTAATTGCTCCTGTGCTTTGATGAAACTGGTATATGCCTGATGGCTTTTTGTTAACGTATTCTTTAGCAGGTCGTCGTTAGTATCGGCAGGATCTTTTTTTGTTCTGTAGAAATATTCCACCATTTTGATGAAGAGTTCCCGTTTAGTCAGCCCCAGTGATGAGGCTACTTTTCCAAATTTTACATCGAGCAATGCAGGATACTTTACCGTATTTACATTTTCCTGTTCCATAGCTGATATTGCTTATCGGAATTCCGCTCGGAATTCCATTTTCTCGATTTAATGCTATCCCAAACGGCCAAAGAATTCCCGGAGAATTCTTCAAACCCCGTAGCAGTAGCGTAGGGGCATAAAGTAAGGCTCTGCCTAACTTCCGCTTGCTCCTTTTCTGGTAGGAGAAAAGGACACTGCGAGGAAGCCGAAGCAGTGCTGATAAACAGTGGAACTGTAAGTAGCGGTACTGTGCTTTTCATATTCAATTTTTTAATACGGACAAATTTGGGAAGCAGGAATTAGAGGTAAAGGGTTATCGTGGGATATACTAAGAAGATTTATTTTTATATAAAATAGCTATTAGGATAAGTCGGGTTTCTGGTGGAGGCTATACAACTTAAAACGACCCTATTCAGAGCATAGGCTTAATGTGACGCCGTAATATTTGCAGAAAATGGATACGGTATATCGCTAAATGACCGTACACTATTAAATGCCATACTCTATCATTGCTTAAGATAAAATATAGTCAATGGACAAAGCAAAAATAGGGGTATCAAATACTGCACAAGAAAAAGAAGAACAGGGTATTTCAAGTCTGCTGGACAAGATCGAGAAAGGTGATATTCCAAAAGAAATTTTTATTGCCCGTCTGTTCGAAATGGTTGTTGAATTAAACCAAAAGATCGACAACTTGGGCCAAAAAATTATCCACCTGTCCGATATCTCTAGAAAGATTTCAGAAATACACACGCTCCACTTTCCAAAGGATGCACTTGAGAAAGAAAAAAACCTGACCGAAAAATTCCTAGCGGAAATCTTGCTCGGAATCCCAAGAAAACGCAGATGACACAGCTAATGAACTGATAATGTCTCATTAACAAAATTTTCTTTATTTTAGGGTAACGATAACCCTAAATTACTCTCATGAAAATTAAAACGCTATTAATTGCAGGAATGCTGTTGGCCTTTGGAGTCAACATTTCTGCCCAGAGCACAAGTAACTGGATCAAGGTAAAATCTAGTTCTGATGAAAGTTTCAAAGACCCTATTACACGCAACGCAAGCTACTTGTCCGTCAAGGTAGTCAATAGTAAGATTTACCATCAGTCGGATTGGTGGTCTAACCTAGTTGGTAAGAACAAGAAGGCCTTCTATACGATCAACGTCTCTGCCTCATATCCGAACGGATCAAATGTGGCAAACCGATGGAGTAGTGGTCAAGTTTCGATAGAGAAAAAAATGACTCCCATTGAGATCGGCTGGTCCCAGTCCCTAGTAAATGAGATACCTACGGTATTTACCAGCTTGAAAATCGATATCACCTTGGGATTTAACTCAGTAGACGGAGTTGACAAAACGATCGGTATTATTTCTGACATCTCAAAAACCACTCCCGCGATATCAGCGATCCAAGGCTACATGGGGGCTGTGACCGGAACAAAGGCCATCCTTGACGAGCTCTTCGATAAAAAACTGGCTGCAAGCTACATCAGCAGTAATCATGAGATAATGGCGTCATCACAAAATATGCTCGCACCAGGATACTATGTGATATTTGGCGAAAAGACAAGTTTAAACTATGAGAAATATAAGAATAATGCTACAAAATTGGTATGGAACGGGAACAGCCTGTTATATGACAATGCCCACATCAACGACGTAAACTACGTGGTCATTCTTCTTGAAGCCAAACCAAAGCTGTTTCCAGTGAAGGATATCAATATCCTCTCTTCAACTGAGCTTCCTTGGGTAAAGTTTTATATGAAGGTAAACTCGCTAATTGACGACTGGTCAGACTTAACAAGCAGCTCGAAAGTCTTGGCTGAGGCTAGGGAAAACTTGACGGCGGCTAAGGCATTGTTAGATAATGATCCAATTTACATCTATAGTGAAAAAGAAGAAATTCACATTACGCTAAAAGATCTGTTTACCAAGAAATACAACAAAAAAAAGGATGATATGACTAAAAATCCCGACTTTTTCAAACCAATGGGTCAATAGTAGCATATAAATAATTTTTTAAACACTTAGTTGACGGTTATATTTCAGGTTATAACCGTCAGCTTTTAATGTTCCGATGAAATAATTATATATGGGGTCTAGATTTTTGGGATCGCTTTATCGTTCTTTACAAATTTCAAAAGATCCTTTAGGTAGGTTTCTGTTTCAACAAGACTACCATGCCTATTGGCAGAACAGATTTCAGCAAGTGTCCATCCCGCTTTAAATTTTTTCACATTGGAAAAGTGCTTGAAAGAATATAACGTGTAGTTCTTCTTATCCAGCTTTGTCGCTTTCAGACATTTTTGGAACCTATTGTAGGGTGTATTCTCACCAATTCTTTTTTCTCCGATGATGGTATCGGTTGAGCCTAGAAGATAGTCCGTAACAGGGTATGAGGAAACCTTAAGTTCTTTCAACTCCCGACACAGACTTGCATCGATACTGATGGGAAGCGACTTCTTATTCTTGGCAATGCTTGCCGGTACGGTAATTACGTTATGTTCAAGGTTGATATGTTTAAGCTGAAGATACCGCAGCTCCTTTGGCCTGATGCACGTGTAATAGATCATCTTTACAAAGAAGAGGCAATAGTGGTCATGCTCATTCAACCATTTCATTATGGTCTTGAAGTCTTTATCGGAAAAAATCTGATGCGATTCGGTCGCTATCTTTGTTCTGGTCTCTATATCCGTTACCGGATTTTCAGAAATATATTTATTGACCTTCAGGTATTTGAAATAGTTATTAAGGATTATTCTTGAACTGTTATAGGTCACTCCAGTCCATTTGGCGTCCTTTTCCATAAAGTTCAGGAATTCGGTGATCTCATAATCGGAAATCTCGCTTACCTTTTTATCCTGCCCGTAGTAGGCAATGAATTGGTTCAATTTTGAAAGATAGGACTGACGGGATTTTTTCCTTGTTCCCTTGGCAATATGATATTCTTCGAAAAGAGTCTTGGCAGCTTCAAGGGTGAGCGAAGAAACCTGCCGTTTTAACCTATCGTTTGCTTTTTCATCAATTGGGCTCCATCCGCCCTCTAAAGCAATTTTATAGGCTTCACATAATCTGGTGAACTGCATGAGCTTTTCCTTAGGGTCTTTAAGCCTGTTGAGGTTTTTGGTCGGTCTGAAACGTTCCATCTTATCCGTTTCGGCATTATGGAAAAAGAATTCCACATACCAGTTCTGTTTGGCCTCTTCCTTTGCCCATGTGCTACCCTTTGGAACGGTTGTGACCCGTTTTCCTTTGACCAATTTGGGAATGGTATAAGGTATTTCTGGAGTTGCCATGTAATCCAAAGATAAGAATTGTGGCTGACTTCTGGCTGAGTAAGCATCTGATAACCGACTAAAACGTTGATTATCAGATGCATTATGTGTTTTGGTGGAGAATATCGGATTCGAACCGATCACCTCTTCACTGCCAGCGAAGCGCTCTAGCCAAATGAGCTAATCCCCCATGAGTGGCAATTAAATTACCGGAGTGGGGGCAAAAGTAATTAATTTTATAAACCCTGCAAATTAAATGTGTAAATTGTAGTCTGCATCCGGCTACTTCAACCGCTTTGCATCGAACTATCCCCCGTCTTTCCCATTTCTCAGTGTGTATCCACCTTCTTATTGTGTTCTTATTGTGTTTACACTGAGTGCAGGGTGAGTGCACCCTGAGTCCACGGTGAGTGCACCTTTTTTCAGCAAAAAGGTGCACTCACTGCACACTCAAAGTTTATCCACTGCATACTCAGTGTAAACGCAATAAGAGCGCTATGTAAACACATATCAAGCCTGGAGACAAACGACAGATATCAAATCCGATAAAAAGAATGTGTAAATTGGCCGGATAGCCTAATGAAAGAAGACCTATGAAATCAATCATCACAGCAGTACTGCTCCTCCTGGTATCTGTTTCCGCTAAAGCGCAAAGCCGGAAGCCGGAACTGGCAAAAACAGCAGACAGCATCAGAACAGCAAGCGGGATACCTGAACTGGCTTATGTGATCCTTACCTCCGACGGCATTCTGGAAAAAAACATCCTGGGCTACCACCGCATTGACCTCCAAAATGACCAGACCAAAGCCAAAGCTACAGATTATTTTCATTTAGGTTCCAACACAAAGGCCATTACCGGTTTTATTACGGCTTCAATGGTCGAAAACAAAAAGATCAGCTGGACAACCAAATTTTTCAGTTTATTCCCCGAACTGAAAAAAGATGCCAATCCTGATTTTTATGAGATCACACTGGCCGATCTGCTGTCACACCGGGCGAGGATCAAGCCTTATACCAGTGGAACAGAATTTCAGTCCCTGCCAAAATTTAATGGCCTGCAGGCTGAACAGCGCAGGCAGTTTGCAATATATCTCCTGAAAAATGATGCGCTCCCAAAAAACAAAGAAATTTACAATTATTCAAATGCGGGGTACAGCATTGCAGCAACGATGCTGGAAAAGGTATCAGGCAAGACCTGGGAACAGCTGCTTGATGAAATACTGGCCAAAAAACTAAAACTAAAATACAAGCTCGGCTGGCCAAACAGGACAGATACGGACCAACCCTGGGGGCACTGGATAGAACAGGATGTTTTAGCCGCCCTGCCACCGACTACCTCGTATAATCTAAATCTTATAGAACCCGCGGGAGACATCAGCATGCCACTGGAAGACTATGCTAAATTTGTGCAGCTAAACTTGTCCGGCCTGACCGCGAAAAACAATTTCTTGAAATCAGAAACCTACAACTACCTGCACTATGGGCTGGATAAATATGCCATTGGCTGGCTCAATACTCCGGAAAAACATACTTCCGAGCATGCAGGCTCTGCCGGAACTTTTTATTGTTACACCCTGATCAACAAGGACAAAAACCTCGCATATATTGTCATCGCCAATTGCGCTACTGAAAATGCCTTAAAAGGAATCTTTAAACTGCTGGATAAAATGATCAGAACTGCGGAAGCGCCAAAATAAGCAGCACTTATTCCTGGTCCTTTGTCTTATGAAAGTCTTCAGATGAACTTCCTGTATGGCTTTCTTCATCATCGGGATTTTCTTCGGGTTTTTTGGATGATCCTGTATAGCCGTCATCGCTCAAAGAGTCATAGCCTTGTGTACCGGTATTGTCCAGGCCATCTTTGGGCCCAACTGGTGTAGACGGGGTAATGGGTTTCTTTGCCATAACAATGCATTTCTCTTAAGAACATAGTTGTTCTCAACTTTGTTTGAGGTTGCATGTTAATAAAGCCTTTGTGATCTGCAACGGGGTAACAAACTTATTCGTGCCGATAGTGAAAATTAGCGAACCTGACAAAATTTGTCCAGTCAAAAACGGTCAGGTCATGGATGCCCTCCCTATTATGGTAACCGATCACTGAATTGATGATAGCGGTGTTTACAGCAGGAGGTTCGGCAGTAAGCGTAAAATGCTTATCGTAAAGCGCATAAACAGGCTCTGCGTTGACCAGGGAAAGATAAGAGCCTTTCGGGTCAGCCCAAAGGTCTTTTGTGGCATTGGTTGTATAAACCGGTCTCGGTGCGATCAGGGAGACAAGCATATGCTGATCGACTGGCAAGGCATTCTCATTGTCGTTATATTTTTTATAGCTGGCTGCAAACCAATGCGGGAAATTGGTATTGATGACTTCTACCGTCTCCCCAAATTTCCTTCGGGAGAGTGCTGCCCCGGTATTGCCTGAACAATTTGCGATGACCATGGCAAAGCGCTGGTCTTCGGCACCCGCCCACAAAGCGGCCTTGCCGCCCCTGGAATGACCTACAACCGCTACCTTTTTAAAATTTACGTCCTTGTCTGTTTTGAAATAGTCCATTACCCTGCTTGCCGCCCAGGCCCAGGCACCAACAGCCCTCATACCATTGTCTTTTGTCAGCTGCTCAGGATATAGCTGCAAGACCCCGTTCATATATTCTTCTTTTTTGTCCGGTGCAGCATCGGCAACATGAAAAGCCGCAATGTGCGGATCATTTTTCCATTGGCAGTCTTCAATACCTCGGTAGTGTATACGCAGGCACCTTTGATTCGGCATCGTTTTGGCCATATGCTTTTCCAAGGCATAGTCCTATAATCAGGACCGCTGAAAGTAATCTCATTGAGTTATTTATATTGGTTACTGTAAATATAAGAAAAGAGCTGCCTTTACGGGGCAGCTCTTTTTTTTCACTCTCATATTTGTCACATCACGATAGTAGATGCATAAGAGGTATTGGTAAAATTAGAAGGAACACCAGAACAACTTGGCTCAATTGCCTCAAACTACCAAAATCTAATCAATCAAGCAAATAAAAATTTATTTAAAATATTTCGACAATTTAAGCCAGCAAATGCGGTCTTTCTTTGTAAACCTTCCATAAAAACTCTCCGAAAATGGTATTTGCCCAGGCAAACCATGATCTGGTAAAGTCTTTGGGATTGTCCATATTGAAGGATTCGTGCATAAAGCCCGTTCCCGCGTGACAGCTCTGCAAAATCTGCAAACATGATTTAATCTCTGCATCGCTGCTGCTGGTCAGTCCCTGCATGGTCACGGCTATAGGCCAGATCTTCTTGATGCCGGTGTGCGGGCTGCCGATTCCTTTTGCGGCTGTCCCCACAAAGTAGAAGGGGTTTTCATTTGAAAGAATCAGTTTGCGGGTATTGATATAAACCGGATCATTGTGTTTTACCGCTCCCAGATAAGGCAGTGCCAATAAACTTGGCACATTGGCGTCGTCCATAATGTTGGAACTGCCGTAACCGTTTACTTCAAATGCATATACTTTACCAAAAGTCGGATGGCTGACTATGGCGTGCTTCTGCAACGCAGTCTCCACTTCAGTAGCCAGTGCTTTACATTCAGCTACCAGCGCTGTATCTTTATGGACAGCTGTCAGGATCTCGGCAGCTTGTCTTAAGCTCACTACAGCAAAAAAATTGGACGGGATCAGGAAGTTATAAATGGTCGCATCATCGCTCGGTCTGAAGGCTGAGCAGATCAGTCCTACTGGCTTCACAGGATAGCCATATCCGCTGAGCGGTGTGGTGTCGGTAGCGAACATGGTTTCACGCTGGAACTTGTATGGCCCCTGTCCGTTCTTACGCTGCTGTTCTTTAAAGGTCTTGAGGATTACGGTGATCGCTTCTCTCCAGGTCGCGTCAAAAGGTGAGGTATCACCGGTGAGTTTCCAGTATTGGTAGCTCAAACGGATTGGGTAGCAGAGTGAATCGATCTCCCATTTGCGCTCATGCACGCCCGGTTTCATGTCGGTATGATCTGTCTTCCACTCTCCTACTTTATTAGGATCGCCATAGAATGCATTGGCATAAGGGTCTTTGATGATGCTTTTTACCTGATGGTTGACCACACCAGCGATCAGCTCCTGAAGTTTCTTATCTCCTTTTACGAGGGGAAGATAGGGTGTTACCTGTGCGGTACTGTCACGCAGCCACATCGCATCAATATCACCGGTGATCACGTAAGTATCTGGTTTACCGTTGACCTGCGTGTGGGTTACTGTCGTATCCAGCGTGTTTGGAAAACAATTTTCAAATAACCAGGCCAGTTCCTTATTCTTCACATTTTTGTGGAACTCAGCAATAGCGCTTTCAACGGCTGTGCTCGAAAAATGTCTTTTCGAAGCGGCTACCCTTACGACAGGAAAATCAGGCGCAGCTGCTGCAAATGAAACTTTATCTGCCATTAATCCGGCGGCCAAAAGACCGGTGTTCTGTAAAAAAATTCTTCTTTTCATAGTTCTATTTTGATAAAGAGAATGGCTTATCGTCTTCAGCCAGGCCTCTCTGCATATTTGGTTTATTGCTCATTTCCAGTTTAAGTGTACCGCCCTTGTTGATGTCATTATGTGTAATGAAATTTTTCTCATAAGTCTTACCATTAAAGACCGCTTTACTAATATAAACGTTTTCCTTACTATTATTTGGCGCTTCAATGATAAATTTCTTACCGTTTTCCAGGTTAATGGTGATCTTTTTAAACATCGGGCTCCCCAATACATATTCACCGGTACCAGGGGTTACGCTGTAGATCCCCAGCGCACTGAGGACGTACCAGGAGGAGGTCTGTCCCTGATCCTCATCGCCCGGATAACCGTTTTCAGTGGCATCATACAGTTTGCTCATGACATTTCTTGCATGAAACTGAGATTTCCAGGGCTGACCGGCATAGTTGTACAGATAAACCATGTGCTGGATCGGCTGGTTGCCATGTGCATACTGACCCATATTGGCCATCACCATTTCGGTCATCTCGTGGATCATACCCCCATAGGTGCCCACTTTAACTTTGTTGGGTACTGAAAATACAGAGTCGAGTTTGGCTGTAAAATTCTGGTTTCCGCCCATCAGGCCGATCAGGCCTTTGGTATCCTGGAAGACCGACCACTGGTAATGCCAGGCATTGCCCTCGGTAAAGGGCCCGCCCCATTCTATCGGATCAAAGTTTTTTGTCCACTCACCGTCCAGGCCTTTACCCCGCATAAACCTCGTGGATGGGTCATATACATTGCGGTAGTTGTACATCGGTTTTTGAAATACATCCATATAATGCTGGTTGCCCGTCATTTTTGCCAGCTGGTAGCCGCAAAAATCATCATAGGCGTACTCCAGTGTTTTTGCGGTAGACTCCCTGTATTTAGGATATGGAACATAGCCGAGTTCGTTGTATTCTTTTACGCCATCTCTTCCGTTGGCAGGTCCCCATGGGCCTTTGTTCATGGCTTCGTGGTAGTAGGCTTCTAAAGCTTCTTTGGGGTCAAAGGTCCGGATGCCTTTTACCCAGGCATCAGCCAGCAGGGAA
>NZ_DATHGC010000025.1:0-20967 GCF_035317785.1 Pedobacter sp. | reverse complement strand
CCTGACGTCAGCCGATTCCCGGATGGAAATCACATTTCTGGCATGTGTAGTACAGCTGCTCTGGTCAATGATTCCGCGGCCGCGGATGGTGATATTTTTGCCCCGGAGATCAAAAGTAGGCACATAACCCCTCAAGCCCGTGTCCTTGTTGGTCCAATACTTTTCTTCCGGCTTAATGATGCCGCGTACGATCGCTCCTCCGGCAATATAGACCGTCTTATTGTCCCCGACAGCGAGCGAACCAATCTCGTGGATTCCCGGACCAAAATAAATCACATTCGGGTCATCAGCACGGGGCACGTCTTTTTCCGGAGGATTGACAAAAATGTGCAGCGAGCGCACCCATTCCCCGTTGACCTCCACGGTCAGGTTCCTTGCTGAGGACACCCGGAAAGAAATCGTTTTGCCTTTAATTACTGGAACAATGCCCGCGGACTCAGGCAATACCTTAGCCTGTTTAACCAGAGCAGGCACAGTTACAGTCACGGTCACCGAGCCCGTCAGGTCAAAATAAGCAAAAGCCGCAGTATCAAAATAATCAGCAGAACTGACCTTATCATCCATTGCCTTAGCCCGTTTAACAGCGTCCGCAGGGGCGATTTTCGCCATATAGACCGGAACATCCGTTTTCCCTGCAGTGATCTTATAGAATTTGCTGAGCTGTTCACCTCCGGGCGCAGGATACACTGTAGCCTTGCCCGCAGGTAAAGGCGCTACTGGTCCTTTTGCCATACCCGTCAAAGAAATGACCAGCATCAAAAAGAATATAGGGATTCGCTTCATGATCCATTTGTTAACCTGATAAAGCTATCAATTATAAATAAGACCGTTTGTTATATCTTCTTTACAGAAGCAGCAGTGATCCAGCCCACGTTCCCATTGGGAAGCCCGATCCTGATCCATCCTTCGTTTTGCGCTGTGACACTTACTTTTAAGCCCTCATGGATCACAAATAAGGTCTTAAAACTATCTTTCGGGCCACTTTTCACGTTGACCGTACCGGCAAAAACTATGGCCCCATTGCTGCGCTTTAAATAACTGGTCTGCAGGCTGGCCATACACGTGATCAGCAGGGCAAGCACCAGCAGGACTATCCCGGAATAGAACGCAGGCCGCTTTATAGTAATGGAAACCGCGAAAAGATAGACGACCAATAAAGCAAAACCCAGCAAAAATCCAGCTGCGCTCAGCACAGACAACACCTCCGCAGGGCAAAACAAGAGAAAAGACCGCCACCATTTCGTCAGAAAGAATTCGGGTACCGCATCGATCTTATCTGCTATCTTCAAGTTCGCCAGCTGTATATTGACTTTAATATCGTCATCTCCGGGCGATAGTTTACCTGCCTTTTCATAATTCAATATCGCCAGGGGAATTTCTTCCTGCTTATAATAAGCATTACCCAGGTTAAAGTATACCTCAGCAGAAAAATATCCGGCAGACAGCACCTGCTCGTATGATGCAGCAGCCTCTTTATATTTCCCCTTTGCATACAGGTCATTTCCCTTCACAAACAGGTTTTCGGCTTTTTCACTGCCCTGCGAAAACAAAGGAAAAATAAGTAATAAAAGCAGTACATATCTATTTCTTCCCATAGCCTTATCCATAATTTTCAATATCACCAATGATATTTTTAGCTTTGTCAAATACTTCCTGTTCCGATATTCCCGATACCGGCGCATACCTGGCCATTTCACAGAGGTCCAGGGTACCCGTCAGCTGCAGGATCAATTCTTCACTTACAGCCTTTGTCCTGAGTTTCTCCCCAATATTTTCCCTGTTCAGATGTGCAGCAGAAATATTTAGTTTATCACTCAGATAACCGTACAAACCTCTGTAGATATCCTCATAGAAAGCATTTTTATTGCCCTCCAGCAATTGCTTTTTAGCATTCGCCAGATGTTTGGCGGCCACCTTATTGGCATTTCTGCCTTTTACAATGACCTGGTCTTTATTTTGTTCCCTGTACCATTTCCTGTAGCCAAAAGCGCCTAAAAACATCAGCGGGCCCAGACAGAGCAGGGAATAATACCAGCCCGAGCCATAAAATCCCTCTCCTTCTCTTTGCAGGGATCCATCTCCGCCCTTAATGTACCTGATGTCACTGCCCAGGGCTTTTATATCCTGCTGACCGGCAGAATAAGCGACAACACCCGATCCTGGTGCGCCTTTCGCAACCTTCACCGGGAATGAGCCTGTGGACAGCGTCACGTAACGCTGTGTGGCAGGATTAAAATAAGAAAACTTCAGCGCATCAATCGTGTAATTGCCTTCATGCCTCGGAATCAGCAGATAACTGTATTCCCTGCTGCCCGAAACACCGTTCAGGCTCTCGGTAATCTGATCGGTCACCTTAGGGTCGTACTTTTCAATATCGGCTGCAAGGTTCAGTTCAGGCGCCTTAAGCAATTTCAGATTACCGGATCCGGTGATCTTAAGGGTATAATTAAGGGCCTCGTTTGCCTTAATGGCCGATTTATCCAAAGCAGCGCCGACAGAGAAATTACCAACCGCACCCTGGAAACCGGCAGGTTTGCCCGCTTCCGGAAGTGGCTTGACATTGATCGTTACCGGTGCGCTCTTTATCTTATATTTTACATCCTCATACGAGCCGCCACCAAAGAACTGCTCAATAGGATCGTTTGACGGCGTAGTTTGCCTGACCACAAAGGTCATTCCCAGAGGATCAAGGGTCAATTTCCCAAATCGTTCGGGAAAAAGGATCACTTCTTTCAGCACGGCCACATGGTACCTGACTCCCTTATACTCCTCCACCGTCCACTCCACATTCTGGTTGTTCCTCTTGATCTCCTGACTCCAGAATCCGTTAAAATCCGGCAGTTTATCCGGCATATTGTCTACAATATTGATATTTGCATACAATTTATAGCTCACAGAGATCTGCTCTCCCTGGTACACATTGGTCTTATTGGCCACGGCCCGCAAAAACAAGCGCTTGGAGATGTCAGATGAATTGCCACTGGCCGGCCTGGCAGACTGGCCGCCCGCAGCCTGCTGCTGAGGAACAGACCTCCCCTTTACCACCCTGATCTTCACAGGATTTGACCGGTACTGTTTGCCGTTGATGGTCATTGATGCCGGACCGATGGTGTATTCCCCTTCTCTGGTACCTATCAACACATAACCGACGGAAATATTTACCGTAGTCGCACCGTTTACTGAACTGAAACTGGAGGACTGATTTGGTCCGCCCACTACCTGGAAACCATTAAATGCCGGCGGATCAAATGATTCCGGATTCCCGTTCGTTGAAAATGTGACCTCAAACTGCTCACCCGTCCCAACCTGGCCCGAACTCACAGACGCAGTCACCTTTATGGCCTGTCCAAAACCCAGGGCCGACCATAAAAGCAATACTGACAATAAATAATACCTAATTTTCATCACCCCCAATATATATCCTTTACCAGTCTTTAACAATACGTCCCTTCACCCCTTTTGCCTTTTTATTCCTGAGCTTGTCCTGGGTATTCTTTTCTTCATTTTTCAATGCTTCCAGCATCCGTTCCGCATCTTCTTTGCTCAGCTGATCCGGCTGTGGCTGCTGTCCGTTCTGCTGATCCTTCTGATCTTTCTTATCCTGGTCCTTGTTTTCGTCTTTCTTCTGGTCCTGTTTATTCTTATCGTCCTTTTTATCCTGATCCTTCTTGTCCTTGTTCTTCTGGTTCTGGTCCTTCTTGTCCTTGTTTTTATCCTTATCGTTCTTATCCTTGTTTTTCTCCTGCTCCTTTAGCTTTTCCATCGCATAGGCCAGATTGTACCGGGTCTCATCATCCTTCGGATTGTTCATCAGCGACTTCTTATAGGCCGCAATACTCTCCTCCAGTTTCTTAGACTCCAGCAAAGAATTTCCAAGATTGTGATAAGCCCCTGCCTTCACCTGCTTATTCTCAGAAGAACTGGCGATGTCTGTAAACTTCTGTGCAGCATTGTCAAACTTCTTTTGCCTGAAGAGTGCGTCCCCCAGGTTAAAATTACCCTGCACAGACTCCTTCGATTTTTCAACAGACTGCCGGTAACTCGCCTCAGCCTCGGCATATTTCTTTTGCATATACAGTTCGTTGCCCTTGTGTATATACTTCTTCTCCTTCTGCGCGTACAACGCAAAACCGGGTAATAGAATGCAAACGATGATGATCAACTGTTTCATTACTTTTTCACTTCAAACAAATTCAACTCACTCAGTCTTAAGTTTCTGCGGTTGGAGATAAAAAACTCCAAAACCAGCATCAATACCGCAAAGGCCAGGAAAAACTGAAACCTGTCCTCATAATTCTTAAACATCTTGCTGTTATAGGTCTTCTTTTCCATTTTAGCCACCTGGTCCATGATTAGGCCCAGGCCGCTATTGGCATTGGATGCCCGTACATAGACACCTCCGCCCGCTGCAGAAATTTCCTTACACATGGGTTCATTCAGCTTGGTTACCACAGTCTGTCCCTTTTCATCCTTGCGAAAACCTACCGGGCTGCCATTGCTGTAGATGGGTACTGGCGAGCCCTCAGGAGATCCCAAACCGATCACATGGATGGCTACATCCTTTTCTGCTGCTCTTCTTGCGGAACCAACCGCATCATCCTCATGATTTTCTCCGTCAGTCATCAGGATCATGGCCCTGCCCGATCCGTTTACCAGATCAAAAGACTTCATCCCCATATCAATGGCCGCACCAATAGCCGTGCCCTGTGTAGGCACAATGTCTGTGGTAATGTTGTTCAAAAACAATTTGGCCGCAGAATAATCTGTCGTGATGGGCAACTGTACATAAGCCTCCCCCGCGAAAATGATGATTCCTATCCGGTCGTTGTGCAGGTTATCTATCAGCTGTGAAACCGCCCTTTTTGCATTTTCCAAACGGTTGGGTGCAAGATCTCCGGCCAGCATACTATTGGAAACATCCAGCAGTATCATCAGATCAGAGCCCATACGCTTGCCCTCTTCCACCTTAGTCCCAATCTGCGGATTGGCTACCCCTATCACAACAGAAATATAAGCAAGCAGGAAAAACAGGAATTTTAGTCCAGGCCTTGTAAAAGAAACCTCAGGGATCATCTTTAGCACCGTTGCCCTGTTGCCCAGTGAAGCCAGGGCCTTCCTTTTCCAGCGGCGAACCACAAAAAATAAGATCACCATTAAAGGCACCGCAGCCAGGCTCCACAAAAACGCTATGTGTTCAAAACGTAACATATCTTAAGTTAAAGCTCCTTTAAACCATGTATTTTTTAATAAGAAATCCAGCAGCAAAAGCACCAGGGCAAGCACCGCAAAAGGCAGAAACCTTTCCGTCTTTTTATGGTACTGGGTCACCGCAATCTTAGCCTTTTCCAGCTTATCGATCTGCTGATAGATCTGTCTTAATTTTTCATTGTTGGTCGCCCGGAAATATTGGCCACCGGTTATTTTTGCAATATTAGAAAGCGTAGCCTCGTCAATGGTCACGGGAACCTGCTGGTACTGTACTCCAAAAGGGGTTTTGACCGGATAGGGCGCATAGCCCTTGGTACCTACCCCCACTGTATAAACCCTGACATTCATCTGTTTGGCAATCTCCGCAGCCGTAGCCGGCGGAATAGATCCAGATGTATTTGAACCATCAGTCAGTAAAATGATGACCTTACTTTTGGCCTCGCTGTCTTTAAGCCGGTTTACTGCTGTAGCCAGTCCCATTCCTATTGCCGTCCCGTCCTCAATCATTCCGTTAGTGATGTCTTTAAACAAGTTGATCAGCACATCGTGGTCAATCGTAAGCGGGCACTGCGTAAAGCTCTCGCCGCTAAAAACCACCAGGCCAATCCGGTCATCCGGTCTGTCCTTTATAAAATCTATGGCAATGTTCTTTCCCGCTTCCAGGCGGTTGGGTTTCAGGTCCTCGGCAAGCATACTGCCCGAAATATCGGTTGCGATCACAATGTCTATTCCCTCAGTTGTGGTATCCTGCCAGCTCAGTGCAGATTGCGGCCTTGCCAGCGCAACGATCAGTGCAAGCAAAGCGAATGACTTCAGCACAATACTATAATGCCGCAAAAAAAGATAGCTGCTTTTTACTTTCAGAAATCCGGACATGGCCGACATCCGGAGCGAACCCTGCAGCCTTTCCCGGCGCCAGATGTACCAGCCCACCATTACGGGGATCAGTAACAGCAGCCAGAAAAAACCCTTATTGGCAAATTCAATTCCTCTAAACCAGTCCATTGTCATCCTGTACTTTATTTTCTCCCTTATTTTCTGATTCCGAACCCGGTAATTGATCCTGCATCCGTGTCTGTTCTATAAAACCGATGGCATCGTCCATAGATTGCTCATTTTCATGACCTGCCGGCCGTGCCTTCGCAAATTTCACCAGGTCAGCCAGCAGCAAAGTTTCTTTCAGTGAATTTCTGCTTTCCGCAGGCATTTTCACCGCTTTCAACCCCGAAAGGATCTCCTCCGAGGTCTGTTCCTGTGCGCTGATCAGGTATCTTTTTTCCAGGTATAACCTGATGATATCGGTCAGCTCACTATAGTAAGCCTTTACCTCACCTTGCTGCCACAATTTCTTCTCCTTCAATGCTGCCAGCTGTTCCAGTGCGGTGACATGCAAGGGTACCAATGGCAGCCTCTTTTCAGCCACAGGCTTCGGCTTTCTTATTTTTCGGAAATAATACCAAAGCCCGAACAGCACCAGCAGGACAGCCAGGCCCGCAGCTACCCAGTGCCAGTTGTCCCGCAGCCAGTCCATAAAAGTATAGGAAACCGCCAGGGGCTGTTTGATGTCATAAATGGCTTTGGTGGTATCGACCGCTACCGCCTTTACTTCAAGCGGAAGGGCTTCGGTAGTAAAATTCTTACCACCGCTCTGAAATACCAGTGCCGGCACCATCTGCAGTCCCGGATCAAAAGAAGTGATCACATACGATCTGCTGATCAGCTTCAGGCCAGGTTTGTTCTTATCCGTCAGCGTATCAGCCCTGCCTGCCGAAACGATCTGCACTTTGGCAGAAAGCGTATCAGCCAGTAAGGGGAAACTCACCGTACCATTCGCCGGCAGTTCAGCCGAGAGGTGCAGCACCGTCTGGTCACCCAGCAAAATACTGGTCTTATCCAGCCTGGCATTTACTTTTATGTCCTGTGCCTGGCCCTGGTAAGCCGTCCCAAGGCAGAGCACCATTAACCATAAGCAGCTAAAATTTACAATCTTCATCATCGCTTTATCTTCTGGCTCCCCGTTTTTTAAATAATGTCATCAATGGTTTCACATACGATTCATGGGTACCTATCTGCGTAAAATCGACGCCAGACTTTTTAAACGCATTTTCCAGTCTGCCTTTACGCTCCAGCGCAGCCGATTTAAAAGCGAAGCGCACTTGCTTATTACCTGTATTCACCCAGGCGATCTGCCCGCTCTCCTCGTCCCTCACCGGGATCAGCCCCAGATTAGGGAACTCTTCCTCATGCACGTCAAAAAGCCTCAGGCCCACCAGGTCATGCTTTCTGCTGGCTATCTTCAGCTCGCTCTCAAAAGTATCACTGATAAAATCGGAGATCAGAAAGGCAGTACACCTCTTTTTAATCGCACTGGTAAAATACTGCAGCGCCTGCGCCACATTGGTCCCCTTGTGCTGAGGCTTAAAATCGATCAGTTCCCGGATGATCATCAGGATATGCGACCTTCCCTTTTTCGGCGGAATAAATTTTTCTACCTGATCACTGAAAAACAGCACGCCCACCTTATCATTGTTCTGTATCGCAGAAAATGCCAGTACCGCGCAAATTTCTGTAGCCAGCTCCTGCTTTTGCTGAATCTGTGTACCAAAATTCTTTGACCCGCTCACATCCACCAGCAGCATCACCGTCATTTCCCGCTCCTCGTCAAATACTTTTACATAAGGATGGTTAAAGCGGGCTGTCACGTTCCAGTCTATCGTCCTGATCTCATCACCCATCTGGTATTCGCGTACCTCGCTAAAGGCCATACCCCGCCCTTTGAAGGCCGAATGGTATTCACCGGAAAAGATCTGATTGCTCAAACCCCTGGTTTTGATCTCGATCTTTCTTACTTTTTTTAACAGGTCCTTGGTATCCATAAACTATGGTACTTCAATAGCATTCAATATTCCTGTAATGATCTTTTCAGTCGTATAATCTTCGGCCTCAGCTTCGTAACTCAGACCGATACGGTGCCTCAGTACGTCATGACAGATCGCCCTCACATCCTCAGGGATCACATATCCGCGTCTCCTGATAAAAGCATACGCTTTTGCGGCCAGTGCCAGATTAATTGATGCCCTCGGCGATGCGCCAAAGCTGATCAGGTTTTTATAGTCGGCCAGCTTATACTGCTCCGGGAAACGGGTGGCAAATACGATATCAATGATATACTGTTCGATCTTCTCGTCCATGTACACATCCTTCACGACCTTTCTGGCGCGGATGATGTCATCGGTATGCAGGATCGTATTTGGCTTCTGCATTCCCTGCGGGGCAATATTGGCCCTCATGATCTTTTTCTCGTCCTCACGCTGAGGATAGTCGATCACGACCTTGAGCATGAACCTGTCTACCTGTGCTTCAGGCAAAGGATAGGTTCCCTCCTGCTCTATCGGGTTTTGTGTGGCCAGTACTAAAAATGGTTCCGGAAGTTTATAGGTTTCATCACCCAACGTCACCTGACGCTCCTGCATGGCCTCCAGCAAGGCACTCTGCACCTTTGCCGGCGCCCTGTTGATCTCATCCGCAAGGATAAAATTGGAGAACAATGGTCCTTTTCTAACTATAAATTCTTCTTTTTTCTGATTATAGATCATGGTTCCCAGCAAATCTGCCGGCAACAGGTCGGGTGTAAACTGAATGCGGCTGAAACCGGCATCGATACATTTTGACAAAGTATTGATGGCCAGTGTTTTTGCAAGCCCTGGCACACCTTCCAGCAGGATATGGCCATTGGCCAGCAGGCCGATCATCAGGCGCTCGACCATGTAGCGCTGTCCTACGATCACCTTATCCATCTCTAAAAAAAGGAGATCAATAAATGCGCTTTCCTTTTGTATCATTTCGTTCAGCGCACTGATATCGGTGCCGTACGATGAATTTTCAGTAATAATATTTGCTTCTTCCATTTCGGATACAATTTTTGAGTTGCGAAAATTAGGCAAACCATATACTTCCTGCAAATTATAAGCTGGATAGTAAATGTTAAAATATGTTAAAGTACAGCAATTTCCTTATCCATGTGTCCAATATGAGTCTATGATGTATCTAAAATGGTTTTATTATTTGGTAATAATTGGTTAAGGTTTGCTTAAGTATTGATTAAGGGTTGGTTAAGGTCTGGTTAACCTACAGCTTAGTCAAACCTTGTTTAATCCTTAATTATTTATTATTAAAAAAATAATTAAGGAGAATACCATATCGGACGCACATATAACCTGCGTACTACCCGGGTCTACTGAAATTAATCCCGATAACCGTTTGCAAAAGAATTTTGCTTAAAATTGCCAAAAAAAAGATTTATGTTAGCTCACCACGTTTTATTCTGGCTAAATGCCGATACCACAGCAGATCAAAAAGATGCATTTAAGAGGGGTCTTGAATCACTGGAAAACATTGAAACTGTAAAAACATTCCACATCGGCACTCCCGCCCCGATCGACCGTCCGGTGGTAGACACGACCTATACTTATTCACTGACCATCATTTTCGAAGATCTTGCCGGTCATGATGTCTACCAGGTACACGACCTGCACAAAGCATTTTTGGATCAGTTCCGCGTTCTGTTTGAAAAAGTTGTCATCTACGACGCACACTAGTACCTGATCCGGAAACGTACGTTCCTCAAAGAACTGATTATTTAATTTCAACAGCGATTATATTGCTGTTTCTGCCGCCGCGGAAGGGTTCCGTGCGCAGGGACAGGATCAGTTTATATTTCCCGGCAGTTGCAGGTGCTTTAATGGTACCTGTAATTTCTGCGGAAGCTCCTGCCGGTATATTCAATTGCTCAAGGTTGGCCTGCACGGGCTTGAAATCCTCCAGAACATCACCCTTTTTAAAACTGTATTCCAGGTAACATTTCCACTTTTGATTTTTATTGCCCAACACTAACGGTTCATCATATGGATTGGTGATCTTCAGCTTTAAAGTGCGAAGCGCCCCTGTTTTCCAGCCGGCCGGCACAGTAAGCGGGTTCACCGAAACCTTTTGGTACATTCTTACACTGTCTATCCATGTTCCGTAATAAATGCCCTTTTCTGTTCTGATGGTATCCTGTAGCTTGTATTCACTATATTCATTGTCTAAGACCAGGTAAGCTTTTTTGTGCCGGATACTGTCTTCCAGGGGCCAGATGTCGTACTGGTTTTTCCGGTAATTCCGGGAATCGTAACTGAAACCTTTGGTACTGCGCGTATAATAATTGTAACGGGAAGGGGCCTGAAATGAGTCGTAAAAGATCACAGGATAGTTACCAGCTTTTTGCCGGATCTGCTTTGCCCATTCTTCATTGCTAAAATAATAGGCCACTATCCTTACTTTTTTCAAAGCATCGAGCGGAACAATAAGGACCAGGCGCACCAGGATCACTAAAGCGATGTTGGCGATAGCGAGCCGCTCAAACCATCTGGCCACAGGTCTGTCAGCTAAGGCAATATAGGCCAGTATAAAAAGACAAAGCATTGCCGGTAAAGTCCAGTGGGCTTCTACCCTGCCTTTGAGCGTGCTGAAAAGGAAAAAAATAAAGATCCCGTAACAGTTAAATTTAAGCGCCCTGATGAAACTATCTGATGTTTTCAGTACTGCTGCAGAGCTGTACAGGTACCAGCCGACCAGCGGTCCGGCCAGTGCCAGTTGTGCCAGCAGGTATTCTGTGGTATACCGGAATTTATAAAATGCGGCTGAACGGTCAATTACATGATAATAAAAAGAAGGATAATTGTTTTGTACCTGCCACCAGATGTGCGGCAAAAAGACGAGTATAGAAACCAGCACAATGCCCCAGAAAGAACGTCTCTGAAGCAATTTGAGGTTGGAAATCACTGTAAAGAAGAGTACAAGGATGGCATGGTATTTACTATAGAGCAGGCAGGCGATCACCAGGGCAAGCAGCAGCGCCCACTTCCGGTTGTCTTCCTTTTCATAGCGCTGGTATACATAAAAGAAAAGAACTGTAAAAAATGCCAGCGGTGCATCTGGTGTAGTGATAAAGCCGTAAACATGGAACAAGACCACAGATCCGAACAGGAGAATGAAGAGTTTTATGTTGACCGCATAAGGCTTTAACATCTGCCAGAGAAAATAGACGGATAAAGTGCTGGTCAAAACAGTAATCAGTCTGAGGCCAAGTGTAGATCCGGATATGGCATCTCCTGTTTTGATGAATAAAGCCACCATTGGCGGATGGTCAAAATAACCCCAGTCGAGAAATCTGGAATACATCCAATAATAGGCCTCATCCGCATGCACTTCCACAAATGCCGCCTGTATCAGGTTGAGCAAAACCCATATACCTAAAAAAATGAAGAGTATATTATCGGAGCTTTTCCTGTTGACCGGCATTAAAATCAATTTTACGAAATAAAATAGCTATTGGCCCGTAAAGGTATAAAGATAATTTGCAAAGAAGTTCCAAAGCGATACAAACACGATCGCGCAGGCTTTGGCCAGGTAAAAATTCCATTTGAGCTTATCATGGAGCAGATAGATCAGCGAATTGCTCAGTGCAAGCCCTACCACCGAAACGACAAAGAATTTACCAAACTGAATGATATAGGCGGGGTCCTGGTTGTGAAAAGTCCAGTAACGGTTTAAGCTATAGTTTGTTCCGGTGGCCACCAAAAAACCAAGCGAGTTTGAGATGTACTTGTGGACCCTGAGCTTTTTCTTGAAAAAATAGGTAACCCCGAAATCCACGATCAGGCCGGAAAAACCCACCAATCCAAACTTTAAAAATTTAAAAAAGAAAGCTTTATTGAATTCTATTGCCAAAACAGGGGTCATATGGATTTCTTTCTGGCAAAAGTAAGATATAATTCTATTTTTGTAGTAAAATATGCAGGTTGATCAATCTTTTTAAATATCAGACACCGTCTAAGTACGCCTTAGCGTTTAGGGATACTTACAGCTTTATTAATCTCAAACAAATCAAATTGCTCAGCACTGCAATGTTTGCGCTGTCTGTCTGCGTGCGCATTGCTTCATTATTCTATAGCGAAGAACTCAGGCAAGTTCCCAACATCATGGAATACAACATCAGCAACCTGACCCAGCTCACTGCCTACTTTTTCTTTATCTTATTGAGTACCATGGCTATTCGTTCAAAGAAGTGGACAATAGACCAGCGAAACTTGCTGACCCTCGCTTTTACCTTATTTTTACTGGGAATTACTTTTTTCATCAGCTATATCTATTCACAGCACAATACCAGAAATACACTGACCGTATTCCTGATCGGGGTAGTTATGGTGAGTATTTTCTTTTCCCTGGAGTTCAAATACATTGCGATACTTGCTGTATTTGTGATGCTTTTGTTTGTAATTGGAATGGTGGTGCCAAGTTTAAGTCCGGCACAACGGTTATTTAATGTCATTGCGGGGGTAATACTGGCCTTCGTGCTGTACATCTGCTCGAGGTACAGCTATTTTTTCAAATCACAGCATTTTATACAGCTCAAGCAGCTGGAAGAGAAAAATGAGGAGATCAACAATCTGAATCGCCTGAAAGGCGAGATTCTGGCTTTTGTAGCACATGACCTTCGCACACCGTTAAACAATATAGAGGCCCTGAGCGGCATCGTCATAGAAGAAGAAGGCGGCAACCCAAAACCGGAGATGCAAATGATCCTGAGTGCTGCTGTTCATGCCAAGCACATCATCAATGACCTCATTGAGGTAGTTCAGGAAGACAGAAAGCCTCTGCAGGTTCAAAAAACAGAGATGATCGCTTATCTGGAGCGGATCTGTGCCAGCTGGCAGTCAAATGCAGATCAGCCCCGAAGGGTCGAACTGTCGGCAAATGTAAAATCCATTGTTGCCAGTATCAATGCACCTAAATTTACCAGGGTACTGGACAACCTGATTGGCAATGGTATAAAATTTTCTCCGCCTGACAGCCAAATCCAAATCTCAGCATCTGCGAGCAAAGAACATTGCACCATTCAGATTAAAGATTTTGGAATTGGAATACCCGAACATTTGCAGGGGATGCTCTTTGACCAGTTCTCAAAAGCCGGCCGCCCGGGTCTGCGCGGTGAGAAATCAATAGGACTGGGCCTGCACATTTCCAGGCAAATCATAGAACAGCACGGCGGCAGGCTAACGGTAGAAAGTAAAGAAAATGAAGGCACGGCCTTCACCATCTTCATCCCTGTTTTGGCTTGACAGCCGGAGCACAACTGGCCTCAGTTTAAATTGAATTTGTCATTATTGATCTTCACAACATTGGAAGTGAAAATGATACCGACGATCAGAATTCCGATCACTATGGCCAGTGCGATCTGAAGCGCAGAGTACAATTTACTGCCGGACACCATAAATGCAGAATCCTTGATCAGCTCCTGCCCAACCTGCTTTTGTATCGCCATCAGTTCAGATAGTTTTTGAATGGAAAGATCTGCGGAGGCTCTTCCCGTATTTTCATAAAGTTTCCTCGCAGACGCCAGATCACGGGCCTTTAATAACTGTAGTATGCTGTTTTCAGCCTGAACATTATTAAACAGTCTTTTATCCAGTTCATTAAGTTTTGCTTTTTCCTGTTTTACGAGTAATGTCTTTTTGTATTTACGGATCAGGCTGTCGATGGCGGTATTGAAACCTTTTAACTTTTCAGTGAGCACCGTCTGATCCTCAATCTGCTGCTGAGACGAATAGAGCGCTTCTTCAAGCAATGATTTTTTGGCATTGGCTTTTTCAGCGATGTAAAAAAGATCTGTGGCCGGTATGAGGCGGTCATTGTACATGGACACAAATGATTCGTTCATGCTTTTTACGCTCTGGTCTTCCAGGAACCTGATCAAAATAGAACAGGTCATTACTGCAAAAAGCAGGGCAGCAATACGGATCTTTTGTTTAACAGAAAATGCAAGTCTCATACAGATGGGTTAGCCCCTATTCTTCAGCAGGGGAAGTAAACATACTTTGGGCAAAATTTACTAAAAATAGTTCTTTTTTTGCTCTTGTCACCCCTGTATAAAGCCACCTCAGAAAATCAAGGTCCACCATGTCATCTGTCAGGTAGCCCTGGTCAACAAATACAGCGTCCCACTGCCCGCCCTGCGCTTTGTGGCAAGTCACCGCATAGGCAAACTTGATCTGGAGCGCGTTGTAATAAGGATCTTCTTTGATGGCCAGAAAGCGCTCACGCTTATTGCTCAGGTGACTATAATCTTCATTCAATCCTTCAAACAGCTTATTGCTGAGGTCAAAAGAAAGGTTCGGCGTTTCTGCCGTCAGCGTATCCAGCATGACTTTGCAGGTAATTTCCCCGGCTTCGGGAAAATCAAGAAATTCAAGCTGAACTTCACAAAATCTGAAGCCATAGCGCTCTTCTGTATTTCTTACCCTTTTGATCAGGGCCATATCGCCATTGGCAATAAAAGCCGCAGACTCATTTTCCGGCAGCCAGAAATAATTGTTTTTCACCACCATGATCTGGTCACCTCCCGTCAGCTCTTCTTCCCGGTATAAAAGCCTGGCCCTGATCTGCTGGTTGTATCCGTTGGCCGATTTGTTGGACCTGCAGACCACCAGGGCATTTTCCATTCCAAACTTATTGTAGGCATACTCCAGTCCTTCCACCAGCTTTACGCCGTTCATCCTAAAAATATCTTTATAGTTTTTGGTGATGAATTTTGGAAGGGCAATCTTCTCTGTCTGATCTTTATGGATCAGTTTACGCAGCATGGTGGCATTGGCCAATATGCCCGATTTTTTTTCCTGCCGTACGACTTCTTTCAGTTCAACAGCGATGACTTTTAGCCCAAAACCGTCTTGGATGTACTGATTGTTCAGGGCGGGACTGTCCAGGCTTCCTACCGGGGGGAGCTGTGCGGTATCTCCCACAAAGACCACTGCACAGTTCTTACGGTTATACACATATTCCATCAGGTCTTTGAGCAGTGAGGAACCCGACTGAACGTTCATTTCATCAGCGATCATGGAGGCTTCATCTACGATGAACAAGGTGTGTTCGGCAAGGTTTGGCGCCAGCTGAAATGACATATCCATAGCTACTGAAGACTTCTTCCTGTAGATCTTCTTGTGGATGGTGAGTGCCTTGCGGCCGGTATAGGTACTCATTACCTTGGCAGCCCGTCCTGTTGGTGCCAGTAAGACCGGCCTCAGGCCAAATCCCGGCAGCGCCTTTACCAGTGCACCCACCGACGTGGTTTTACCGGTACCGGCATACCCGCGCAGGATAAAGCACTGTTCATCCAGCTGCCTTGTTAAAAACAAAGCCATTTCGGTACAGAAAACAAGCTGTTCATCTGTCGGGGTAAACTGATAAGACCGAGCGATTGCGGAAGCTTTATCCATTTAACAAATATGCGATGGTGATGTTATAGAAAAAAGAATTAATTTTGTTTATATGAACAGCAAAAATAGCATATTATTAGTTGATCCGGAGTTTGACCCAAATACGGCTGCAGATTGCGATCTATTGATAAAAGTTGGTCCGGATAGTTTTTCTTATGCCATTATTGACAAAAGCTGCAACCAGGTCAAAGCTGTTTATGATCAGCAGGAATGTGAAGATGCGGGAATTGCGCTTGCCGCGAAGCTGAAAAGTGACAATTATTTAAGCCTGTCTTTTAAAGCCGTCAAAGTTGCCGTATATACAGAAAATTCCATAGCCATTCCTGATGAATTGTTTGACCCGGCAGGGCTGAACCAGTATGCAAAGTATTTTTCCAAAGAACAATCGGTTACCTTATATGTGCAGCCTCTTCCTGACTATGGCTTTACGGCTATTTTTAACCTGACGGAGTTTATAGAAGATACACTGAGTGCTTCGTTGACCAGCAGCAAACGCTATGACCAATCTGCAGCACTGCTGGCCCTTGCCAAAGGAAAAACATCCAGGTCATTATTGCTGGATTTTACAGTTGGAAGTTTCAATGCCGCTTATGTAAATGAAGGTCAGCTGGTATTTCAAAGATGCTTTCAGACCGAGAATACAGAGGAACTCAATTATTACCTGCTGCTGATCATTAACCAGCTTAAGATGGATGCTGCACAAACAGCGGTTCATTTAAGCGGGATCATCCATCAAGATGACGGCAATTATCAATGTATCTCAAAATATTTCAAAGACATACATTTTAACAGAAGCACAAGCAATGAAATGGACAGCAGGATCCTGGATGATATGCCGGCGCATTATTACAGCAGTTTATTAGCACTTGACCTATGCGAATAATAGGCGGCAGATTAAAGGGAATACGCTTCAGCGCTCCCGAAAGCTTACCTGTAAGGCCGACTACAGATATGGCCAAGGAAGCCCTGTTCAATATCCTTTACAATACTTATGATTTTGACAGCTGTGATGTGCTGGACCTTTTTTGCGGCACTGGCAACATCAGTTTTGAATTTGCTTCGAGAGGTATCCATAAGGTTACGGCAGTAGACAAACATTCAGGCTGTGTGTACTGGGTAAAATCAGTCATCCAAAAATATGGACTGGAACAAATAGATGTTCAAAAGGGGGATGTATTTAAGTTTCTGGAGCATCACAAGGCGTCTTACCAGATCATTTTTGCTGATCCGCCTTACGATTTGCCGACCATACCTCTGATACCGGAACTGGTCATGAAAAATAATTTATTAACTGATAACGGGATGCTGATCGTAGAACATCCTTCTTTATTGAAGTTAAATAACATTCCCGGCTATACTGAGATCAGGAGATATGGCAATTCATCGTTTAGCTTCTTTGAAAAACCCAAGTTATAATTATGAAAACTGCACTGTTCCCGGGTTCATTCGATCCCATCACCATAGCTCATGTAGATATCTTACTGCGGGCTTTGCCTTTGTTCGACAAAGTTGTGGTCGGCATAGGACTAAACAGCTCCAAGCAGGGGTTTTTATCTGCCGAAAAAAGAGAAGAGATTGTAAGGGCTGTTTTTTCAGCACATGCCAATATAGAAGTGCAGTTATATGAAGGCCTGACAGTCGATTTTTGCCGGAAGGTCAATGCCCGTTATATGGTGAGGGGCGTACGCTCAGTTTCAGATTTTGAATATGAAAAAGCCATCGCACAGATCAATCAGACCATGATGCCTGAAGTAGAGACCATTATCATATTGAGCAAACCTGAATATTCGGCCATCAGTTCTACTATTGTGCGCGAAATATTGCGAAACAACGGAGATGTAAGTAAATTTCTGCCCCCGGAAGCTATACCTTTTTTATAGCGGCCAGCACCGGTTTTACCACAATATTATCTGCCAAAAGTCCTCCCGCTTCCAATACCTGAACTATTGAGGGATAGGTATTTTTTAATACCGGACTGAGTTCAAGTTTGCTCAGCCAGCTGGCTTTTGTGATGCCCTCTTCCTTTTGAGGAATGAGCTTGGGTTCGCCTTTGACAGTCATGCTGTACCAATTGGTTTTTTTCAGCACCAATCTATTGTCCAGCTGGTAAACATGATAGGTCTTGCATAACTTTTCGTCGTTGGTAAAGATCTTCACGCCACACTCTTCTTCTACCTCACGCAGCGCGGCTTCTTTCATTTTTTCATCTTTTTCCACCTTGCCTTTCGGCAGGTCCCACTTTTTATTCCGGAAGATGAAGAGGTAACTGCCTTTGGCATTCTTAACCAGGCCGCCGGCCGCCTTGATCATTTCACAACTTTTCCTGATCTTTTTAAACAATTTTTTAGGGTCGGGATCCAGCAGGATATAGTCTTTTCCGGACACTCTTGCTAAATTTTTATAGAATATTTGAAAGTCAAAATACTGTACATCAACTTGTTGTATTTTCTTGATCTGTTTAGGCATCAAATCTGCTATAAACAAAGTGTTATCGTTAATATAAATTCTGTAATTTTGGGCCATGTATAATAAAAGTGATATTGAATTAAAGGTAGCTGAATTTTTATTACAAATTAAAGCAATAAAGTTACAACCTAATAATCCATTTACATGGGCGTCTGGTTGGAAATCCCCGATCTATTGTGACAACAGGATCACACTTTCCCATCCATCGGTCAGAACTTACATCAGGCAGAAGCTTACGCAGCTGATCCAGGAAGAATTTGGGTCGGTTGATCTTATTGCAGGTGTTGCCACTGCAGGCATCCCGCAAGGCGCATTGGTAGCGCAGGAACTTGGACTGCCATTTGCCTATGTACGGTCAAAAGCTAAAGAGCACGGCACAGGAAGCCTGATAGAAGGAGAAATAGTGGAAGGACAACGTGTAGTAGTGATAGAAGATCTGATCTCAACAGGAAAGAGCAGTTTGCAGGCCGTTGACGCGCTGAGAAATGCCGGCTTATCTGTTGCCGGTCTGGTAGCGATATTCACTTACGGCTTTGATCAGGCAGACGAGAATTTCAAAGAAGCGAAATGCCGTTATGCCACACTTTCAAATTACAATACACTAATTCAATACGCAGCGGAACATAGCTTCATTGGGCCAAATGATGTCGATCTGTTGACAAAATGGCGCAGGAACCCTTCTGAATGGGGCAAGGAATTAGAGCAACTAACTTAAGATCACAATGACAGTAATAGAAAGCACTGCCGAAATAAATTTGCCGGTGGCAAAAGTATATGCTTTTTTGGCAGATCTGAATAACCACAAGCAACTGATGCCGGAGAATATCTATAACTGGTCCTCAACGGAGGATGAAGCCAGTTTTACCATTCAGAACATGGCTAAACTTGCCATCAGGATCTCCAGCCGTATAGAAAATCAGGAACTCACTGCCTTGCCTACAGAAAAACCGCCGTTTGATGTGGAATTGAAGTGGACGGTTGCTGATAACGGAGCAGGCGGCACAATTGCCAAACACATCCTCTCAGCCGATCTGAACATGATGATGAAAATGCTGGCCGCAGGCCCGCTTCAGAAACTGGCAGATTACCAGACAAGCAGACTGGCTGAAGTTTTGAAGTAATATATTAACAAAAGGTTAAGTTAATGTTACCCGATGTAGTTTAATCTTACATAAATATAATTTTAAACTCAGCCTTAGTTGATGTAATTTTAAGTCATGAATTATCCCGTTTTCATCTTCCACGAACTGACGTTCAGACTTTCGGAAATCAGTCCTGAAATAGGAGCTTACGATTCCAGTTTTGTCCGTGAGGATAGCTTTGTTATCCATACCACAAATGGCGAAATCGAGGTAGACAGCGAAATTATTGCCAAACAGTACAAAAATCCGAGACTGCTCTCCAGGGAAGACCTTAATGTGCTTGTAAAAAAGTTCCATGTTATGGAAAAACGTTCGCTTGCTATTCACTAACCCAAACTTTCTTCTGTTCAGTTTGTTTTGTTATTTTCAAGTTAAATCATTAAATAACTCCTTATGAAACTGAAGCTTACCCTTATTTTTTTGCTATCTGCATGCGTATCGTTTACTCAGGCACAACGGATAGCTCCGGATCAGGAAAAGGTTGAGGGCGGCGAGCTCACCATTCAGCCGGTTACTCATGCCACACTGGTACTCACCTTCAAGAACAAGAATATTTATGTTGACCCCACAGGTGGCACCGATGCATTTAAAGGACTCGGGGCTCCGGACATCATTCTTGTAACAGACATCCACGGTGATCATTTTGATCTTAAGACAATCGAAGCCATCAATACCAACAAAGCGACACTTGTTGTTCCTCAGGCCGTGGCTGATAAGCTGCCGGCCAGTTATGACAAGGAAAAGCTGGTCATTTTGAAGAACGGTGACAAAACTACGCAGGCTGGTATTTCGATTACTGCTTTTCCCATGTATAATCTTCCCGATGCCGAAAATGCAAGTTATCATACCAAAGGAAGAGGTAACGGTTATGTGTTAACAATCGGCGGCAAAAATGTCTATATCTCAGGTGATACGGCAGATACGCCCGAAATGCGTGCTTTAAAAAACATTGATATTGCCTTTGTTTGCATGAACCTGCCGTATACGATGGATGTAAATGGAGCCGCACAGGGTGTACTGGCATTTAAACCTAAGGTCGTTTATCCGTATCCTTACAAAGGACAGGATGTAAAAATATTTAAAGTCCTGGTGAATACCGGCGATAAAAACATAGATGTCAGGTTGCGTGAGTGGTATCCGGCGGCAAAATAGTTTACGGCGAAAATTAAGAAGGTAACTTCATCATTCTCATTACAAAGAAGAACCCGGCAGCAGCAATAACCAGGGCAGCGGTAGTGCCCCACCACAGTACATCAAAACCATATGCAGCGGCGACACGGGTGCCAATAAAAGGTGAAAAAATATGACCAAAAGAAAAGGATAGGGCATTGAGTGCCATATACGCTCCTCTTTTTTTCATCGATGACCGCTGCAGGGCAACCGTAGACATAAAGGGTACGGCCAGTATTTCGGCAATACAGATCACGAACATCGAGATGTACAACACCGGAATGCCCCTGGCAAGGTTTAAGATGAGAAAGGACAAGGCACACAATAAAGTACCTGTTATGATCGCAGTGCGGGCGGTAAAATTCCGCTCCGCAATATGGACCAGAAGCATCTCCAAGAGAAAGACCACCAGTCCGCTAAATGCCATAATTATCCCGATTTCCATTTCAGACAGCTCATAAACCGTTCTGTAATAGAGCGGAAGTGTGCTCAATAGTTGTAAAAAGCAAATGGCAAATACGGCACAAAGCAGACTAAAAAGCAGATAAGGAAGATCGCGATAGGGAGATCTGTCCAGGACCTGGTTTTGCGGATCATCAGCTACTTCCTTAGTTTTTTTATTGCCTTTTAAATTTCTGAAATACAGAAAGAACAGCAGACCAGAG
>NZ_DATHGC010000024.1:0-31256 GCF_035317785.1 Pedobacter sp. | reverse complement strand
TTCACAATAAGTGGTCGTTTTTTAAGCTTTTGATTGCGATCCTTGTATTGCTGTTTCTCCTGATTTTTCCTAAACGCGGTTCTGCACAGGGCAATCTGCATCAGCAGTCTTCGTCTTATGAATGGCCAGCCGACTCGCTGGTAAAGGCCAAGCTGGACAAATGGCAGGACCAGAAGTTTGGAATGATCATTCACTGGGGCATTTATGCGGTGCCCGGTATTATTGAATCCTGGTCGGTGTGTTCTGAAGACTGGATAGAACGTGACAGCACTAAAAGCTATGATGACTACAAGAAATGGTACTTTGGGCTGAATAAAGAATTCAATCCGGTTAAGTTTGATCCATCGATTTGGGCCAAAGCGGGCAAGGATGCGGGAATGAAGTACCTGGTCTTTACCACCAAGCATCACGACGGCTTTGCCATGTTTGATACTAAAACTTCTGATTATAGCATCGCTAAGGGACCTTTTGCCAATAATCCGAAAAAGGATGTGGCCAAATATGTCTTTGACGCTTTCAGGAAGGAGGGCTTCATGATTGGTGCTTATTTTTCTAAACCGGACTGGCACTCCGAATATTACTGGTGGCCCAAATATGCGACGGCAGACAGGAACAACAATTATGACCTGCGCAAACATTCCTGGAGATGGAATAAGTTCAAAGACTATACTTATAAGCAGCTCAGCGAGCTGATGCACAATTATGGGAGTATGGATATTCTTTGGCTTGACGGTGGCTGGGTAAGGCCATTGGAAACTGTTAATGATGAGGTACGCGCCTGGGGTGCTGCCATCCCGGCCTGGAGCCAGGATATTGACATGCCCAAAATTGTGGGTATGGCCCGAAAAGCGCAGCCCGGCCTCCTGGTAGTAGACAGAACAGTGCACGGGCCATACGAAAACTACCAGACGCCTGAGCAAAAGATCCCGGAAGGACAGCTGGATCATCCCTGGGAAAGCTGTATCACATTGGGCGGGGCCTGGGGCTTTGGCAATAATGAACGCTATAAACCGGCGGGACAGGTGATCCATAGCCTGATTGAAATTGTAGCAAAGGGAGGAAGTTTACTGCTGGGCGTAGGGCCAAAGGCTGACGGGACGATTCCTGCTGAAGCGATCGGCCGGCTTGAAGAGATTGGAAAATGGCTTAATGCTAACGGCAAAGCGATCTACAACACGCGGATCACGAAGGATTATCATGATGGCGATACCTGGTTTACGCAGTCAAAGGATGGCAAAACAAAATATGCTTTGACTTGCCTGAAGGCGGAGCAGCCAATGCCGGAATACATCAGCTGGAAAGGCAATGTTCCGGTGAAGGGCTCAAAGGTCATTTTCCTTCAAAATCAGCAGCAGCTGAAATGGGATATGGTTGATGGTGAGGTCAGGATTTTGATGCCGGGAGATCTTGCTAAGGATTTGCCTGCGCTGGCTTTTGCGTTTCGGACAGAATAGTTCTTACGGATAGCTGAAAAACTAAGCCGAGGTGATGTTTGAAAATGCCTATTAATGGGTATTGTTTTAACCAAATACTTTAATCATCTTAGCATAGGGTATAGGGCCCCTCTTATCCTCTTATAATACATACGCTCGATGACTAAATTGATATTCTTGGTTTTTACGGTATTTGTTGTTTTTACTTTCAAATCCGATGCACAGCAGCCATACAGAATGGGTATGAACTTTGACAACGAGTCTTATCGTGTTGTTAAAAAGAAGGCCAAACTTACGCGCAGTCTGGAGTCGTTGCCGGAGTCAGCCTCAATAAAACAATTTTCTCCAATCCCGGGCAATCAGGGGATGTACAGTACTTGTACCGCATGGGCATCGGCCTATTGCGGAAGAACAATAGTAGACGCGGTAAAAAATAACTGGCTGGATAAAACATACATCACCGAACACGCCTATTCGCCGGCCTTTTTATTTCGCTTATTGAGCCCTGATGACCAGTCGTGCAAGTCCGGTTCTTATATATCAATGGCTTTCAGTGTAATGAAGACTAAAGGTCTCATTCCTTTTAGTGCGCTTTCTGCTTCCTGCATTCCCTCTGTTTCAAATGTTCAGCTTGCCAGCGCCCAGACTGGTAGAATAAAGGATTTTATGCGCCTCTTTGATCTTAATGCAACCCGGGATATAAAGGTGCAGTCTGTGAAGAAATCTATTTCCGAGCAAAAGCCGGTTGTATTCGGGATGATATGTCCGCCGTCATTTTTCAACGCAAAAGGGGTCTGGGCTCCTGTTGAGGAAGCTGATCCAAAAGTCGGCGGGCATGCAATGTGTGTGGTTGGGTATGATGATAATAAAGAAGGCGGTGCTTTTGAAATCCAAAATAGCTGGGGCACCAAATGGGGGAATGAGGGATATATATGGATAAAGTATGCTGACTTTGCAGGGTTCACTGCCTATGCGTACGAATTTATTGACCTTCCTGAGGCTAAACCAGAAGTAGCTGATCTCTCGGGAAATATCAGACTGGTTCTTGCAGACAATAACGAAATGCCTGTAAGCCTGTTCACCTCTACACGTGGTTTAAAGGTAGTACCGGCAAAAAAAACTGCTGAGCCGCTGTCTGTATATCAAACTGCATCAAATTACAGCTCGGGAACCAGGTTTCGCATTTACATTTCCAATAATGAGCCAGCTTATGTGTATGCGATCAGCACTGATTTAAGCAATGAGGTGACGAAAATATTTCCATATGAAGATGGGATCAGTGCTGCTTTAACTGATAAACGCAATGACATCGCCATTCCGGATGAAGACCATTTTATCGAATTTGACGATAAGCCGGGGAAAGATTTCCTGTGTGTACTTTACAGCAGGGACGAACTCAATATCAATGAACTGGTCACAAAAATTAGCAGTCAGCAGGGAAGCTTCAGCGAACGGATCTTCAAAGTATTGGGAGAAAAAATGGTTGCTCCGGAAAACACCCGGTTTTCTAAAGACAAAATTGCATTTGAAGGATTTAGCAAAGGGAAAAGTATAGTGTCGATGATGGTGGAAATGGACCATAAATAGAAAATATATAATGAAAAAGATTACGGCTATTATTGTGATGCTCATCTTTTCAGGATTTGCATCCAATGGACAGGGGGGACTTGATCTTTTTGAAAAGATGTCCAAGATCATGAATGCAGGCCAAGCTGGTCAGGCGGAACCTAAGGAATATACGGAAGCCAAAGCACTGGCGGAGCGTGCTGCGCAGGAATTAAACGCGGGTAACATCAAGTTAGCAGATTCTCTCATCAATAAATCTATTGCAGTCTATCCTACGCTTGCTATTTTTGAATACGCAAAGACACTGGGCAAGCTTTCGGATGTCGTTGGTGCCAACCTCATAGCAGATAAGGCGATTGACAAAATTAAATCGACGGGGGGTAATGTTTTTGTTGTTTATGCGACGCCTTTTGGTGCCTTGATCAATAATGAACTGGTCAATGAAAGGGCTTTATTCATCTTTTTGATGGAGACCTATAAGCTGAACAATACGCTCGGGGAAAAAGCCAGGATTGTGAAAAGCATGGAGGCAATGACCAGCATGAATCTAAAGCCTTATCCGGGGAAAGGAATTGATCAGGATCTGGAAAGCCAGAAATATTTCCGTGAGACCGTCGCTACCCTTAAAGGGGATTATGCTAAGGCGATAAGCATGATTAAAGAGAAACCCACTTATAAGCTATACACCAAACCTCAGAAAAACTACGAGTTGATTCGGGTTTACGAATATGCGGAAGACTATGCAAATGTCATCGAAATGGCAAAGGACAATAGCAACAGGTATCTCAAAACGGAGGGATTGTTCAGGGGTTACACGCTGATGGGAGATCATGCACGGGCTATGGAGGAGTTTGAAAAAATGCTCCCAATGGACAAGGAAAGTAATGATACCCATTATTACCTGGCTCTTGTCGCACTTGCGAAGAAAGATTATGCTACGGCTGTTCAGCATATTGATAAATCTTTCCAGCTGCGCAGTGCAGCCAGTGAGCAGGGGAGGATTGTGATTGATAAGTGGCGGCTTTACAAGGCGTATGCAGATGCTTACGTCGGGCTGAAAGCATTTGAAAAAGCAAAGGACTATTATAACATGGCGTTACTTTCTGATCCGGATTATAAACCGGCGATAACTGGACTGGCAAATCTGGGTGTACAGTATCAGAAAGAGATCAATGAAGATAAAAGCCCTCCTCTGATCGCCATTACAGAACCCTCGCCAAACCGCGGGTTGAAGATAACGGCGAAGGGAGAGAACGTAATGGTAAAAGGGTTGGCAACCGATCCGTCGGGGATCAAAGAGGTCCTGGTTAATGGGGTGAAAATATATGCTCAGTTATCGGGCGCTTTTTGGGGAGATGTGCCTATGGTGAACGGGGTGAATAAGATCGTGGTCACAGCCATCGACATGGCAGGCAATAAAGCAGAGCAAACATTTGAAATTGAGAAACAGGCAGCTTCTGTTGTAGTAGCTGAAAACATAGTCTCCGTGGTAGAGAAGGAAGGCAAGAACTACTGTCTGCTGATTGCTGCACAAAATTATGTTGATGGGGCCATCCCCTCTCTTGCTAATCCGATTGCAGATGCAGTAAAATTGAAACTGATACTGAAAAATAATTATGGCTATGAAGAAAGTAATATCTCCTCTTTGTTCAATCCCTCAAACAATGACATCAAGCGTAAATTGCTTGAACTAAGCAGCGCCGTTCAGCCTGAAGATAATCTGGTGATATTTTATGCCGGCCATGGCATCTGGGTGGAAAAAGAAAAGAAAGGATATTGGCTGATGACGGATGCCCTGTATAAGGATGTCAATACCTGGCTGCCCAATAAAGATGTACTGGATCTAATTGCAAAGCTGCCTTCACGTCATACTTTGCTGATCACTGATGCGTGTTTTTCCGGTTCGGTGTTCAAAACAAGGGGTTTGGGGGATAAGGCGCCTGCGGCTATCAAAGAATTGGACAATAAGATCACCAGGGTAGCTATTACTTCCGGCAATGATACGGAGGTGCCTGATGAGAGCGTCTTTATGAAGCACCTGGTGAAAGCTTTGAGCGAGAATAAGGAGCAATATCTGACCGCACAAAAAATGTTCATCACACAGATTCTGGAGGCCGTGATGACAGAGTCCAAAACCGAACCCAGATATGGAACACTTGAACTGGCCGGACATGTTGGAGGAGATTATATATTTACTAAGAAGTAACCTGATGAAATTAAAACTACTAACGATATTACTTTTAACCTTTTGCAGTGGCAATTTATTAGCTCAATTTGGATATTACACTAAAGAAGGAAAAGCATTAAATGCTAAAATCGATCATTTAAGAAAGGAAGGAAAAACGCTGGAAGCGGAGAAATTGTTATTTGAAAGTAATGAAAAGTTTCCTAATGAAAAATTGGACTGGATTGCAAATGAGAAGTTAAATACTGGTGACATTAAAGGGGCAAACAAATGCTGGGATGCCCTGATTGCGAGTGCTGAAAGAGAATGGTCAACTACTAAAGACAAGGAAGTGAAGGCTACTCTGGAAATTTTCCTGGACCAGCCTTTTTATAATCATCAGGCTGTGGGTAACCTTACGATCGGCGACCCGGCTGTAGGAATACGAGCGGCCATAGGACACTTACGGTTTGGAACCAGAAAATCATTTTCACATTATCAGAAAGTATCATGTAAACTTGCAATTGGAGTATGTTACCAGACAAATGACTTGGAAAGCCTGAAAACTATAAAGTCATTGAGTGAAAAAGCTGGTCATGAGCGAGGTATTTTTGAATCAAAAATTTATAGCCTGTTAATAGAGAAAAAATATGATGAAGTGATCGCATTGAATGCAGCTGGCACTAAAGGCGAAGACTACAGGCTTGCCAAAGACGTGTTAAAATCAGTGCTCCCTTTCGCCTATTATGGCAAAGGTGATACGGAAAATTTAAAGAAAAGTATTGACGGACTTGGCAAGATTACAGTTTTTGAATCACTATCCTACTACCTGGGATTACTGGCTTTAAGCCAGAAAGAATATGCCCAGGCAATTTCAATGTTTACTGAGGCGATGGAGCCAACAAAATTTTTCATATTCGGACAAAATAAAAGAACAGGGACATTTCGGTACTATACTTACCGTGCTGAAGCTTACCTGGGTTTAAAGGATTATGTAAATGCCAAAAAAGAATTTGAGGCTGCATTGGTTTATAATCCAAACTACCAGCCTGCATTAGATGGCCTTGCAAAGCTGGAAGGAAGCCATGTTGTCGCCCTTAGAGCTGACAAAACCGGACCGGAAATAAAAATATTGGAGCCTGCCAATACGCGGGGGCTGAAAATTGTAGCTGCGGGAAAAGATGTCATGATCAAAGGAATGGCTTCAGATCCGTCGGGTCTAAAATCAACTACCATTAACGGACATAGCGTATACTCGAAAGAGGCAGGTGATTTTTGGGGAACAGTAACTCTGGCCGATGGTATAAACAAGTTTGAGATCATAGCAACCGACCTGGCAGGCAATACAACAAAAGAAATCTTCGAAATAGAAAAAGCTGCCACAGCGGTTGCAGCGGTGCCTATTGCGGTAACTGAAAAAATTGGTAAAAACTATGCCGTATTTATCGCAAGTCAGAATTATGATGATTCGACGATTCCATCCCTGGAAAATCCCATTGCTGATGCGATCAAGCTGAAACTCATCCTTAAGAACAGTTATAACTTTGCAGATGATAACATCTATAGCCTGTTCAATCCACAGCGCGACGATTTTAAAAAGAAGTTCCTGGAATTGAAGGAAGCGCTGCAGCCCGAAGACAACCTGGTGATCTTTTATGCTGGTCACGGGATTTGGGTGGACAAGGAGAAAAAGGGCTACTGGCTGCTTACCGATGCGCAACGCAACGATGTGAATACCTGGCTGCCAAACAAACAGGTATTGGATATGATTGCAGAATTGCCTTCGAGACATACCCTGCTCATTACGGATGCTTGTTTTTCAGGGTCAGTTTTTAAATCCAGAAGCATTGGAACTGATGCCCCTGCAGCAGTGAAAGAAATGGACAACAAAATAACCCGCGTTGCCATCACTTCGGGCAATGATACCGAAGTGCCTGATGTGAGTATTTTCATGAAGCATCTGGTGAAGGCACTTAGCGAAAACAAGGATAAATATCTGTCTGCACAGAAAATGTTCATCACCCGGATTATCGAAGCGGTAATGACGGAATCAAAAACAGAGCCAAGGTATGGAACACTTGAACTGGCGGGGCATGTGGGCGGTGATTTTATATTTAGCAAGAAATAATTTATTATGCGCTTATATCAATTAGTTTTCATTTTGCTTTTGATCTGGCTTCAGAGTGGAAACCTGGAAGCTCAAGCTCAAATTGCTGGAAAAACAGAGAAGGATGCCAATGCGCTTATAAAGCAGTCTGAAAAATTAAGGAGGGAAGAAAAAGAACTCCAGGCAGATAAACTATTGCTGGAAGCCAATGAGATCTATCCGGTTGCTGCTCATCTAAATGAAGTTGCATTAAATAAAGCTAAAACAGGTGATATCAATGGTGCTAACAAGATCTGGAGCGCATTGTTCAGTAGCTTAAAGGAATATGCCGTAGACCATAAATCCTACAATCGACTGGATATAAAGAGCAACTTTGCCATTTATTATGGGGCTCAAATCACTAACAATGCCACTTATGGCAGCCCTAAGGTGGTAGTTCAGGTATCAAAAGATTATTTAGAACAGATTGACGGCAGATCTACCGCATATATTGATGGGATTATTTATTCAGCCGCAGAATATGCTTTTTTAATGGGTGATTTTGAAAGTGTACGTTACTTTAATGACGCTGCAAAACGGCTGAATTCTAAATTGGGACTTTTTATTACAAATGTGTACATATTGCTGGCTGATCAGAAGTATGATGAGGCACTTGCAATACTAAAGGATGCAGCCGCCAATGGGGCAAACTTTAACTCTTCTAAGCACTTTGCTGCAATGACCATGATCACCGTGTATGAACTGAAGAAAGATTACGGAAATATGGAAACTTTCCTTCAGCAGAACCCTTCCGTAGACAAGAATATTCTAAGTTATTATAATGGCTTGGTCGCGCTCCATAAAAGGGATTACGATACCGCGCTAAGATTGTTTAATGAGGGATTGAAGCCTTTTCGTGTGGGGTGGACTACAGTGGAGCAGACCAACAAGTATAAATACTTTACCAACAGGGCAAAGGCTTATGCTGGATTAAAGGATTATATAAATGCCAGAAAAGATTATGAGGCGGCACTTACGTTTAGCCCGGATTACAAACCGGCAATTGAAGGACTGGGCAAACTTGAATCCACGGTGATCACAGAGATGCGTACAGACAAAACCCCTCCGGTGATCCTAATTACAGAGCCTTCAAATACAAGGGGCTTGAAAATCACCAGAACGGGAGATGACATCATGATCAAGGGAAGGGCAACAGATGCGTCCGGAATCAAGATGGTCAGGTTTAACGATACTCTGGTATATGCGAAAGAAAACGGAGAGTTCTGGGGTGCAGTGAGGTTAAAGACGGGGCTCAATAAGATCAGGATACAAGCTGCGGATATGTCCGGAAACCAGGCAGAAGAGGTGATAGAGATTGACAGGTCTGTGAGTCAGGCGGTACCGCTGCCGATCGCTGCAGTAACAGAAAAACAGGGGAAGAATTATGCACTTCTTATTGCAAGCCAGAATTATGATGATGAACAAATACCTTCTTTGGAAAATCCCATAGCTGATGCCATCAAGCTCAAGCTGATTCTGAAAAGCAGTTACAATTTTACAGATGAGAATGTTTTTCAGCTTTTCAACCCGAAACGTGAAGACTTCAAAAAGAAATTTCTGGAATTGAAAGAGGTGATCCAACCAGAAGACAACCTGGTGATCTTTTATGCTGGTCATGGTATTTGGGTGGAAAAAGAAAAGAAAGGCTACTGGCTCCTTACAGACGCGCAACGAAATGATGTGAATACCTGGCTGCCTAATAAAGAAATGTTGAATCTGATAACCGAGATTACTGCAAGACATACCCTGCTGATTACGGATGCCTGTTTTTCCGGATCTGTATTCAAAACCCGCGGACTGAAAGACGCACCTCCGGTAATCAGGGAAATGGACAATAAGATCAGCCGGGTAGCCATCACTTCAGGCAATGATACTGAAGTTCCAGACGAAAGCGTATTTATGAAATACCTGGTCAAAGCCTTGAGCCAGAATAAGGAGCAATACCTGACCGCACAAAAGATGTTCATTACACAAATTCTGGAAGCGGTGATGGCTGAGTCTAAAACAGAGCCTAGGTACGGAACGCTGGAACTGGCCGGGCATATTGGGGGTGATTTTATATTTACTAAGAAATAAAGGCTACATAATGAAAATACTGATCCATCAATACGCTGCAATAATGTAGGTGATGAAAGCGGTCCTGGTTACAAAGAAATAATATTAGTTATGAAAATTTTCAAGGTTGCTTTTGTTGTATGGATATCATTTAATGCAATAAGTACTAGTGCCCAAAAGGTGTCTGATACACACTTGAGCAGTGAAATGGGAAATTTTTATGGCAAGGCAGTGATCCCGCCTGGAAAATATAAAGAAGCTGAAGCCTTAGTTCAACGCGCAATTGAGATGCTGAATATCGGGGAGGTTAACAAAGCTGATTCTTTAATTGATAGTTCTATTAAAATGTACCCTACACGGACTGTATTTAACTATGTAAGGGAAGTATTCAAGATGCCTGATCTAAATAAGGCTTTAGCAATAATGGAAAAGCTATATGAAGCTGTTAAGTTATTACCTGAAGCTAAAGTGGTCATGCTGGAAGCTTTTCCTTCCCAGCCTGAGAATGGGAAAATGATACAAGGGATAAAAGAATATGAGAAGGAAAGGGCACTTTTCCAGTTTGGAAGCGAGGCATTTTTCCTTAACAAAGGGTATGGAGGGGTTAAAGGATCTAAAAGCATACTGCAAAAATTGATGGGAGTTAATATCAAGAACACTGGATCAGAAACTAAGTATGATTATGAATATACTTTGCAGAGAGGCTTCGAGGTCATGCTGGCAGCAATGATGAAAGAATATGATAAAGCAATTATGCTGGTTGAGCAAATGCCGATAAATAAATTTTCTCCTCAGTACGCAAAATATGGTTACCTGGTAAGTGTTTATCTTGAGAAGGGAGAATATCAAAAGGCTCTTGAAATAGGTGAGAAACATGGAGGGGCAGCACTACTGTTTTCTATAAATGCTTTACTAGGTAATAATGAAGAAGCATTAGCTAACTATAAAATTCTTAAAGATAAAAAACCTTTCACCCCTTTAAACGGATTTTTTCATTCCCTCGCGATAATAGACATCAATAAAGGAGATTTTAACAATGCTCTCCTAAATCTGGACAGTGCGCTAAATTATAGACTGCCCAGCTCCATGTCATATTTGGCTGAAATGGCCCTGGCAGATAGAACAGGTGTTTATAAATCGATAGGAGATGCCTATGCTGGCTTGCAGCAATTTGATAAAGCGAGTGATAATTATACCATTTCTCTTTTGTCTAATCCCGAATACCAGCCTGCAATAGACGGACTTGCCAAATTGAAGGTGAGATATATTTCAGTGGTCTCTGAAGATAAAATTCCGCCAGTTATTTCTTTACTTGAACCGAGCCCAAAACGAGGCTTAAAAATAACCTCCGCAAGTGCGAATGTGATGGTAAAAGGCATAGCGAATGATCCTTCCGGGATTAAAGAAGTGCTCATAAATGGAAAGAAAATATACTCACAAACTGGCGGCGATTTCTGGTCTGATGTGGCATTGGGTAATGGCTTAAATAAGATTACTATTGCTGCTATTGATATGGCAGACAACAAGTCAGAACAGGTTTTTGAGATTGAAAAATTACAGCCTGCAGTAAACACAGTTCAATCAGAAGTAATTGCGGTTACTGAAAAAGTAGGGAGAAATTATTGTTTATTGGTCGCCGCACAGAACTATACCGACACCCAAATCCCTTCTTTAGAAAATCCTATTGGGGATGCTATAAAACTAAAATTAATACTGAAAGAAAAATACAGTTTTGAAGAGGCGCAAATTAAAACTCTATTTAATCCCTCAAGTGATGATATTAAACGGCAGTTATTAGAATTAACCAATACCATTCAACCGGAAGACAACCTGCTAATCTTTTATGCTGGTCATGGTATCTGGGTAGAAAAAGAAAAGAAAGGCTATTGGTTAATGACGGATGCTAAAATGAACGATGTGAATACCTGGCTTCCCAATAAAGATGTACTCGACTTAATTGCCAAACTCCCTTCCAGGCATACTTTATTAATCACCGATGCTTGTTTCTCCGGTTCCGTTTTTAAAACACGTGGACTTAAAGCAGGTGCACCAATCGCTTTACGGGAAATGGATGCAAAGATCAGCCGTGTTGCCATTACTTCCGGAAACGATACCGAAGTGCCGGATGTGAGCGTGTTCATGAAACATCTGGTAAAAGCACTTTCTGAAAATAAGGAAGAATACCTGACTGCCCAGAAAATGTTCATTACCCAGATTATTGAAGCGGTAATGACCGAGACCAAAACAGAACCAAGGTATGGAACACTGGAATTAGCAGGCCATGTTGGGGGTGATTTTATATTTACTAAAAAGTAACAGATGAAAAAAATAGCGTACATTTTAATGGTGTTGCTTTTAAAAATTAGTACGGCGCAAGCCCAGGAACAGCAGGAACAAAAATTCCTAAACCTTGCAGGTGAACACCTTTCAAAGGGAGAATTTGATCTGGCGATAGGATATTGTTCCAAGGCTATTGCGATTAATCCAAAAAACTTTCAGGCATGGGATTTTCTTGGGAATGCGTACATTGGAAAAGAAGATATAAAACGGGCCCTTCAAAATTATAATGATTTTATTCTCTTAGCGCCAAATCATGCAGATGCATACACAAAGAGAGCCTACGTTCACTTAATTAATGGAAATAGTGATTTAGCTATAGCTGATTTAACTCAGGCTATCCGAATTAATCCTAAAGCCGAGTATTACCATACAAGAGGGAGCTATTACAGAAATATTGGCGAATATAAATTGGCTGTTCCAGATTTAAGTGAAGCAATTCGCCTTGAACCTCAAAATGATAATTTCTATTTTTCAAGAGCGCTTTCTTACCTGGAAACCAATGAACATAGTTTAGCCATAAAAGATATGTCTGAAGCGATTCGCTTAAAATCGAATGTAGGTTATTATTATACTATACTTGGGCGGGTTTATAACAATAAAGGTGAGTATGAGTTGGCTATTTATAATTTCACACAGGCACTAAGGCTTACCTCTCCTGTTTTTATGGGTGATTTTTATATAGACATGATCTCTCCTCTTGTCCGTACCAGACAGTTCGTAAAAGCAAAAGAGTTTTATAAAGAGTTTTTATCATCTGATGTCTTTGCTAAAGAAAATGAAAGAGAGTACAAAACCTACTTTCTACGCGATTATTATAAATTTTACATAGCAGCTGTTGGCGATGATCTTCCAAAAAATCTGTATGAACAAGGCTTGACTAATATAAATTTTGCCATTGACAAGTTTGATATCGGGGAAAGTAATAATAGTGAATCCAGAATGCAATATGCAGACATACTCGCATTAAAAGGATATGCGTTAGATAAATTAAACCGCTTTGATGAAGCTGAGGGAGTATTTACACAAGCTCTGGTAATTAATCCAAATCAACCTGATATTCTGGAAGCTTTGGCTGATATTAAAAAAAGATCAGGCATTGTAGCCAAAACTGATAAGACTCCGCCAGCTATTGAACTGATCAGTCCGCAAACAGCAAGAGGGCTAAACATCGTTTCGATCAATGAAATTACTCAAATTATTGGTCGGGCAAAAGATGCTTCAGGCATAGCACAAGTCACTATTAATGGTAAAATTATAAAGGCTGAGGAAGATGGTCTCTTTGTTTCATCACTCCCTTTAAAAGCAGGAATTAATGCAATTCTAGTTTCAGCAACGGATAAACAGGGGAATAAAACTTCAAAAACATTTAGTATAACAGGGAATGTGGTAGCCAGACAGAATAATACGCCTGTAGAAATTGTAATGCCAGTATCAGAAATTAAACCACAATATCATGCCATCCTCATTGCTTCACAAGATTATACAGATGCTTCCATTCCTGATTTGGAAAATCCTGTGAGGGATGCCCAGGATCTAAAAAATATTCTGGAAAGTAAGTATACTTTTAATAGAGATAATATTGATACCCTTTTTAATCGAAGCCGCGAAGATATCTTACAGTCAATTGTACAGAAATGCAATGTTCTGACACAAAATGATAACCTTATCATTTTTTATGCCGGCCACGGCATCGCTGAAAAAGACAAATTTGGTGATATTGATGGCTACTGGATACCTTCTTCTGCGAGAAAGGGAATAAATGCAAGCTATATTTCCCAGGATGATATCAATAAGGCACTAAAACGCAGCAACTCCAAGCATATTCTGGTAATTGCTGATGCCTGTTTTAGCGGAAGCTTCACCCGTTCCCTTGCGGATGCCAGCCTAGGTGTTCAGAAACAGTATGATGTTCCCAGCAGGAAGATCATGGCAAGCGGCAATCTGGAGCCGGTACCTGATAACAGCAAATTTCTGTTTTACCTTAAAAAGAATTTGAACGAGAATAAGGAGAAATACCTAACCGCTAAAAAGCTTTTTGACAGTTTTTACGAAGCAATATTGAATAACTCTGACACTTCCCCTCAGTTTGCAGCCATACGGGATGTGGGAGATGAAGGCGGGCAATTTGTTTTTATAAAGAAGTAATTAATCATAAGATGATAAAATCAGGTATCTCACTCTTATTCTTCATGCTCGTTTCATCAGGCATGCTGCTAGCGCAATCCAAAGTAAACGAGGAATTGATTTTCCATACCGACTTTACCGCACCGGATGGATGGGACAAACAGCCCACTGATAATTTTACTGTCCGGACAGAGAGTGGCTTCCTGTTGCTGAACGAGGAAAATGTAAACAAATTTTTTGAGAAGGTGATTGACTATCAGATAGATGTGACCCGAAATTTTAGCATTGAAGCTTCGGTAGCGCGTATAAAAGGTGGAGATGAAGGATCTACGTTCGGAATTATCTTTGGGGGATTCCCGGCCAAGCCTTCGGTAAACAACAGCCTTACCATCTCTTCCAGTGGCGTGATCAATTTTGCTTCTTACGACAGAAGCGACACATATACCCGGGATGAGGATACGACGGCTGCCAAAAGTATCAAACCGGAGCCGGGCCAATACAATAAAATAAAGATTGTGCGTATCGGTGCATCACTGATCTGTTATATCAATGATGTGTTAGTTTATAAAAAGAATGGTATTGGAATATATGGCGGAAATATAGGCTTCGACATTGGCGAAGGAGTGACCATGGGTGTTGATTATTTAACCATAAATTATTTGCTTTCTGTCCCATCTTCTCTCAATGCTGCGTTGGCAGATGCTGATAAAGATCCTCCTGTTATAAACATTACAAATCCGGTCGTCACCAGGGGTTTAAAAGTTGTACAGAGTGGTAGTAAAATTACGGTTTCGGGTACGGCTGCCGACGATAGCGGGATCAAAGCCATACAGGTGAATGGTGTCAGTGCAACTGTAGATGCTTCGGGAAACTTTTCTGCAAGTATTCCATTGGCGATTGGCGACAATAAGCTTAGGGTGAAGGCTACTGATGTTAAAATGAACACTGCTGAGTTTGATTTTGTGATCAACAGGAACCCGGCCGCCAACAACAATCCACAGCCCGTACCTATTGTGCCGGTAAATGCTGGAAGCATGAGCTCGGGAGGAAAATATTATGCCTTAATTATTGGTATCCAGGAATATAATGACGAAAGCATTGCTGATCTTGATCAGCCTGTAGCAGATGCGAAGTCTTTGCGGGACATATTGGTTAACAATTATACATTTGAACGGGAAGACGTCTCCTTGCTCGCAAATCCAACACGTTCCCAGATATTCAGTGCACTGGAGACTCTGTCCCAAAAGATAAAGCCGGAGGACAACGTGCTTATTTTTTATGCAGGACATGGTTTATGGGACCCGGTTCGGAAACAAGGTTATTGGTTTCCTTCTGATGCCGGCAGACGGGATCGCTCTTCATGGGTCACCAATGCAGATCTGAAAGAATACATTACAGCAATTCCGTCTAAACATACGCTTCTGATAACAGATGCCTGTTTTGCAGGAAGCATCTTTAAAAGCCGCGCAATATTAACGGGTGCACCCCGGGCAATAAAGGAACTATATGAGATGCAAAGCCGTAAGGCCATGACCAGCGGAACGTTAAAAGAAGTTCCTGATAAGAGTGTATTTATTGAGTATTTAGTGAAACGCCTGACACAAAATGCGGCAAAATACCTTTCAGCCGAGCGGTTGTATTCCAGTTTCCGGGATGCAGTAATTAATAACAGTGCCAATGGACAGGTACCACAATACGGGGAAATTAAAGAAGCAGGTGATGAGGGTGGCGATTTTATTTTTATTAAAAAATAAAGGATAAATAACCGGTGAAGACTTCGATCAAATGGCTCATTAGTTTTGCCCATGCATTTCTTTTGCTTGGCTTTACAGCCTGGTGGATGAATACCGGTTTCACTTATGGAGATGAGCAGTTACTGATCAAGTGGTCATCTATTCTAAAGCGCGTCGTGTTTCAGATTGATAAGGACCCGCCAAAAAAAGATTTCATTTTTATAAATCTCGCCTATGAGAAGGCCCTGATACCAAGGGAAGACGGATTGGGTAATGAGGTAATTACTGACCGGGAAAAGCTGGGCCGTTTTTTTCAGATTGTTAAAAAAAACCAGCAGCAGATTAAGTTTACTTTTTGTGATGTATTCCTGCAGGGAAGATCTGAGAACGACAGCCTTTTACAGTCCGCTGTTAGCGGTATTCACAACATTGTATTTCCAACTCATTTTGACAGCAAGGATCATATTGAAAAATTAGACATTAATGTGCCCAGGGCAATAGCCGATTATCGCATGGCAAGCAGTGGTTTCATGAAATTTAAATTGTTTCAAAGCGATACTTTGCCTACCGTTCCGGTATTGCTTTATGAGAAGCTCAACAAAAAAGAGTTTGTTCATCGCAAGGGGTTTTACCTGGACCACAACAAACCGGTACTAAATTCAATGATCATTGACTACCAGATCCGTGCCCATGAGTTATTTGAACAAGGTGAATACCCTGTGGTCACCTTGTCGGAATTGCTTTTATTGCCGGAGGAAGTTGTAGTGAACGAGTTTTTAAGAGGACGCTTTGTCATTCTCGGCGACTTCAATACGGATGTTCATGAAACTGTATTCGGATCGACACCAGGGACACTCATTTTGATCAATGTTTATCTGAGCCTGACGGCGGGGCAGCACCTGATCAGCATTTGGTGGCTGTTGTTTTTATTGACCGGCTACCTGATTTTCTCCAGGATTATGCTCTTTCCGCCTCCTGAAGATGATGAAGATCATCCTCCTTCCTGGTTTGGTCCATTGTTGGGAAGCGCAACTTTTCTTGCCGTGTTTTCAATAGTGTCCTATTTGCTCTTTAATCAGCACCTGCAGGTCCTAATAATTACCTTATATATAAATTTACTCCGTTTCATTATCCAGCAGCGCAACGCGAAATGGAGTAAAGATGACTTTAAAAAATGGCTGCTGGAACTAAGAGAAACTTATTTTAATTTCAAATGATATGTTCAAAAAATTACCATTCGCCGCATTAATCATGATCAGTCTGGCTTTTGTTCAGACCGAACGCTATTACGTAACTTTTATTAAAGGCACGGTGCTTCTTAAAAAAACCGGTAAGCCAGTTAAGATCGGTGATGCATTACTTCCTACGGATGCCCTTGTGTTTAAAGAAAACTCCGGCAAGGTGTCCTGTATCAGTCCTGGTAAAGGCCGGTTTGACATTAGTGCGGCGAAGCTTAGCGGAGGGAACAAAAATGAACTTCTCGCGGTGCTCAAGAGCAATCTGGTGCCTTCTACAAGCACCTACAGACTGAGCACCCGATCACTTATGTTTGAGGGATATGACCCTAAATCATATTTTGTATCTTCTGAGACCCATGATCGTATTTTGCTGCTTAGAGATGAGGTGCTGCCAATTGCTCCTTCCTATAAAATGGACAATGTCAATTTTTTCTTTATACAATATGTTTCCGACAGTAAAACGGTAACGAAGAAACTGGCGCATACGGATAAAGGTGTTATTTTTAGCGATGCGGATTTTTCGGGTATCTCTTCCAGTATAAAGTTTTGCTACCAGGAACAGACTACATCGGGACCAAGATCTGCTATGCTTGCGGAATTTGTCCCTGTTTTGGCAGGTAAAGAAGAACTCCGGCAGGAGGCAAAGCTGATTGCAGCCCACTCGGGTATTGCTGATAAGAAGAAACTTAAAGAATATATTACCGGCCATGTATTTGACAACTACGGAAAAATAGGCACCCAGGAAATAGATAAACTAATGCAGTAACATTTGTATGGCCCTCATGAAAGGGCCATACAAACATTTAATTAAAAGCCTGCAGCGAATTCCTTTGCAAACTGCTCAAGTTTGATCTTTCCAGCCGGATGCTCATCTCTGGCCTCATAGTCTTCCCAGAGCTTTTTGCTTCTGATTGCCGTGCCCATTTCTACGTATTTTTTGGCGATTTCTTCGGGAAGATGACCTTCAATCATGCCATGTAAAGCTTGCTCGTCGCCGAATTCCACCCATGGGAGATCAGGTTTTCCAATGGCTGTTCCTAAAGCTGCGGCTACTTCCTTCAATGTGCGTTCATCGCTGCTGATATAGCGGACAGTTTTACCGGAAATGGGTTTTTGTATTTCCTCTGCAAGAGCAGCTGCGATGTCTGCGGGGTGAACCATGATCAGTTTATCATCTGCGCCATAATTTGCCCCGATGATGCCGCCATGTTTGATCATGTCAACGTTGCCATAGAAATTGGTATAGAAAAATGCCGCACGAACATGTTTTATTGCAACATCTTCTAATGTGCTGAAGATACTTTCTACGTCATGTATTCCGGCAATAGGACCTGTTCCATCTGAAAGATGTGCGCCAATGCTGCTTAAGTTGACGACTTGCTTTACGCCAGAGGCCCTTATTGCGGCAGCGAAATTCTGTCCGATGCCCGCCATGTATTTTCTGTAATCGTCTGCGGTATAGTTGGGTGGCACCATGGTATACACAGCATCGGCACCGCTGAAAGCTGCTGTAAGGAAGGCAACATCGTCTATAGATCCAACGGCAGCTTTAGCGCCGAGTGCTTCGATTTCTGTCACCCTGTCTGCGTTGCTGGTGATGATGGTCACTTCATGTCCGGCCGCGATTAGTATTTCTGCCAATGGCTTATTGGTATTCCCCAGTGACCCTGTTAATGTAAATTTCATAATATTTATTTTTAATTGTCGCAGACAAAGGTATATTTGTACTTACTTTTATACAAGTACTTACTCCAAAGTATGTATCATGACCGCGATTAAAGAAAGCTCTACCCGTAATTTTAACAAGCAGATTTCTGTTTCTTCTTGTCCTGTGAGTTATGTAATGAACAAGATAGGAGGGCACTGGAAGCCGATCATCCTGTATCAACTGATGTCTGGTTCAAAACGTTACAGCGAACTAAGAAGAGCTATCCCGGAGATTACTGAAAAAATGCTGATCCAGCATCTGAAGCAGTTGCAGCAGGATAATCTGATCATCAGGACTGCACTGCCGCTTGTGCCTCCATCCGTGAGTTATAGACTAACGGAAGCTGGAGACAGGTTGACGCCGGTCTTAAATGAAATGGCTAAGTGGGGGCTTGACGATATGCTGGTGTCGGGTTCGTAGTTAAAATCCTCCTGCGGTATCGTTTCCTCTTGGATCAGCGCCGGTTTCCAGTTTGCCATTTGTCTTAACTAAAATTGCGTCTACCCGTCCTATGCCTCCTCTTGATACAAATTTATAGCCTTTTGCGCTTAATCTGTTCCGGGTTTCCTGATCAATTGCGCCATCTTCAACATAGATTTCATCGGGCAGCCACTGGTGATGGAACCTCGGTGCTGTAACCGCTGACTGCATATCCTGACCAAAGGCGAGTACGTTGAGAATGGTCTGATAGACAGAAGTGATAATAGTGGAGCCACCAGGAGTGCCCACGACCATTAATAATTTTCCATTGTGTTCGACGATAGTTGGCGTCATAGAACTCAGCATTCTTTTTCCGGGAACAATTGCATTTGCCGCACCACCAACAAGCCCATAAACATTTGGTGAGCCGGGTTTAACAGAAAAATCATCCATCTCGTTGTTGAGAATAAAACCGACGCCCTCAGCTACCACAAAAGATCCATAGGAGCCGTTGAGCGTTGTAGTTACGGAGACGGCATTTCCTTCCTTGTCAACAATGGAGAAATGTGTCGTTTGTTCGCTTTCATAATTGGGGATACTTCCTGGCCTGATCTCTAAACTCGGAGTTGCTTTTGTGAAATCTATATCATTTATCCTGCTGATGATGTAATTGGTGTCCAGCAGTTCTTTTTGCGGAACCTTAAAAAAATCAGGGTCGCCTAAGTAACTGGCCCTGTCGGCATAAGTCCTGCGTTCTGCTTCAATCATTAGCTGTACCGTGGAATCTTTTTGGAAGCCCCAGCGGCTTAATGGGTACTTGCCTGCTTGTTTCAATAAGGTTAACAAAGCGATGCCGCCGCTGGATGGGGGAGGCATAGAAATTACTTTATAGTTTTTGTACATCCCTGATACCGGTTTGCGCCAAATGGCCTGGTATGCTTTGAGGTCAGCAGCGGTAATTACCCCGGCAGTGTGTTCCATTGTTTGAATGATCGCTTTTGCAACCGGGCCTTCATAAAATCCTGCCCGTCCTTTATCCCTGATCAGCTTTAAAGTGGCTGCTAACTCTGGTTGTATGAGCAGGTCTCCGGCTTTCCAAAGACTGTCTTTTACAAATGCTATGGGTTTCCTGTTGTATTTTAAAAAAGTTATCCTGGTCCTGTTGAGTTCTTCAGCCTGCTGTGTTGTAAGTGCAAACCCCTTTTCCGCAAGATCAATAGCGGGTTGTATATCTTTTATCCAGCTTAGTTTGCCGTATTTGGCATGCGCTTTTAGCATGCCGTCAACGGTGCCGGGTACTCCCGCAGCCAGGGCACCAAACAGACTTTTTTCTGTGATGGCATTTCCCTGACTGTCCAGGTACATATCTTTAAATGCTTTTTCAGGTGCCTTTTCGCGATAGTCCAAAGCATTGGTAAGGCCTTTGGCGCTCCTATAGACAAGGAACCCGCCGCCGCCAATATTGCCGGCATTGGGGTATACCACTGCAAGTGCAAACTGGACTGCCACGGCAGCATCTATGGCATTGCCGCCCTGTTTCATGACGGCTACACCGACTTTAGTTGACTCAGGATGTGCAGTGACTACTGCTGCATGGTCATATTCACTGATTTGCTGGGCTCTGCATGATGTTAGATAAATCAAAATTACCGTATAGAGCACGAAGGTCTTCTTAATCATGCCTTAATATAGAAATTTATTGGGGAAAAATGCCTGACTATCCGGCCAGGCTAAATTTTAAACAAAGCATGGTATTTTGGTAACCCATTTTAAGAAGGGTTGAACAAGAATAATAAAGTATACTAAATTAGTAGATTTTATTTGCATTTATATTTTTAAACTTATATGTTTACCCCCGATGACATTTTAATCACCTAAATAAATACATATCATGAGTAAATTCGCAAAACTAAAAGAAGTGGTAACATCAGTTGAAACAGACGTAAAAAAGTTTTATAACTCCGGCAACAATGCAGCCGGAACGCGTGTTAGAAAAGCCTTGCAGGAGATTAAAGGCCTTGCCCAGGAAATTCGTGCAGAGGTTACAGAAAAGAAAAATGCAGGTAAGTAACATAGCCTGATTTAAAAAAAGGAAGTGCTTTTAAACACTTCCTTTTTTTAAAAGAAATTTTAAGATTTAACCTGGACCTTCTCATACCTGAGCACGTAGTGACGATACAGATAACTGAGGCGAAAAATATGTTCCAGTACCAAAAGAATTATCGCTGAAATGGAAACCAGTTCCATAGCATCAATTTTCCAAAATAAGTAGGTAAGCAACAAAAATAAACGTATACACTCCAGGTAATAGATCCATTTCCTTTGTTCCATAAGTGCGCCACAATTTACCAGCGTTAATAATACAAAAGCCACTATAAAAAACCTGTCGCTCGTTTCTAAATACCTATATAATCCAGTCATGAAAATCAGTAAAATGACGCTTATAGCAAGCTGAATATTTAAGTAGGCCCTGAACTTGAAACGGTAAGATGTGGAAGCCTTATGCTGCAGGTATTTCCTTTCGAGCGAGGGCCGGATGTTCTGGTCGAGCTGAGCCGGATTTCCGAAAATGATCTTTAAGCGGGCTTTTACGCCATTTGCCTTTTTGCAGGCCTCAATAATTTCGAGATAATAGTGGAAATGCTGCCATAAAAAGCTATAGCTTTTCACAGGATGCGTCAGGCCATATTTTGGCGCCTCCTCCTCTCTTTGAAAAGTCCCGAATAGTTTATCCCAGAATACAAACACATCACCATAATTTTTATCCAGGTATTTTTCATCGCTTGCGTGGTGGATACCATGTATGGAGGGTGTTACAAATACATATTCCAGCCATTTGGATTTTTTGAGCAGTTGGGTATGTGTGAAGAAAGAATACGCACCATGGACAATCAGAATGGTGATCACCATAGCAGGATGGAAGCCCAATAGGGGAATTGCACACCAGAAGAGATTTCTAATGAGCGCCTGAAAGACCGTAATTCTTGCAGAAACTGTAAAATTGAACTCTTCACTCTGATGATGGACAATATGAGCGGCCCATAGAAAGTTAACCTGATGGCAAAGGCGATGATACCAGTACCATACGAGATCTGTAACCAATATCAGCAGGATCCATACCCACCAGGTGTTTGGAATATTGAACATAGCATAGTTTTGATATATCCAGTAAAACAAGTTGTAGAAACTTGCAGAGATGAAAAGGTTGAGCAGCCGCTCGGCAATACCTATACTTAAATTGGAGATCGAACTTTCATATTTAAAGACATCCGTTTTTTTTAGGCGTACAGCAAGCTGATATTCTAGAAAGAGAAAAACAAAAAACGCAGGAATGGCAAAAGCTAAATAATTAAAATGCTGGATCATTATTTCATGCAATTATATTTCTTGACCTTAAATGGATGACTGGTTTAATAAAGCCAGACCATCCGGTCTGGCCTATTGAACAAAACTCAGATCCTTTGAGATCAGATCTAAACAGCCTTAAGGCTTGAACCCAAATGTAGTAAATTAATTCTACTAAAACAGTAGTATTAATTATAAAAAAAGCCCGCTCTATTGAGGGGCCTTCCTACTAACCAAGTATATAATTAAACCAAATAATTCTGCTAGATGGGTTTTGAGCGGAAGCATTGTTTAAAAGCTTCGAATTTGCCCGTTCGGATGAGGTAACCTATGATCAATGCAATTAACATAGGCCAATTATTTAACCAGACCGGCAAAGCGCTGATAGAACGCTGTAGGACTGTTTTCATTTTTCGGCTCGTATTTTCCTGCAATGATCGGTACGTAAATCACCCGTCTGCGGCTTTCTTCTCCAATAACTGATGACTGCGCCACACGGTGCCACAATCTGCCATCGTGTATGGTCAGGTCACCTGCACTTGGGGCAATTGCGATTTCCGCATGGTCTGCTTTATTGTCTAAAAAGTATTTCTTGCGGAACAGCATCTGGTACAAACTCTGTTTGTGTGTGCCCGGCAGAACTCTTAAACCGCCGTTTTCCGGCTTTAGCGTGCTCAGGTGAATGCCGACGTTCAGCATCGGGTTGAGCTTCTGTCCGTGGAAGATATCGCGTAAGCCATCGGTATGCCAGCCCATTTGGGTGAATTTACTTTCGCTGCTGTTGACATAGTGGTTCAGTACCATTCCATCTTTTTCTTCGGTACCCAGTCTTGCGCCGGGACCGATCAGGTCCAGCAATGTTTCGAATCTTGGATCTTTTGTCAGTTCTTCAAATAAGGAATGATGCTTGTTTACGAATGCAAAACGCTGAACTATTGTCGAACCATCAATGTCTTTCCCATATTTAATTGGAATACCGTTCACTTTTGTTTTTTCGGTGTCAATCCACCGTTGCTGGACTTTTTCAGATGCCTGAATGATGTCGCTAACTGTTTCCTGCTCAATGAAACCTTTGAAGTGGATAAAGCCGTGCTGGTTAAAGAACTCTTGCTGTTCTGAAGTTATTTTATTGCCTAATATGAATTTTGGATATGAAGTTTCCATGGATGTAAATTTTAAAATAAAGTAATGGTGTAAAATGATGCGCTATTGGCCCCGGGGCAATAGTTAACTAGCGATACTGATCAATAGAATTGCGTATGGATCAACAACAGCAACAGCAACAACCTGCCCATTTAGAAAGGGGCATTCGCATTCGGGATGCATTGGATATGAGTTGCTTAGTGTTCATTTAAAAAAGACTACTATTTTAGTAGACATTACAAATGTAGTAATAAAATCTTTATATCAAATTAATATTGAAAATAAATTTAAATTTTTTTAATGCTTATAAAGGCCTGCTGTAATGCGTTCTATTAGTGACTTGGGTAGGTGTGTGGCACCAAACACTGATACCTTATTGATAAATCCGGGAATGATCTCTGCTTTTTTGTTAAACATGCCCTTTAGACCGATACGAGCAACGGCCGTTGGTGACATGTTGAATTTATCCGCAAGGTCAGCCAGAGCCTCCAGTCCGGCACGGCTGACAAAACCTGTTGCAGTAGGGCCGGGAGAAAGACAGCTTACTGATACCGGTGTTTTAAGCAGTTCATAACGCAGTGCTCTGCTGAAAGAAAGTATAAATGATTTGCTCGCCGCGTATAATGCCATTGTTGGCATAGCCTGATAGGCTGCTGTACTGGCTACATTTAGGATGTATGCCGTATCCTGCTGTTTGAGATCCGGCAGCAGCAAATAAGTTAGTTCTACTACCGCATTTACATTCAGCTGAAGCATATTCATCTGTGTTTCCAGTTTCAGGTCATTGAAATTGCCCCAGGCGCCATAGCCGGCATTATTGATCAGTACAGACAGGGAAGAAGTGATCTCCCTGAACCAATTTGATACTTTAGTTGCCGCACCCGGTTCAGCAAGATCGCAGAGAAGGAAATGCACCTTAACCTGATGCTGCTGAACAAGCTGCTGCGAGAGTTGCTGCAATTCTGTTTCGGCTCTGGCGACCAGCAGTAAATTGTATCCCTTTTCAGCTAACAAAATAGCAATCTCTCTGCCGATGCCTTTGCTGGCACCTGTAACTAAAGCGTATTTATCCATGCACGTAATTTAGAAAATAATCCAGTAATATGTTTTGATAAAAAAGAACCGGGCCTTTTGACCCGGTTCTTTTTACTTAGTGGTTTTTTTATTTATGAGTTCTTCCAGTTTCTTGTCAAGCTCTGCACCCCTTAAATTGCGGGCGACAATAATCCCGTCGGGATCAATGAGGACATTCGAGGGGATTGCTCTAACTCCATAGAGCTTGGCAGGCGCACTGTTCCAAAATTCCAGGTCAGATACATGGGTCCAGGTCAACTGATCGTCTTGTATTGCTTTGATCCAGTCGGCCTTTTTTTTGTCCAGTGATACACCAAAGACATCGAATCCTTTTGCATGATATTTCTTCCAGGCCTTCACCACATTTGGGTTTTCCCTTCTGCATGGCCCGCACCATGCGGCCCAGAAATCAAGCAATACATATTTGCCTCTGTGCTGTGAAAGGCTTATCGATTTTCCATCTGGGCTTTGAGCTGTAAAGTCCGGAGCTTTTTTACCTATGCTTACCGAAGAAAGTACGCTTACCAGATCGTTTAGGACAGCAACGTAAGGCGTATTGTGTAATGACGGATCCAGCAAGCTAATGTTTTGTTTGATTTGCTCAGGGCTCAGCCGGTATGAAAAGTCTCTGTACAGTACATACGCGGAAACGATAGAAGCCGGGTTTTGCTTGATGAACTCATCGATCTTTACGCCTTTTTGCTTCTTGTAAGCGGTGAAAATGTCATTGCTCTTTGACCCGCTAACAGCTGAGGCTTCATAATAGGATGCAGTATCAATATCAGCAGCGATCTTCCCGCTTTCCAGAAAAACATAGAGTGGACTTTTGTCTTTATTCAGTGTCAGTCCGTATAATTCAGGTAACAGCAGTTTTTCCGTAAACTGAAACTTTCCATCTTTGATCTCTGCTGAGTCAATGGAAAAGAACATTTTGTTGTTAAACTTTTGCAGATAGATCTTGCCTGAGCGCACTCCTTTTACCGTGCCTGTTATGGCCACATCACTTTTTTGCTGTGCGTTTACCAGCCCACTGCTCAGCAGTAAGATACCGGCTATTATTTTCAGTTTTTTCATTATAAATTGGGATTGGTATTGATTTCATTAACTGGTATGGAGAATAAATAATAAGGGCTATTGGGAATAAAAGCACTATTGTCCGGAAAAACACGGATGTAATGCCCTTTGATTACCACATCTGCGGCCCCTGATTTAAATGTATCTGTCGTTTCATTTCTGACAACTTTGCGCTGCAGGCGAAGAATGTCCGGCAAGCGGAAACCTTCTCCCCAGAGTTCTCTTCTTCTTTCCACCAGGATTTCCTCGATAAGGTCCGTTTGATTATATGCTCCGGCGGTCAGTGCCGTCAGATTTCTTTTTATCCGTACCTCATTCAAGGCCGCAACCGCTCCCGGCAGGTCGTTTAATCTGGCTTTACCTTCCGCTTCGATCAGTGCCATTTCAGAGGATCGCATCAGTACGATGTTTCCTGACTTGTCAGTTTTATCTACAAATTTTTTATACTTGTACCATCTGTACATTGGATCCGTAGTCGTGGTAACCAGTTCAAACAAACTTTTCCTGATGTCCTGATCCTGAAATAATTTTCTGAAATAAGGATCAGGCATAATGCTTCTGTATCCGGTAGCCGGGGTTACATCTATATAGGCGAAGAACGAGGCACCCCCTAACGTCTGATCTGCTTTTTGGGGATGGCCCCAGATCCATTCGACATTGCTCACGTCGTTAAAGCCCTGCAGGTATTGTGCCGGGTCCATAATGTTGTAGCCTGTTCTTGCCTCTTTAGCTTTAGCTGCAGCGAGGTCCCATTTCTCCGTGGTCAGATAGGCTCTGGCAAACAACCCTTTGACCACATTGATGTCCAGTCTGTTTTTAACCGATCTTTTAAATCCAGGCAGTAGTGTCTCCGCCTGTGTAAGGTCAGCGATTATCTGGCTATAGACTTCCTCTACCGTTGCCCTTGGTTTAGGCTGTGAAGAGGGGCTTGTCGGTTCGGTATATATAGGGACTGCCTTAGCCGTTTTATCTTTAGCATAAGTGTATTGATATTGTCTCACGAGGTTCAGGTAAACAAATGCCCTTAATGCCAGTGCCTGTCCTTTAAGATATTTCTTATCTGCTTCGGGGCCGCTTGCCTGATCAACATTTGCAATGATGTTGTTGCAGTTGTCTATCACTTTATATTGAAAGCTCCAAAAGAAAAGAGCCCTTCTTGTGGTATTGTCATAGGGATCGCGATATGGATAAGAATCCCTGTATCCATAAACTCCGTCCCGGGCAATGGCATCATCGCCCATTACCTCCTGGGATAAAAGAATAGCCGAATAGCCCGGGTTATCCTGTGAAGTGCTGGACTCCATCAGGTAGCGCAATGTGCCGTTCATCAGCGCATCTATATTTGTAGTAGAAGCAAATGTTTCTTTTCCCGTTAAATCACCTGCAGGAGCGGTGTCAAAAAAATCGTCACTGCAGCCTGTAAAGGCAATTGATGCAGCAAACAATAGTGTGTATAATAGTTTTTGTAATTTCATGATCTTAAAAATTAAAATGATGCATTCAAGCCAAGTGATATTGTTTTCTGAGCCGGATATCTGTAAAAAGTAACTCCATCCACGGCCTGCTCCGGATCTAATCCGTCGCGGCCAAACAGCGTAAGAAGGTTCTCTCCTGAAGCTGAGATCCTGAAGTTTTTAAAGCCAATAGCTGAAACCCATTGATCTGGCAGGCTGTAGCTTAATGTCAGGTTTTTTAGCCTGGCGTAGGTCGCATCATACAGGAAGCGGGTAGAGATGCTGTTCCAGTTTGTGGCTTGTGTGTTCAATCTTGGTACATCAGTATTTGGGTTGTCAGGTGTCCAGCGGCTCAGCAGGTCTTTAGACCAGGTCCTGCCAGGATTATCTCCATTGTGGGAGATCATGACTTCATCAAGATCCAGTATTTTCCCCCCGATGCTGTAAGAAAACAAAAAGGAAAGTTCTGCATTCTTGTATTTAAAGTTACTGCTCACACCTCCATATACATCCGGTAATGCCGATCCCTGAAAATATTGGTCAGCCTCTGCAAACACAGAAGTTGTGGTTTTGCCGGTAATGGTTTTGACACCGGCACCATCGGTTGTGTAGGTGTTTTTATACCAGAGCGGTTTTCCGTTGGAAGCGTCAACACCAGCCCATTCTCTGATAAAGAAGTCATAAACTGAACCTCCTACAACCAGTTTTTTGGTTGATCCAAGCTGGCCCACACTACCCGAAATGATCTCTTTCTGGGGAAGTTCGGTGATCTTATTTTTAAAGTGTCCAAAGTTTAGTCCGAAGGCCCAGCGGAAATCGTCAGTGATGACGGGGACGATATTGATCTGTCCTTCAAACCCGTTGTTTCTAAGTGAACCGATATTGTCATCAATCTCTATGAAACCGAGAGAAGGGGACAGGGGCCTGCTGAACAGCAAATCTTTAGATCTTCTTTGATAGACTTCAAATGTGCCGGTCAGGCGGTTATTAAAGAGGGCGAAATCGATTCCGCTGTTAAAGTTTAAATTGGATTCCCATTTCAGACCGGGAGTCGGAAGTCTGGAAGTGACCAGCCCGGCTTCACCGAGGCTATTGTAGATTGAATAAAGATCCTGGTATGCATAGTATCCACCGAGGTTGTCGTTACCCTGAGCTCCGTAACTCGTGCGTATCGTCAGGTTATTCAGCCAGTCGATGTCTTTAAGAAAATTCTCAGAAGTTGCATTCCATGAAGCACCAAGTGACCAGAAATTACCCCACCTGGAACCCGGGCTAAACCTTGATGAGCCATCACGGCGAAAGCTGGCCGAGAAGTAATACTTCTGACCGAAATTATAATCTAGTTTTCCGAGAAAGCTGCTCAGCTTATATTCATCAGAACTTCCTGTAAAGCTATTTAAAAGTGATGCTGCGGCCGGTTCATCTTTCCCCTGGAAACCAAAGTTACTTCTGGAACCAGAAAGCCCGGAGCTGTTCAGCGTATAAAGCTCTTGTCCTGCAAGCACATTGAAATGGTGCTGGGCTCCTAAGTCAAAAGTATAGTCTAACAAATTATTTACCGTTACACCGATCGAGCGTGAACTGCTTTTGCTTACAGATCCTTTACCAGACAGTCCGGAACCGAATCCGGGATTGGTATAAGAGTGGTTCAGGCGGTTTACGTAGTCCGTATTGATGCTGCTCTTTAGTTTTAATCCTTTTAGGATATTGAACTGGACATTCCCCCTGAAGATTACTGCATCCTGCTTGCTGCTGTACTTGTTAAGGTCAGCATCTCCCAGCAGGTTATTCCCTGTTGCTGCAGCACTTGGCCTGTAATTTCCGAAATCATAGACCTTCTCGCCATTGCTGTCCAGTTTGTAGGTGCCGTCCGGATTGCGTTCATAGACCGGATAAATATTAGACACCAGTCTCCCGAAGTTGGCAAAGTTGCCCTGGTTGCTGTCTGATTGGGGAGGCGAGTCCTGGCTGGTGGTATTGGCCGCAACATTTACTCCTGCTTCAAACCACTTGTTTACTTTTGTATTGTAGTTTACCCTGGCATTGTATCTTTTAAATCCTGAGCCCACTATAAATCCTTTATCATCAAGATATCCTCCGGACACAAAATATTTGGAATCTTCGCTCCCACCGCTAATGCCGATTTCCGCCTGCGTACGGATCCCGTTTCTTGACAATGATTCAGTCCAGTCGTCATTCCATAGGGAAACAGCGCCCGGCACCAATTTGCCATCGAGGCCAACTGGCTGGGGGTATGCGGAACCAAAAGGATTGACCTTTAAAGCACCCGCCAGTTCCGCAGACGCATATTGCGCAGCCTGTGCTGCATTTTTACCCTGGTCCAGCTGGTTGTTTCTAATGGCCTCCCAATAGAGTTCAAAATATTGCTTGTTGTCCAGATAATCATAATCTTTGAATGCCCGGGTTGACACTCCGGTAGATGCATTTAAAGTCACAGTTGGCTTGCTGTTCAGCTGACCTTGTTTAGTGGTAATGATGATCACCCCATTGGCGCCTCTTGATCCGTAAAGCGCACTTGCGGAAGCATCTTTCAGCACAGAAACCGATTGGATGTCGTTATTGCTAATGGAGTTGATATTCCCCGAAAACGGAACTCCATCTACCACATAGAGCGGTGCACTGGAGGCATTGACAGATCCGATACCTCTGAGCCTGATCGTTGCATCGCTTCCTGGCTGCCCCGCTGAGGCTACCGATTGCAGGCCTGGCACCAGGCCCTGCAGGGACCGTGATACACTGGATACCTGTCGGTTTTCCAGTTCTTTTGCATTCACCACAGATGCAGAACCAGTATAGGTAGCTTTATTGGCCGTTCCATAGGCAACGACCACCACTTCGTTCAGCTGGTTGTCGGCTGAAGCCAACTGGATATTCTGAATGTCGGAAACAACGACCTGTTCTTTGGTCTGATATCCGATGAAAGAAAATACCAGGGTATCTTCCGATGATCCCAATGTGATCACATATTTTCCGTCCGTGTCTGTAGATACACCTTTCTTGGATCCTTTAACTTTTACCACTACACCTGGCAATGGTTTGTTGTCTGATTGTTGGGTAACGACCCCGCTTACTTTCCTGTCCTGGGCAAATGCAGCCAGTTGAAAGATAGAAAGTAAAGCCAAAATGATAATTCTTAATTTCATTGCTTTATTGATTTGTTTGTTGGTCCGCATTCACTGAATTCAGATAGGCGGAAAGGTTATTTATTTTTTCAGCAGCTGTTTCGATCTGCTTTTGCGCTTCCTCCCAGTTGCCTTGTTCTATTGCTTCTCTTATACCCGGCAAAGTTTTTACACCATATCCGGTGTAAAATCCCGGCGCATAGATCGTGTGCCGGTACCATGGGCGCAGTGGTAAGCCATCTGGATTGAGCAGTTGCTTTTCGGCCTGAAACAAGACCTCATTTAGTTTAGTACGGCTGGCTTTTTGTTCAGTTGCAGTATTGGCAGCTGAAACGATAGCAGCTGCGGATTTTTTTAAGGAATCCAGTGCGGTGATAAGTTTGCTAAAGTCAAATTTTGGAACTTCGGGTTTCTTTTTAGGCGCTATAAATGTATCAGTCGGGTCAGCAGCGAACTGATATTTTCCTTCGGAGATCAACTGGTTTTCTACCGCATAGGTTTCTCTGAGCTGCTCTGCCAGTTTGGATACTTCCGTAACATAGCCGCTTACCGTCTGATGCAGATTGCTGAAATCAAAGGGCAGAACTTCCGCATCGGCAAGTCTCAGTACAGCCCTTCCCGCAGTTTTAGCCAGAGCAACACCATACTTAAAATCCTTGTCTTTGAACCGGATGTAATTGTCATAGGAATCATATATAGAGTGGTATTCACCACCTTCATCTTCACCACCGAAAGCCAGGTTAAGCGATGGAATGCCCAGATGCTGTAAGAAAGCAGAATAGTCTGAACCGGTTCCCAAAGCGCCAAGAGTCAGACTGTCTTTCTTGAGCAGGTTTTTTTTCTGCGCTGCTGATGAAGCATTGACAATGGCCCTCGCTTTCTTCCTTTCATAGATACTGATCTGCGAAAGGGGATCGGGAATCTGTTTTGCAATTCCGTCAACCAATTGCTCAAGCGCATGTGAGCCACCTGCTTCAAGAAAGCCACGCCCGTTCCCATCAGTATTGATGTAGGCCACCGCCTTTTTATTCAGCTCGGCAGTATGGTCTTCCACCCATTCGGTAGAGCCAAGCAACGACTGTTCCTCGCCGTCCCA
>NZ_DATHGC010000023.1:0-11003 GCF_035317785.1 Pedobacter sp. | reverse complement strand
GAGAAATGACCGAGCAGAATTCTCGAATCATTATGTGCGGGAGATCATTGAACAGGAGGTGTTTCCGTTTAAGGAGACTAGTACCGGACAGTCCATTAGCCTGCCTACGCTGGATGTTGCTTTTTATCCGACGGTAAGGGGACCGTATAACTTTACACCTACCGGCTTTAGTTCCACTGGTGCGCTGAACAATCCCAGAACGAGATGGGGAGGTCTGTTCAGGCGAATTGAGACCAATGATTTTGAAGCGCTGAATATAGAGTTTATCGAGCTCTGGGTAATGGATCCGAACATTTATAAGCCTAATTCTGCTGGCGGTGACCTGTACTTTAATATCGGTAACATCTCTGAAGATATCCTGAAAGACGGGCGTAAATCGCTCGAGAATGGCTTGCCGGCAGACGGTGATGCATCGAAATATGATGAAACGAGCTGGGGAAGGGTGCCTAAGCTGCAGCCTGTGGTTCAGGCTTTTGACAATGACCCGAATGCAAGAAGGATCCAGGACGCGGGTTTGGACGGTTTGTCCAATCCCGATGAACGGGCGAAATTTGCTGCGCAGATCACCCAGATCAAAGGACAGCTGAATCCTGATGCTGCCGCAACGCTGGACAATGACCCGGCATCTGATGATTATTCCTATTACAGAAGCAGGGAGCTGGACCAGGCAAATGCCGGATTGCTGAAACGGTATCAGAAATACAATGGCCCGGAGGGCAATTCCAAAACACCTCAGCAAAGCCAGGAAGATTTTGGTGTAGACAATTCTGCTTCAACATCGCTGCCGGACGGGGAGGATATCAACAGGGACAACAACATGACCCAGAGTGATGAATATTTTCAGTACAAAGTTTCTATGCGCCCGGGTGACCTGATGGTGGGGCAGAACTTTGTGACGGATAAGGTAACCTCTCAGGTAAAGCTGGCAAACGGTTTGACGCAGCCTGTGACCTGGTACCAGATCAGAATTCCTCTGGCTCAGTACCAACAGAAAGTTGGAAATATCCAGGATTTTAAATCGATCCGTTTTGTGCGTCTGTTCATGACCAATTTCGCAGATACTACCATATTGAGATTTGGAAAAATTCAGCTGGTGAGAGGGGAATGGAGGCAGTACAATGCCAGCAATGATGCGGATAAGGTGATCGTTGATCAGGCACTGGTGCCGGTTGGTGCCGACAATTCGACAATCGAGGTGGCTACTGTGAATATTGAGGAGAACGGAAAACGTACGCCGATCCCTTATGTGGTTCCGCCGGGCATAGAAAGAGAGCGGGATTTTAGCAATTACCGCGGTGATACAAGGCAGAATGAGCAGTCACTGGCGGTCACGATAAGGAACCTCCGTGATGGATATGGCAGGGCAGCGTTCAAAACTTCAATAAATGATTTCAGGTCTTATAAGCATCTGGAGATGTACATTCACCTGGAAGCATTGGGCAATACTGTGCTGAATGACAATGATGTGAATGCCTTCCTGCGTATTGGAACAGATAACCAGGACAACTATTATGAATACACGCAGCCGCTGAAGGTGACCAATCCGGGGACGAGTGATCCGTATGCCATCTGGCCTGATCAGAATAAGCTGGATATTGCGCTTGAGGTCTTTCAAAATGCCAAGCTGGCGAGGAACAAGGCTTTGCTGAACGGTCAGCCCTGGCCGGTAAATATTCCATTTGATTACATAGAGAACGGCAGGACCATTACGATAAAGGGACAGCCTGATATGAGTAAGGTGCGGGTCTATATGATGGGAGTTAAAAATCCACTGCGGAACGGGGCAAGCCCGGGCCGTGACGATGGTTTGGACAAGAACGCCGTGATCTGGTTTAACGAGCTGCGCCTTACTGAATTTGATGAACGCGGGGGCTGGGCGGCTACGGCAAGAATGAATGCACAGCTGGCCGATTTTGCGGATGTGAACGTTTCAGGAAGTAAATCTACAATTGGTTTTGGTTCGCTGGAGAAAAGGGTGAGTGAGCGGAACCGGGCAGATAATGTTTTCTTTGACATCTCATCGAGCATGGAGCTGGGTAAATTCCTGCCAAAGAAAAGCGGGATTAAGGTCCCGATGTTTGTGAGCTATTCCAGCCAGATCAGTACGCCGCAGTATGATCCGCGCACACCGGATATAGAATTGAAAAATGCGCTGGATGCGGCAACTAAGGCGGAGAAAAAAGAGATCCTGAATTACGCACAGGATTATACGACACGAAATAGCATCAACTTTACCAATGTCCGTAAGGAAAGGACGGATCCTGAGAAAAAACCACAGCTTTGGGATGTGGAAAACCTGAATGCGAGTTATGCGTATACGAAGTTTGCCCACAGGGACTTCATCAATCAGAACAATATACAGGAGACTTACAGGGCCTCCCTGGCTTATAATTACTCGGGGCAGTCGAAAAGCTACCAACCTTTTAATAAGCTTATTAAGTCGAATATGCTGGCGCTGCTAAAAGAGTTTAATTTTAGTTTGCTGCCGAGTTCGATCAACTTCAGGATTGACGTGGACCGCTATTATTCGGAGAATAGCCTGAGAAATAATGATCCTAACAATTCTATCCCTATCAATACGACATTCAATAAGAACTTTTTGGTGACCAGGGTTTATGGCATTTCCTGGAATCTGACCAGGTCTCTGACACTGGATTTTGATGCGACCAATTATTCGATCATTGATGAGCCTGAGGGAAGGATCAATGGAACGAAGCGGGACACGTTGTGGCAGAATCTAAAAAAACTGGGACGGACTACAGATTATAGTCACAATATGAATGTGACCTATAATCTTCCAGTCAACAAGATTCCTGGTTTGGATTGGGTAAATGTGGCCACCCGTTATGGTACCAACTTTAACTGGCAAACTGAACCGCTGTCTACTTTGAGGAACCCTGCCATCGACCTGGGCAATACCATTCAAAATTCAAGGATCATACAGATCAATCCCAACCTGAATTTTGCAAGCCTGTACAATAAATTTGGTTTTGTGAGAAAAGCCGGGAAAGACGGCACAGGGCCTGGTTTTCTGGTCGGCCTGCTTACCGGGGTGAAGAATATTGTAGGTGCGTATACCCAAAACAAAGGGATATTCCTGCCGGGCTTTTTACCGCGGACGAGCTACTTTGGATTAGATGAGGCAACCGGAGCTCCCGGACTCGGATTTGTATTTGGCAGTCAGCGGGACATCAGGGACATGGCCCTGAGTAAAGGCTGGATCACAGCGGATACACTTCAGTCCCAGCTTTATATCAATACACTCCGGGAAGACCTGAGCTTTACGAGTTTGATAGAGCCAATGAAAGACCTGACGATTACCCTGACAGCAAATAAGAACAGGACACTGAACTTTTCTACCAATTTAAGATATGATCCGAATGCACGGGAGTTCCAGAACCAGAGTCCGTATACGCAGGGGGATTACAGTGTGTCTTTCATTACGCTGCGGACTGCTTTTTCTGAAGGCTCCGGCAATACGGTTTCAAAACTTTACAACCAGTTCATGGCCAACAGGGAAGTGATCTCCCAGCGTTTGGGAGCGCTTAACCCCAATTCATCAGGTTCCTCATCGGGATTTGCAGATGGTTATGACAGAGCTTCGCAGGACGTAGTGGTTTCTTCATTTTTAGCGGCCTACTCTGGAAAAAGCGCATCGTCTGTGAGCTTAAATTCGTTTCCGAGGATTCCATTGCCAAACTGGCGTGTTAACTATCGCGGATTAACCAGAATTCCTTTCCTTGCCGACAGGTTCAGCTCTATTGACCTCAGACATTCCTACCGTTCGGTATATAGTGTAAATGGTTTCAATTCGCTGATCAGGTATGGTGAAACGAATGGAAAAGTAAGCAGCAGGGATGTGAACGGCAATTTTCTTCCGCAATACCAATATGCCCAGGTGACAATAGCAGAGCAGTTTGCTCCTTTAATCGGAGTGGATACCAGGTTTAAAAATAACCTGACGGCAAATTTTGAACTGGGCAGGTCCAGGATGCTGGGACTGAGTCTTGCCAACAGTCAGCTGGCCCAGCTGTCTGAAAATAACCTGATCTTCGGGCTGGGCTATCGTACCAATAAGTTCAGGTTTCCTTTTGGTTTGTTTAAAGGATTAAAAACGGATAATAACATGGATTTTAAACTGGATGTTGCCGTCAGGGACAACAAGACCGTGATCTACAGACCGGATATTACGGAAGCGGAAGTTTCGTCCGGGGCACAAAACATCACCTTCCGGCCAAGTGTCGATTATGTGCTGAACCAGAGGTTTAACATTCGTTTGTTTTACGATTCAAACATCACCAAGCCTTATACTTCGCAGACGTTTAATACCTCTTTCAGCAATTTTGGTTTTAGTTTGCGGATAACACTGAATTAGGATTGTTATACATCTGCAGATTAATTACCTTTGAACGCGAAGAGCCGGACCTGGCTTTGCGAAAGAATTAACTTAAGATAATATAAACTAAGACAAATGAATTTTCCATCAGAATTAAAGTACACTAAAGACCATGAATGGCTTAAGGTAGCAGGTAATGAAGCCTTTATAGGCATTACTGATTTTGCACAGCGTGAACTGGGTGATATTGTTTATATCGATATCAATACTGTTGGCGACGAAGTAAACCAGGATGAGGTTTTTGGGACTGTAGAAGCAGTTAAAACTGTTTCTGATCTGTTTATGCCGGTTACCGCAACCGTACTGGAAGTGAACGCTGCTTTAAACGACAATCCTGAACTGGTAAATTCTGATCCTTACGGACAGGGATGGATGGTAAAAGTAACAGTTTCAAATGCGGCTGACATAGATGGCCTGCTGGATGCAGATGCGTATAAAGCATTGGTAGGAGCATAGGCTGATGAACAAATTTGAAGAATTAAAATACCAGAGCTGGGCCATATTCTGGACGGTAGTTATTTTAGTACTCTGTAACGTGAAAATGCCTGATACATCCGGATCAGGCATTTTTTTTGAAGGTTTTGATAAAATGGTACACCTGGGGTTTTTCTACGTGCTGACCATATTCCTTTTTTATGGAAAGATCCGGCACCAGCACAACTACAGTTTTCGCTCACTGACCATATTTAAGGTAATCCTGATCGGAGCATGTCTGGGCGGAACGATAGAGCTGCTGCAATGGAAAATATTTACCTACAGGTCTGCTGAATGGTGGGATTTCGGATGTGATATGCTGGGTGTTTTTATGGGAGTCTTTAGTTTTGTACTTTTACATAAATCCAATTATAATAAACCCTGATATTAACAGATGACCGTATGAAAAGACGACTAATAGTTTTGGTATTACTGCTTTCCGCGGGCATAATGAGTGGTTGCGGTATTTTTGGCGGCGGCTGCAAATGCCCGAAAGTCAGTTATAAGAGCTACCCTCACCAGTAAAGCTCCATCTTTTTCCTGACCGGATGATATTCTTTTCTTATTTGGATTTATTATAGATAAAGGCTAACTTGCGCGTCAATTCACATCATTATATACAGATGAAACTTTCGCAGCTGAGTCCGGGAGAACGGGCAACCATAGTGTCTTTTACAGATTTGGAAATGTCCGTTAAATTAATGGAAATGGGTTGCTTGCCCGGCGAAGAGGTGGAAATTGAGCGCTTTGCGCCTATGGGCTGTCCTATTGCTATCCGCGTGGCGGGCTATCAGCTTTGCCTGCGTAAAAGCGAGGCATCTATTATTATAATCGAACAATAACTTTGGCTGGAAATATAAAAATTGCATTAGTTGGAAATCCCAATACAGGAAAGTCTACACTTTTTAACCTCCTTACGGGACTAAATCAAAAGATAGGGAATTTTCCGGGGATCACAGTTGATAAGAAATTAGGTTACTGTAAACTGCCCGGTGACCGGCAGGCAGAGATCACAGATCTGCCGGGAACTTATAGCCTGTATCCTAAGAGTAAGGATGAACGTATCGTACTGCAGGTTCTCGCTGATTCAAATAATCCGAGTCATCCTGATATAGTAGTTGTGGTTGCAGATGCGACCAACCTCAGAAGAAATCTGCTCTTGTATACGCAGGTTGCAGATATGGGGATACCAACTGTACTGGCATTGAACATGACAGATATGGCCAAAAAGGAAGGTATCGACATCAATGTCAATAAACTTTCTGAAAGGCTGGGCATACAGGTTGTGCCCATCTCCGCCAGGAGCAATACCGGAATGGATCTGCTGAAGCAGGCCATTAACAACACCACTCGCATAGCCACGCAAGCAGAGGGTACGGATCTGCACCTGATGGCGCCGGAAGCTGTTGAAGCTGCTAAAAAAGTATTAAAAACAGACAATGGCTACCTTGCCCTGCAATTGCTTCACCAGCATGAGCCGCTTAGTATTTTTTCAGCTGAGCAGCATGTGTCTCTTGAGGAGATAAAAAAAGTACATCATTTTGAATCTTCAAAGCTTCAGGCCGCAGAAACCATAGCCCGTTACCGCTATCTGGGGACTGTACTGAGCGGAGTGATTGAGGACACCGGTGCGGTAAGGAAGTTCGCCATTAGTGACGGGCTGGATGCCGTGCTGACCAACCGGTTTTGGGGCTTTCTGATCTTCATAGCTATTTTGTTCTTTATTTTTAACTCTATTTTCTCCTGGTCAACCTATCCAATGGATATGATCGAGTATGCATTTGTATGGCTTACAGAATATGGTCATCAGCATTTACCGGATGGCCTGCTTACCAATTTATTGCTGGACGGCGTTGTTGCCGGATTGGGCGGAGTGGTGATATTCATTCCCCAGATTGCCATTTTATTTGCCTTCATTTCTATTCTTGAGGATACGGGATATATGGCAAGGGTGACCTTTATGATGGATAAGGTCATGCGGAAATTTGGCATGAGCGGAAAATCCGTAGTGCCCATGATCGGAAGCCTGGCCTGTGCTGTTCCGTCGATCATGAGTGCCAGGAATATAGAAAGCTGGAAAGACCGCATTATCACCATAATGGTAGCCCCTTTGGTAAGTTGTTCGGCCAGGCTGCCTGTCTATACTTTACTGATCTCCCTGGTGGTTCCCCAGAAAATGCTTTGGGGATTTATCAACTTACAGGGGCTTACCCTGATGGGGATGTACGTGATCAGTATTCTGGCAGCGGTATTTGTGGCTTTCATTATGAAATTTATGATCAAGGCCAGGGAGAAGTCGTATTTCATTATGGAATTGCCTGTTTACAGGATGCCGCGATGGACCAACGTACTGTATACGATGTATGAAAAGTCAAAAACCTTTGTATTTGAAGCGGGTAAGGTGATCATTGCCATCTCTATTGTGCTGTGGGTTTTAGCTACCTATGGACCATCGGAAAGATTTGAAGCCATAGACAAGAAATACGCTGCTATAGAAGCAAAAAAGGATAGTCTGCAAGTGAGTACGCTCGAAAGAGATAAAGCTGCTGAGCGGCTTGAAAATTCGTATGCGGGCATTTTAGGCCATGTGATAGAGCCGGCCATCAGGCCCCTTGGCTTTGACTGGAAAATAGGCATTGCACTGATTACTTCATTTGCGGCGAGAGAAGCATTTGTAGGGACCATGGCAACCATATACAGCGTCGATAATGACGGGGAAGTAGCAACGATCAGAAATAAAATGAGAGGGGCGAGGAACCCGGACACCGGGCTGCCTGTATTTACATTTGCCACAGCTTTTTCTTTAATGCTGTTTTACGCATTTGCCATGCAGTGCATGAGTACGGTGGCCATTGTATTCCGGGAAACCAAGTCATGGAAGTGGCCGGTCATCCAGCTGGTATACATGACAGGTATGGCTTATGTGGCAAGCCTGATCGCTTACCAGCTTTTGAAGTAATTTCCTTATCTTGGTCATTGTGGAAAAGGAGAACGTCTTAGCACAATATATGCCGGCCGTAGCAGCCCCGATCATAGCGCGATGGATCGATTATTTTCAGTGTGAGTTTAAAATATCCAAAAACAGGGCGACTAAATTAGGAGATTACCGGCATCCTTTTAAGGGTGCCGGCCACAAGATCTCCGTAAATAATAATTTGAATTCCTACGCATTTTTGGTTACGACAGTACACGAGTTTGCACATTTGCTGACCTGGAACGACCACAAAAATAAAGTGAAGCCCCACGGCGAAGAATGGAAGCGGAACTTTAAGCGGATGATGGTACCGTTCATGGATAAACAGATCTTTCCGGAAGACATACACAAAGCCATCGTCAGTTACCTGAACAATCCATCGGCAGCGAGCTGTACTGATCTGAAGCTGTCCAGGGCACTAAAGAAATATGACCTGTCCTTTGATGTTTCGAGACTGGAGGAGCTGCCTTTGAATACCGTATTTACCATTAAGGATGGACGTAAGTTTAAAAAAGGCGAAAAGCTGCGTAAAAGATACAGATGCATATGCCTTGACAATGGAAATACTTACCTGTTTAATCCGCTGGCGGAAGTTACCTTAGCTGCAACGGGAACATAAATGGCTTCCTTTTCATTGATTTCCCATTTCAGATTGAGCTTGGCGTCTTTAAATAAAGAAGGATATTGTTTGATGCTGTCAATAAGCACATCCTCTTCCTTTACCAGGAGACTGGCGTTGTAACCTCCGGGGATCTTGCTTTTGAGCAACAAATATTGTCCTTCCGGAGCAGGCATGTATTGATCAAACACGGTCTCAAATCTGTTTTGCCCGGCCAGCGCATCATTCAGAAGTGTCAGCTTTTCTGTATAGTCCTCGATCTTTCCGGAGGGTTTTATATCGGTAAAGGGCCTGGTTTGAAGCGAAGAGGCAGAGGTCGCCAGGCGACGTTCCTGTCTGAAAGGAGTATTGTTCCTCAGATAAGTTCGCTTTTCCTCAAACACAGTTTCCTGTGCTTTAGTCCGCTTAATACTTTCCCTGATCAGCAGCAGGCTGTCTTCTTTAAAATAATACCTGACGGATCTGTCAGTCAGTCCCTGATCGCTGGTGTGTTCTATGTATAGTGCAGGTTTGCCGTTCCAGCTTAGTTTTTCCACATATAAAGTAAGACCTTCCAGCTGATAGATGAGACTTACCTGTCTTTCCATGCTGTTTTGCTGTGTGTCAGTTGAATCGGCATATTGTAAAATGGATTGCTCCGTTTCCGGAATTGGGGAATATTGGTTGACCAGATCGGCCTGAGGATGTTTCGCCTGGTTGTTGCAGGCAAAAAATAACATACTTGCAAAAGGCAGCAGCAGATAAGGCTTGGTTTTCATATGGTTCTTACTTTTATAATTAACAGCAAGACCATTATCGTGCCAACAGCTGATTCAATAGCTCAGAAGTTTACTGACTGTTTCAGGCAGCTTGCTTTTGGCCAGGAAACTGTCCTCCAGGATTTTATTCATGGGAATGGCGGTGTCGAGACTTGCACAGCGCATCACCGGTGCATCCAGGTATTCAAAACAGTGTTCAGAGATCCATGCTGCGAGTTCCGCGCCAAAGCCGCAGCTTAGGGTGTCTTCATGTAAGATCAGTACCCTTCCGCTCGCTTTAACAGCATCAGACACTGCTTCTTTATCCCAGGGCTGCAAAGTTCTGAGGTCAATTAAGGTAGCGGAGATTTCCGGATGTTTATCCAAATAGGACAGTGCCCAGTGTACACCGAGTCCATAGGTAATGACAGATAACTGATCTCCGGTTTTCAGCTTACCGGCCTTCCCGATTTCAAGTGTATATAACCCATTGGGGACGAGGCCCGTCAGGCTTCTGTATAAGTATTTGTGTTCAAAATAGATCACTGGATTCGGATCATCAACGGCTGCAATTAAAAGGCCTTTTGCATCATACGGAAACGCAGGATAGACAACTTTCAGTCCAGGTGTTTTCGTAAACCAGGCCTCATTGCTCTGAGAATGGAAAGGGCCGGCGCCTGTCCCCGCACCTGTAGGCATCCGGATGACTACATCTGCTTTCTCAGCCCACCTGTAGTGACTCTTTGCCAGGTTGTTAACGATCTGGTTGAAACCACAGCTTACAAAATCAGCGAACTGCATTTCTATTACAGACTTAAAACCATTGATCGACAGTCCCAGTCCCGCACCTACGATTGCTGATTCGCAAATGGGGGTATTGCGAACTCTTGCTTTTCCGAATTCGGAAACAAATCCATCTGTGATCTTAAATGCGCCGCCGTATTCTGCAATGTCCTGGCCCATCAGGATCAGGTTGTCATGCCGCTGCATTCCTAATCTGAGGCCGTCTGTTATGGCATCGATATACCGGACCTCCTTTGATTCCCCTTTTGGTTCAACAGGACTAGCCGCGTAGGGGAAGTACATATCTGCCAATTCCAGAGCAGGGTTTGCTACTGGCTCATCTTCCGCAAATGCAGCTTCAACTTCTGTCTCGATGTGCAGTTTGAACTCTCTTTTAATTTGAGAGATGACCTCATCGTTAAGAATGCGCTGTTCGCAAAGATATTGTTCAAAATTCCTTATAGGGTCTTTCTTTTCCCATTGTTCAAATAATTCCTGAGGTACGTATTTGGTTCCTGAAGCTTCCTCATGTCCGCGCATTCTGAAGGTCAGACACTCCACAAGAACTGGCCTTGGATCTTTTCTGATGCTGCCGGCGATTGAATTTAACAGGTCGTAAACCTCCAGAATATTATTTCCGTCGATTTGAACACCTTCGATCCCATATCCAATGGCCTTATCAACCAGGTGCGCACATTTATACTGTTCGCTGACAGGAGTGGAAAGGCCATAGCCATTGTTTTCAATCAGAAAGATAACGGGAAGGTTCCAAACTGCAGCTACGTTTATGGCCTCATGAAAGTCGCCTTCGCTGGTCGCGCCTTCTCCGGTAAATACCAGTGTAGCATTTTCCCTTCCGGCAAGCAAATCTGCGAGTGCTATCCCATCGGCCACAGCCATCTGCGGTCCCAAATGGGAGATCATGCCAATGATCTTATGGTCCTGAGTGCCAAAGTGAAATGACCGGTCCCTTCCTTTGGTAAACCCTGTAACCTTGCCCTGCCACTGGGCCATCAATTT
>NZ_DATHGC010000022.1:0-3776 GCF_035317785.1 Pedobacter sp. | reverse complement strand
CATGGTCGCGACCAGTCACAGCGCGTGCGATCCTGATGGCATGATAAGTCGCCTCAGAACCTGTGGTGGTGAGCTGAACCGATTCAACACCGGGCACACACTTACAGAATAATTCCGCAAACTGTCCTTCCAGATCTGTCGGACCAGCTCCCATCAGTACCGTATTGTCTTCCATCGACTGCCTTACCGCCTGATTTACGTCTGTATCGTTATGCCCAAGGAACGCGGCGGCAAAGCCCGCCTGATAATCGATATACTTATTTCCCTCGATGTCCCAGACATAGGCCCCCTTCCCTTTGCTAAAACAGATATTAGGGTCTGATTTCCTGTTCAGGGATACCACCCCTCCAGGTATCCATCGCTCGTTTTTCTTTAGTAATTCTGATGATTTGGGCCAGCTATGCATACAACGATATTGTATTGTTAATGAATTTCATATTTAATTGTATTATTTATCAAAACTTGGGATTTTCATATATTCTCCGTTTTTGAGTGCAGAGGCATGTGCAACTATACCCGGAGCGGTATAAGCCAGGGCCTCGTAGATGTTTACCTCCGGCTGTCTGCTCTTAACCAGGGCATCAATAAATTCGTGGGTTATAAAAGTATGTGATCCGCCGTGCCCGCTATTGTGGTGCAGGGGCTGAGGCAGCATATCGGTATCCCACCAATTCGACTGTTTATAGACCTCAACTGTATTTGCCTTGTTCTTAAATCCTGCATCATCTTTACCCAATGTATCAGCTGTGCGTACAATAACATTATCTTCAACACCTTGCTGAGGAGAATAAAAACTCATTTTACTTCCCCGCCATTCCCCGCGCTCAGCCTCTTTTAATGCCCCTTTCCAGTTCACCTCCACCCTGAAAGGGGTATGTTTATTGGTTTGGAAAAATGCGGTTTCATTCCAGAAAGGATTTTGATAGGGATTATTTTTCAATAACGGGCTGTCATCGCCCCATCCCAGACAGCTTACACTGGTCAGTCTTTCTCCCGTGACGGAGATCAGGAAAGAGGTACAATGCGTAGGATACAGCATTGGCGGCAGTCCATGCCTCCAGGTAGGTTTGCCATTTTCAAAAAAGTAAGACTCCAGGCCCGGATGATTGTATTCGGCAGCAGCACTAAAGATGTGCCCAAACTCTCCGGCTTTATAGAATTTTTTCGCAGAAATAGTATTTTGCCTGTACGCGGTAGTCTCTGCCATCATATAGGTAAGTCCGGTACGCTCCACAGCATCTCTTATTTTATCACACTCCTCCAGTGTCATCGCCGCCGGAACAGCACACAATACGTGCTTACCTGCTTTCAGTGTTTCTATTACATGCTTTGCGTGGTCAATTGCAGGCGTAGCAATAAACACAGCCTCTACCTTTGGATCTTTCAGCAGCTTTTCCAGCGATTCGTAGCTTTTCTGGCATTTATAGATCTGCATCAGCTTGTCACGCCGGTCCTTACGCAAGTCGCTTACTGCCTCCACAATACAATTTGGATGCTCATGGAAATAAAAGCCTGCGCCAAATCCCCCGCCAACAATAGCTACCCTGATCTTGCGGTCACTTAAAGGAATCCCCGCAAAAGCAAGGTAAGGAGCTGCCGTAAACGCAGCAGCCCCGATACCAGCCGCACTCAAAAACTCTCTTCTCTTCATAGATAATAAATCAATACATTTTCGTGAAACTAAATTACGGCTTGCAATAGGGAGATGTGCTAAATATTCTATCCAATACTTAAACTATTTTATCCTTTTAACGCCTGTTCTGATCGGGAGAATGGCAGCTGAATCATAAAATAGTATCACAAAAGCAAATAATAATAGGAGTCTTTAGTGTCCGCAAGGTCTATATTTATTCTTCTGATAAGGACCAGGTATTATGCAAACCTCATTTTACTACGACAATAGCAAAGCAGGTGTATCGATAAAAAGCAGGCTCGACGGTACCGCTGATCCGCGGCTTTTAGATGTGGAACTGCTGTTAACAGATTCTATTTATGTGAAAGAGCTGATCGTATCGAGTATTGAGGATCAGTTCCACTTTCACAATACCCACGAGATCGCATTGATCCTCAAAAGTAAGGGCACCCGGATCATTGGCGACAGCATTGAGAATTTTTCTGAGGGAGACCTCGTCATCCTGGGGCCAAAGGTTCCGCATATTTCTTACTATAACAATTCTGCTATCCATGCACTCGTTGTCTATTTCCGTCCGAACTGGCTCACTGAAAATCAATTGAATTCGGAAAGCCTTTTCAAACTCAGGAAACTGTTTAACGATACAGACAGAGGAATTAAGGTGACTGGTCTTACCAAGCAAAAAGTAGCAAAAAATCTGTTTAAGCTTAAAAGGACAAAAGGCCTGGAACGGATACTTATTTTACTCAACATCCTGGAAGCTATTGCAAAATCAAACGAATATCAATGCCTTGCCAGTGAAGGATATTCAAATTCGTTTAGTCAGCAGGACATCAAAAGACTTGACAGGGTTTACCAGTATATCCGGGATCATTTTACCGAAACGATTACACTTGAGAATATCGCTTCCATTTCCAATATGGCCCCAACCGCATTCTGCAAGTATTTTAAAAACAAGACACAGAAAACCTTTACAAATTTCGTAAATGAAGTGCGGATCGGTTACTCCTGCAAGCTGCTTTGGAACCTGGATCTCTCTGTTTCTGACATTTGTTTTAAATGCGGGTTCAATAACCTGACAAATTTCAACAGGAATTTTAAACTGTACACGAAAATGAGCCCCTCAAAGTACCGGATGAGCATCGGGCACAAAAAATTATAAAATATTGAGAAATGGCATTAAATGAGCTGATTTTTCTAAGCATTCCAATGATCAATGTTACCGTACTCCCAATGACTGGACATGGTATGACCACAACCCTTTCTCAACTTCTTTACGACCTCTTCTAGGGGGTTACATGACCCCAAAGCCTATCAAAGGCCTTGAAACCGTTAAATTGGATTTGCAAAAGCAGCAATGGAAGCTGGTCAGAACTCTTACAAACAGCAATACCTTTATCCGGCAAAGGCATTTCATTTCACGGCTGAAATAAAACCTTATTTCTATCCAGGATTAATGTGAGCGATAGCATATCAGTGTCCAATATCACTTTTTTTAAAAACACCCGTCACTTTCCTGCCCTTAATAAATGGCCAATTTTGGAAGATAATAATCAAGTATGCCAGCGGAAAAGACTTTCATTATAGCAGATCACTGCTTCCATTGCGGTGAAGATATCACAACCGGTATTTACAAGTCTGATGACATGAAGTTTTGCTGCCTGGGCTGTAAAACCGTCTATGAGATATTATCTAAACATAATCTCTCTAATTATTATATATACAACGATATCCCCGGACAAACTCAGCAGAAACAAAAACTCAATCTTGACTACCTCGATGTAAAGGAGATCGCCGAAAAGCTGGTAGACTATCAGGACGAGAATACCTCTATCATAACTTTATTTATCCCTGCAATTCACTGCAGTTCCTGTATTTGGTTGTTAGAGCACCTTTACCAGCTGCAGCCGGCAGTCCTGAAATCCAGAATAGATTTTTTAAAAAAGCAGGTCACGATCACTTTCAAAAATCAGGAAGCAACCTTAAAAGAAATCATTGAAATGCTGGTATCCATTGGCTATGAGCCCTTGATCAGTCAACAGGATGTGGTTAAAGAAAAACAAGGAGATAAAGCAGAAAGAAAGCTGATTACAAAAATTGCTGTAGCCGGATTTTGTTTTGGAAATGTGATGCTGCTCAGCTT
>NZ_DATHGC010000021.1:0-5764 GCF_035317785.1 Pedobacter sp. | reverse complement strand
AAACAATATCATCTCCCAGGCCTACCTGCCTGGCAATCTCCCTGGCGATAGGCAGCGCATCACCGGTGAGCATTTTTATATTCAAGCCCAGCCCTTTTATATCCCGGATCATTTGAGCAGAACCAGGCAAAGGTGGATCTATCAGCGCAGCGATGCCCGTCATTGTTAAGATTCCATCCCGCTCTACGGCGACTGCCAATGTTCGTAAGCCGTTAGCAGCCCATGTCTCTACCTTTTTGTCAAATCGGGGTCCTGAAAATTGCTCAGACCTTTGATGGTGCCATACGCACCTTTCATCACTTTAAATTGCATACCCTCATTTTCAATGATAGCCTCTGTTCTTTTCAGGGCAGCAGTGAAAGGGGTGAAGGAAATTTTGTTGAAACCATGCAGGTCTGTTTTCTCGATATCTGCTTTCTGCAGGAAGGCCATATCAATGGGATCGTTATTTGCCGCGACCGAGGCCAGCACCGCATATTGAAGTACCTCGCTGGTGGCAAAGGAAGTAGTAGCCATTATCTCCTGAACCGACAATTCGTTCCTGGTGAGAGTGCCAGTCTTGTCGATACAAAGATTAGTAAGTGTGGCTGCATCCTCCGTAGCGCTCAATCGGCTTACCAGTATGCCTTTTGCTGCCAATTGCTGCGACCCTTTTGCCATGCTGACAGTAAACATTGCCGGCAGGGCTACGGGAACAGCCGACACCAATAAAATGAGCACCAAAGGCAAAATGGCTATGAAACTCTCCCCTTTCAGCAGAGATATAATAAGAGTAACCGACAGAAAAATTGTTACGATAACAAAAAGCAGCTTGACGACTTTTGCAACTACCTCCTCCATATGAAGGCGGGGCCTGGCTTTTTGGATCAATAACGTGGTTTTTCCAAAAAACGTTTTTATACCGGTGGCCACCACGATCCCGTTTGATTCTCCATTTTTGATCAGGGACCCAGCGTATAATATGTTACCCTCTTTTTTGCCGATCACTTTCGACTCTCCAGTCAGGGCTGACTCATCAGATCCTGCAATGCCGTCGATTATTTTTACATCTGCCGTAACAAAATCACCCGTTCGGATTCTTATGATATCTCCCGGTACCAGTTGGTTGGCCAATGTTTGCGACCATGTCCCGTTTCTTAATACACGGACAAATACCTGCAAACTACTTTTTAAGGCCTTTACTGTTCTGGCGGCTTTTCTTTCCTGCACAAAACCAATGGTGGCATTAAATAACATCAATCCGCTGATCAGATATACATCCGCATACTTGTGCAATAAGTATGATGCGACGATTGTTATTTCCAGCATAATGGCGGTCAGACCCCAAAAATGCTTCAGGAAAACAAGGATCATCGATTGCTTTTCCTCCAATACTTCATTTAAGCCGAGAGTACTCTGGCGCAATTTCACTTCTGTGTCGGTGAGCCCTTTTCCTGCTTCTACATTAAGTTCCTTGAGAACTTCCTGAACAGTTTTAGTTTCGAATGGATTGCCTTGATTCATTCTGCTGAAGGTCTGACAAATAGTGAATACTATCTAATCCGATTACAATATGGCATTGAAGCCCGTCCAACATCTTTTAGCTGTCAGTTATTGCCGGATTTGCCGGAGATGAAATTAAGTTCCTGGGACGATCCATTTTCGCTGACAAATCTCATGACATCTTCCATGGTGAGGAATAGTTCAAGCATAGATTGATCCCAATGTTGTTTAGCATTGTTTTGTTCCTGCGTGCCTCTTTCAAAGTCCCAGAATCTTGCTTCCGGGGAGGAGCAATGAAAGGTCAGTTCATGGTTACCCTGATCGGTTACATATCTTGAAGAGCCGCAGACAGGGCATTTAAATTCTTTATTTTCTGTAATTTGGATTACAAATTTTTCCAGCGCAGGATTCATGTTTTTTAATTATATGGCGAAAATAGTTTCGGATGTATTGTAATGGAGGAATCTTTATAAAAGATCGTTATCCTTCTGCCGCTGCCAGGTACAAAAAGGAGGTTTACCCGCTAGACTGTTTAACCTAGTGAGCGTTTCAGGGTCACAAGGGGCACTTTTTTTCATTTTATAAATTGATTTTCCAGATTGCGTTTTCCTCGCGAAAGAAATGCCAGTTGGCAGCGTCAGGTTGTGATGTCGTTTTTTTTAAGTTTCATAAGTCGACTTTTTTGGGTCCTGATTGGATTGAGAAGTTTCTTTCATAGAGATGGGTATTATATCATCGAAAATGCCTCTATAAAATTATAGAGGCATTGCCCAAATGTTTGTTAAGCCTGGTTAAAACAAAATTAAACTCCTTGCTATAACTAAAGAGGAAAGAAGACCTGAATTAACAAAGTTTCGATAAATTGTCCGTCTTTTTAATGATCAAAGGAGCGAATTTTGGGTACTAGTTTATAATTTCGGCCTGCCTCAAGATTTTTATTTACAATATGATTCTATTCCCCCCTCTTTTCCAGGAGGGGGCATTTTTTTTTCAATTATTTCTGAATTTGTTTGTCTTTCAGCACTCCGTTCTGTGCGAAACTCAGCTTATAATCCTTTTTGAATGCATCGTAATGATCGGCATCCAGTGAAGGGCCATCGTCGATATGTAAAAGGTAAACTGGTTGCCCCGCCGAAACAATTTCTTTGATGGCATCTATATAATAGCTTCCATAGCCATCATTCAGAAGGCTTTCCCGGACAGGCAAAGGGAGGTCTTTTGACAGGGGCAGGGATATTTCTGTTTTTATCCATTCCCCGCCGCAGGTGTAAAATGCAAGACATTTCTTTTTGTCCATCGTGAAATTTACGAGGTATTCGCTATCGCGTTGTTTCCATTTTTTTACCCTTGCATTTGCATATTTAGCCGAGAATGAGGATGCAATGCTGGCGGGTAGTTCTTTATTGCCCGTTACTAGCGGTCCCCGCGTAAAGCCGAAGATGCCGGTTACGGCCATGGCAGTAAGAATGGCCCGCAAAAGCATAATCTTAAAAGCGTGAAGAAATTTCTTCCGAACGGGTTGAAAAATAATCGGTTTCATAACTGTAGTTTTAAATAGTTATGTGAATACAATGTTCTTTCTATTCAAAAGAAAGAACTTCTTCTTCTTATAAGGGATCGATTTTAACTGACGCTAATGGCAGGCGGGCCTCTAAATAGAGCTGCCGGATGGGTGGTGGAGATAGCTGCAGCAGGAAATATATCAAAGAGCTTTATACTCTTTTCCCGGAAATGTTGGACTTGAAATTGAGGAGTGATCAGGGTGTAGGTATGCTTATAATCGTATCTTTTATCCAGCAGCAGGTGGACATAGCTATGATAATTCGGAGTAGCGGGGTGGCTTTTTAGATTGGCTGCGTAGCTAATACTGTCATGCGTCAATTGAATGACCGGTATACTGGCAAAGAGGTAGAACTTATAGGAAAGCTGGACAGTAAAAAGAACAAGACCAATTACTGATAGTGTGCATTTAAAAGCAGACCGGCGCCATCTATGTTTCCCAAAACACATGTTTTATTAGACTCTTCTTCAAGAAGATTATCTCTAATAAAGGTACCATTTTTTCATGGAAACGGGGCAATTGGAGAAGATCCTGGACAGCCCGGGGGAACAAGGAAAGATAGATAGTTAGCCTGGATTGGAAATAAATCCGTTTTTATTTCGTTAAATATAGTAGCTTTATTAATGGATTCTTAGCCCGTTAAGGGAGAATCAGAAAACACCATGAGCCTTTTCAGACATAAAAAGTATGGGGTTATATTCAAAGGCGTACTATTTGTATTGTACTTTGTCCTTTTTGGCTCACAGTTATCTCATAAATTTTACCTCTGCGCCAATTTCTCTTCCAGGCCATTTAAGGCATGTCATTGTAAGGGCCCTCATGCTGAGTCTTCTGTTCGTAATGAATCTTCCTTGCTTGACCATAGGAACATTTCCTCGCTTTCCCTTGACAAGCGCTATGAACTCAAATCCACATTTTCGCTGCTTTCACCCGAAGTTGGAATAATTCCTGTCTTTATCGATTGTAAAAGAGAATTTAATTCTTTCCGCCAGGTATTTCTCTATTCTAACAGTGTTGTTCATCCTCTTCGGGGCCCTCCCTCTGTCTAAGTAAGATCTCCAAGTATTTATTGCTCCACTATTTGATTAACATTTTTCATCAAAAGGAATTGTTATGCATGGGAAAAGAATACTCCTGACAGAGGGAGAAAAGTTCATGGCTGACAAGATCTGCAAAGTATTGGTGCAGGAACATTATGACGTGGATGTGGCTCTGGAAGGGAACATGGGCCGACAATTGTTTAATCAGCACGCTTATGATCTGGCTTTAATAGACTTTCATTTGCCGGACATGAATGGTTGTGATCTATGTCAGTATATAAGGAATACAAATAGTAATATGCCCCTGATGATGGTGTCCTCCGAGGCAACCGTTCGCGGATTCGAGGTTTTTCAGGCGGGTGTGGATGACTACGTTTTGTTGTCAGAGGATTTCAGGGAATTACTGATGCGGATTAGAGTATTGACTAAGCGATATTCTACACCCTTTGTGAGGAAAAGCCGGATAACAGCGGGTGATATTTTAGTCGATCTGGACAGCAAGGAGGTCAGGCGGGGAGACCGACTGATCCTGTTGTCGGCAAGAGAGTTCTTGCTTCTTCAGTTTCTTATCCGGAACAAGAACAGGATCGTGTCACGGGATGAGATCGTCTCTAACATCTGGGGTAGGGAATGTAGCGCTAAGGAAGGAAGAGTAGCCGCCTTTATTAATTCGTTACGAAAAAAAATAGAAGAGGATTTCAGTCACAAATGTATCTATACCGTTACCGGGAAGGGATACCTTTTGACCGAGAAGCCCGATTAAAAAAAATGACCAGTCACCGACTTATAGATTTTTATGGAAAAAACGTTTGCAAATATCCTTGCCCTTATTGATTTGCCTGAAGACCCTGACCTGTTCTTCATGGCGGCTATTGAAACAGCAAATCAGTTCCAGGCCAATATTCATGTGATTTACCGTACTAGCGGATTGGATGACAATAGCCAAAACGACTACGTGCCAAGCAAAATATGGATCCTGCAGAATACCTATCGGCCTTTTTTGGGAAGCAAATCGTTTCTGCATATTCATATTACGAAGAACCAGCCCGGGAAGGAAGCATTGTTATATGCTCAAACGAATCAAATTGATCTCGTTCTTACCTGGAAAAGAGAAGGTTCGTTCCTTTCGGCCCCAATCACAATGATTCGGTCCAACATGCTTTCCCGCAGGTTGGCATGTCCGGTTCTTTCTTTACCCGGGCATGCCGATATCCGGGTTTTGAAAGATATTATTCTACCGGTGCAACAATTTTTGCCGGCCGGCAAGCTCGTGCTGGCTGTCCGGCTGGCAAGACTTTTCAGGGCGAAGATACATCTTGTCGGTGTCGTAAATGATAGTAAGAATGAATCCGGGGATGAGTTCTTTTTAAAAGCCTGTCAATTGCTTCAGAATAATACCAACCTGGAAGTGAAATGTAAGCTGGTAAAGGGGGGTAATCTTGCCCGGGCAACGATGCAGTATGGAATAATGATTAATTCTGGTCTCATCCTGGTTTGTAACGCGAGAAAGCCGATGGCTCTGGCGATTGCATGTCTGTTGTTGACCCGACCTGTATCGGCCGTGGGTCGAATCCCCGTCATGACTGTTCCGGTGGAGCAATTGAATATTGAGTGAAGGCAGATCGCAAATTGGCAAGGGTCCTTTCGCCGGCACTATTTGCCAATGACCTGGTTCTCCCGG
>NZ_DATHGC010000020.1:0-15398 GCF_035317785.1 Pedobacter sp. | reverse complement strand
CACCCAAACCCAGCCTTTGCGGTCAATGGAAACGGCCTTGACCAGGTTAGAACTCAAGGACTTATTGCTTTCCCCGTCACTTTTGAAACTGGTAAATAATCCCGTCATTCTGTTATAATAATTCAGGCCCTCGGCCTCCGTACCAATCCACAAGTTATGGGCCTTATCTTCCACGATAGCACTGATCACATTGCTGCTGATGCCGTTCTTTCCAGGGTTTGCCTTGTATGTCCTGAAGGGCGTGGAATTGGCATGGTATACATTCACTCCTCCATAATAAGTACCGAGCCACATAGAGCCCGCGGCATCATGCAGGATATCGTACACAGAATTCTGGTTCAGGCTGGACAGGTCATCCGGATTGTGCGACACGTTGGTAAATTTCTGACTGGCGACATCAAATATGCTGACCCCATTGAGTGTGGAGATCCAGAGCTTGCCCGAGCTGTCCATTTTTATCTTACGGATCACATTGCTCAGCAGGGCGTTGGACTGTCCTTTCTTTGCCACATAGTGCCGAAAATTGCCGGTCTTTCTGTCCAGCAGCTCCATTCCAAAATTATGGGTCCCGATCCAGATATTGTGCTGTGAATCTTCAAAAATAGTATTGATGTCATTGTCTGCCAGGCTTGCAGAGTTTCCCGCATCATGAAAGTAGGAATTAAAAATATACTTCCCTTTTTGGGGTGTCATGCTGGTCAGCCCGTCCACGGTGCCAATCCAGAGTACATTGTTATGGTCCTGATGTATGGCCTTGACCAGGTTGTGTGCGATTCCCTTGTCTTTTAACGGGTTGCTATAAAAGCGTTGAAATTTATTATTCTTTAGCAGTTTATTAAGCCCGTTCTCCGTGCCTGCCCAGATATTACCCTGCCTGTCCTGAAAGAGGTGACGAATGATGTTGTTGCTGATGCTCCCCTGGTCATTGGGGTCGTTTACAAAGTGCCGGAACGAATTGCTTTCCGGCAGGTAAAGGTTCAGTCCGTTCTGTGTCCCTATCCATAAATTTCCTTTCTTGTCGGTCAGCAAAGTATTGATGTTCCTGCTGCTGCTCAGCGATGCCGGATTGCGCTCATCGTGCTTGTAGACCTCAAAAGTCTGGCTGTTGAACTTATTCAGGCCATCTTTTGTACCAAACCACATAAACCCTATGCTGTCCTGCGCGATCGACAATACGCTGCTTTGAGACAATCCGTTCTCCACGGTAAGGTGATTGAAACTGATCTTACTGCTTGGTGCAGACTGTTGCGCCGCCGTCTTTGTAAGCAGGCCTCCAGACAGCAACACTGTCAGCAAGAAAAGCTTCTTTAAAGAAAACAGATATGGATTACAGTTCATGGTATGGTTAGCCTGACCTGCTTTTGAAGGCAGGCCAGGCGTTTGGTCAGCTATAAATTTACATAAAAATTGCTGCCTGCGAAAATCTTCTCCTTTACAAATCAGCAGGTAATCCCGGAGTAATCCCGGAGTAATCGGCGAGTTGGCTTATCCTTGCAATATCCCACCGTTATGGTTGCGATATCTGCGGATACGGCAACCATCTCGCAGCTATATCGTAATGATACGGCAAGGATATCGCAACACTGGGATTTCACTGGCATTTCTCAGTGAATTATAAGGGATTTTTACGGAAAATAGCGTTAAGTTTATATACTGCAAATCCATCCGATCAAACTCATGAAGATTCAAAAACTATTGCCCGCCCTTCTATTATTACTGGTGACTGATGTGGCCAGCGGCCAGGAAAAAATCCAGAAGGACTTCAAAAAGCTGGAATGGCTTCAAGGCCGCTGGGAGCGTATAAACTCCAAACCGGGGCAAACGGGGATCGAAACCTGGGCCATTGTATCTCCTGAAAAACTAACTGGTACAGGACTTACGATGAAAGGGACTGACACGCTCTTTCTTGAAAAACTGGAATTAGTGATCAAAGACGGGTACATCTATTATGTGGCAGACGTAGAGGGGAACCCCGCTCCTGTTCTTTTCAAGTTCACAGAGATTACTAATGATTCTTTTATTTGTGAAAACCCGCTAAATGATTTCCCTAAAAAGATTGCTTACAGACTTCAGGACAAAAAATTGAAGGCAACCATATCGGGGGGCGGAAAAAGTATAGCCTATGATTTTGTAAGAAAACTTTAAAATCCTTTATACCAGTACAACGGTTTCTTTTTAACATTTCTTAACAATCCTATGATTAAACCATTTACCGGATACAAGCTCTATTAACCAAACAACATAAAGAAACGAACATGAGAAAATTGATTTTTACCGCTATATTATTCATCAGTATGGGTACTATGGCATTTGCACAGCAAGACAGTACTAAAAGAGCACGTAAGACACCGGAAGAAAGGGCACAGCTTTTTACAGATGGACTGGACAAAAAACTTTCGCTTACAGCTGAGCAAAAAACAAAAATATATGCGATCAACCTGGATGGCATTAAAAAGGCCAAAGACAAGCATGTAAAAGGTCAGAAGCCTGATAGAGCTGCGATGAAAGCATCTATGGAAGAAAGGGACAGCCAGATCAGCAGCGTTTTAAATGAAGGTCAGCGCAAAACCTATGAAGAGATAAAAGCTAAAAGGGCCGAGTCTTTCAAAAAACATGGTAAAAAAGGTGACAGGCAAAAACCTGCACCGGAAAAAGTATAATTAATTGGCGGGTGATTAGGTGAGGGTGATTAAAAACGGCAGATGAATTCTGCCGTTTTGCTATCTTAGTAACCATAAATCATTGTCTCATCGCCTATGAATTGCTTTTCAATATCCCGGTTTTCTTTAGTCCTGCTGCTCATCTTTTTGACTGGCCCTGGCTTTAGTCAAAAAAAGCCTGTTCCGATCAAAGATCATTTCAAAAAAGATTTCCTCATAGGTGCGGCAATCAGAAGAAATCATACAGACGGCAGTGATGTGAAAGCGCAAAAACTGATTGTTGAGCAGTTCAACTCCATCAGTCCGGAAAATGACCTGAAATGGGGCGCACTTCATCCAAAAGCCGGAGTATATCAGTTTAAATATGCAGACCAGTACGTAGATTTTGGTATTCGAAACGGCATGACCGTGATCGGACACACGCTGATCTGGCACAGCCAGAGTCCCGAATGGATTTTTAAGGATGACCAGGGCCAGCAAATTGGCAGAGATGCCTTACTCAAAAGGATGCAGGAACATATTGAGACAGTGGTAGGCCGGTATAAAGGAAAGATCAAAGGATGGGATGTGGTCAATGAGGCATTTAACGACGATGGCTCTTTTAGAAATACAAAATGGAAAACGATCATCGGTGAAGATTATATTGAAAAGGCTTTTGAATTTGCGCAGAAAGCAGATCCGGGGTGTGAGCTTTATTACAATGATTATAACCTGTATAATTCTGCAAAGAGAGCCGGTGTTTTAATGCTGGTCAAAAGACTGCAGGCAAAGCACATCAACATCAAAGCGGTTGGTGAGCAGGGGCATTATCATCTAGATAAGCCCGAGATCAGCAGTATAGAAAAGATGCTCACAGATTTTAAAGTTTTGGGTGCAGGTGTCAATTTCACGGAACTGGATATTGATGTATTGCCAAGAGCCGGAAAAGAAATTACTGCCGAGGTCTCTGCCAGCGCCGGCTACGAAAGCAAATATGATCCTTATAAAGACGGCTTGCCTGACAGTGTTGCGCGGGCACTAGCGAAACGATATCAGTCGATATTTAATCTGGCGGTTAAATACCGGAATATGGTCAGCAGAATTACATTTTGGGGTTTGACTGACGGCGCTTCATGGCTGAATAATTACCCGGTCAGGGGAAGAACCAATTACCCGCTATTGTTTGACAGAAATTATCAAATGAAAACGACAGTTTATAAAGCGATCACGGAAAAGTAAATGCAAATTAAAGCAATTTATCAGGAGTGATGGGCAAGTGCCTGATGCGCTTTCCTGTGGCATTAAATATCGCATTGGCAACAGCTGCCGCAACACTTACAATGCCGACTTCGCCGATACCCTTTACCCCCATTTTATTGGGAATCAAATCTTCTTCGCGGATAAACAATGTCTCCATATTGCCAATATCAAGATTTGCAGGCACATGATAATCTGCAAATGAACGGGTGATAAAATTACCCCAGCGAGGATCAATGACCGATTCCTCTGTAAGCGCCATGCCTATCCCCCAAACGTTTCCGCCGATGATCTGTGACCGTGCTGTTTTAGGGTTCAGGATCTTACCTGCTCCGGTCACCGCAAGAAATCGTTTGACAGTTGCCATTCCGGTAGAACGGCTCACCCATACTTCAGCGAAGTTGGCATTAAAGCTATGTACGGAATAGGCATCTGTTCCTTCTGGTGGTTTCGCATCCATTCGGGTTTGGAAAGTGCTCATATCTTCTGACACCATCATTTGCGCCGCAGTGGGCCGCACAAAAAACTGCTTGCCGGATTTGGCGATCAATTCGTCGGTGATCTTTATACAGGCCTCATACACCGCATTGGCGAAACTGGCCGCGCCCACAGACCCTACAGATCCTGCGGCAGGTGGTAAATCTGAATCCCCGATCAAAACATGTATCTGGTTGATGGCCAGGCCTAGTCCGTCCGCCGCTGTCTGTGCCACTATGGTATGTGTTCCTGTGCCCAGGTCTGATGCAGCGAGTTCAACACTTGCGTTTATTTTGCTTCCATTCCTGGTCAGTTTAATGATCGCAGAACTCTCCCGCTGACGTGCCGGATATGTTCCGCAGGCTACGCCGTAGGCAATCAGGTAATCTCCCTGCTGCTGTTGGCCTGGCTCTGCACTTCTTTTTTCCCAGCCAAATGCTTTGGCGCCTTCTTTCAGACATTCCACCACTTTGCGTGACGACCATGGTTTCCCGTTTGAAGGATCTTTGGCGGGTTCATTTTTTAACCGGAAAGCAATGGGGTCCATTTTAAGCTTATAGGCCAGCTCGTCAATAGCCGATTCCAGTGCGAAACTGCCGGTAGATTTGCCCGGACCACGGGTATAAGTAGGTATAATGATGTTCATGGGGACTACCCGATAGCTGATCAGTGAGTTGGGAACCTCGTACATTATTTTCGAACAATCCCCGCAGGGCTCTATGTATTCACTGTTTATTGCGGTGTGAGTGGTGGTTTCATGCGCAAGGGCCAGCAGCTTGCCGTCTTTGTCTGCCGCAAGCCGTACTCTTTGCATGTTGCGCTGACGGAGCCCCACGGAATTGAACATCTGCTGTCTGCTGAGGGCCAGATGAACGGGCCGTCCTGCCATCTTAGCGGCAACTGCTGCCAGCACCAAATTGGCCCACTGACCTCCTTTTGAGCCGAAACCGCCCCCGATATGCGGGGACACAATGCGTACTTTTTCAGGTTTGATGTTCAGCGTTGCCGCTGCTGCTGACTGGGCACCATTGACAATTTGGGAGCCGTTATAAAGCGTAACCCGGTCACCTTCCCAGGCGGCGATGGTGGAGTGCGGCTCCATTGGGTGGTGGTGCTCAATGGGGGTTTCATAGGTCTCGTCTATCTTAAACTCTGCATTGCTAAAAGCAACATCTACGTCTCCCCTTTTTAAATCTGCTTTGTCTTTCTCCTTGGATGGTACAGCTTCTTTGTGCAGTTGATCAAAGTCTATTTTGGAAGGGCCCGGCTGGTACTCAATTTTTACCAATCGGGATGCATGGCGAGCCTGTTCAAAGGTCTCTGCTACAACCAGTCCGATGTGCTGACCATAAAACTCTATTTCAGGGCCTTGCAGTAAAGCCCCACCCCTGATTCCACCATTCAGGTTGAGTCTTGGCGCATTCAGGTGCGTAATGACCGATAATACCCCTGGTGCTTTTTCAGCTTCGCTGGAATCTATTCGGGTTATCCTCCCGGCTGCGATCGTGCTTTTGAACAGAAAGGCATAGGCCATATTGTCGACCGGATAATCTGTGGCATAGGTGGCCTTTCCGGTTACTTTTAAAAGGCCGTCAATACGGTCGACCGGTGTTCCGGTTACTTTACTTGTTTCCATTTTGATTTGCTGCCATATACAGTGCCCGAGCTATGGCCCGGCTGCCGAGTTCAATCTTAAATTTATTGTATTCCAGTGGTTTTGCCGTGTCCATTTCAGTTTCGGCTGCTGCCTTGAAGTTGGCTTCACTGGCCTCTTTTCCAACCAGCATTTGCTCTGCTTTGAGTGCCCGCCATGGTTTATGCGCCACACCGCCCATGGCAATTCTGGCTTTAGTGATTTTATTGCCGTCCAATTCCAGACCTGCGGCTACTGATACGAGTGCAAAAGCATAAGAGGCACGGTCCCGGACTTTGAGGTAATAGGAATTGTTCGCAAAGTTGTTTTTGGGCAGCTCAATGGCCGTAATGAGTTCAGCATGAGCCAGGTTATTGTCTTTCTCCGGAATATCACCAGGCAAGCGGTGGAAATCCGCGAAAGCGATACTGCGCTCTTGTCCCTTATGGTCCTGAACTTTAACCACCGCCTCGAGGGCCGCCAGGGCTACAGACATATCCGATGGAAAGACTGCAATGCATTTTTCTGACCATCCAAAAATGGCATGCATGCGGTTGATGCCTGCCATTGCTCCGCAGCCTGATCCCGGCTTGCGTTTATTGCAGGGCATGGCCACATCGTAAAAGTAAGGACAGCGTGTTCTTTGTAACAGGTTTCCGCCATTGGTGGCCATATTTCTGATCTGGGCGGATGCTCCGGCCAGGATGGCCTGGGTCAGCAGCGGGTATTGCATCCGGATGAGTTCATGGTTTGCAGTCTCCGTATTTTTGCCAAGTCCTCCTATTGATACTCCGCCCTTATGAATGCCTTCGGGGATTTCTTTGATCTGCGTCAGTTTCAGCCGGGTGATATCAACCAGTTCGTCTGGCTGTTCCACATCCTCTTTCATCAGGTCGACGATGTTTGTCCCGCCTGCCAGAAACTTTGCGTTAGAATTAGCTCCTGCCAGTTTTATGGCAGCTGGTATTGTACTGGCTCGGGTATATTTAAATGGTCTCATGGTTTTTTTTAAAATATGATTAACGGATCATTAACCCGCAAAGTCCCAGTTCTGCTCAATGGCTTTACCTGTCTGAACTTCGCGTATGGCAGCTACAATATTGGGATAGGCCCCGCAACGGCAGATATTTCCAGACATCCTTTCCCTGATCTCGGCGTCAGAGAGCTGAAGCTGTGCCGGGCGCTTCCTCACATCGCCTGTAATGTAACTCGCCTCGCCATTTTTGGCTTCACTAAGCAGAGCTACCGCCGAGCAGATCTGTCCGGAGGTACAGTAGCCGCACTGGAAACCATCGTGTTTAATGAATGAAGTCTGGATAGGATGAAGATTGTTACCATTGGCAATGCCTTCGATGGTGGTAACGGACTGCCCTTCACAAGTTGCAGCCAGGGTCAGGCAAGACAAAACACGCCTTCCATCTACGAGTACCGTACACGCACCGCACTGTCCATGGTCACATCCTTTCTTAGATCCGGTCAGTTCCATCCTTTCCCGAAGTGTGTCCAGAAGGGTCATCCTCGAATCGACAAGCAGGCTCTTTTTTGAACCGTTTACCTTAAAGGCTACTTTTACCCCATTTTCTACTGGCCGGGCTGACATTTTATCTAAAGGGGATTCTACAAATGGGCGGGCCAGGAGTTGCTCTGTACCCAGCAGGTGTGTAGCCAGTGCTGCTGTTCCTGCGATGCTCATCAGTTTAAGGAAATGTCTCCGGTTAAAACCGGTATCCATGATCTCATTGAGGTCTTCAGGCATCAGGTCCTCAAACAATTTCTTTTCATCTGCTGTGAGCTCAGGATTTTCTGCTTCTTCGTTCATGGGGGAAATTGGTTAGAATGAACTTATATTCAAGATAATAGAGCAACAACCAAAAGCCAGTTATGTTTAAAAAAACAGATGCCACCTTATTGTTTAATTTAAGGTGGCATCCGGGAAGAATTATTTTATGGTGCTATTTTTTTGAATTGTACATCTGGTTGATGTTCACCGCAGGCATTTCGACTTGCGTGGAATCAGAAAACCGGCCTGAGCACTGGTCAATCTGCATGTTAAAGATTTTAACCTTGGCTTTCCCAAGTGTGTTCAGCGTCAGGTGTTTGATGGCTTTATCTGTGGTCTCCCCATATCCGCCGTTCAGTTCTATCTCCGCATTTCCAGCAGCACTAATGGAAAGATTTTCAAATGAGCTCATCTCGCTTTTTACGTTAGTTCCAATGAGGTCCAGGCTCACAGATTTGGTGTTGGTTTCTCTGAAACTAATTTCCCTGACATCTTTTGTACGGACACTTAACCAACCGATTTGGGTCTCCGGATCAAAGTGTGCGGAGCTTGTACTGCTTAGATCCAGCTGCAGCGAATCCAATTTCGCATTCAGGTTTATTCCCCGTCCATTAGCTACGCTGAGCTGTTTGATATGAGGACCGTAGATCCAGATCCTTGCATAGTTCTCCGGCTGTGTGTCCGATTTTTTCAATACGATCTGTAACTGTCCGTTGCCGTCAACTTTTGCGGAGATCAGCCCTTTGATATTATCAGCATATTTAACTCCTGCGTTTTCATCTTCTACCAGTTTGATGGCCAGATATAATTGGTTTCCCCCATCAATACTGACGGACTGAAAAGGGCTGTTGACTGCTATGGCCGACATATTTTTAGGGATCGCGCCAAAAGTGTCCATTTCGGTATTTCCGTGAGATGTACTGTCCCCTTTTTCGTAGTATACCCTTGAAATAATGGCTATCCCTAAAACAGGAATGAGGATGAGCGCTGAAGCAAAGGCAATTAATAATTTATTACTTGTTTTCATTTTCTAAGGATTAAAGGTTTCTTTAACAAATGTGTTATACCGGGTCTGCAATTCGTCAAAACCTATGTTTAACAAATAGAGGTTTCTGAAAAAAGCGGGCAGTTCATCGTTCATAAACTGGCTTTTGCGGTAGTTCCTGACATTGGCCACAGCATCTTCTGCCAGGAAAAACCCAATGCCCCTTTTATTGTTAATGATGTTTTTATTCTGCAGCAATTCGTAGGTGCGCATCACTGTATTGGGATTGACCTCAAGGTCTACTGCCATCTCTCTTACTGAAGGCACTTTTTCGTCAATCTTCCATTTTCCCAATAAAATGCGCTCGCAGACGTATTCTACAATCTGAAGGTATATTGCCTTATTATCTGTAAATTCCATATCTCTATACCAATTAAAAATTAAACCTCTTTTTCTTTAAGACGGATGTAGGTAATTGTCCAGAATACCAGCGTAAGGACAACGAGCAGCAGTGTAAGCAGCCACTCTATATTGTTTTTCCCGGGATCATGTATGATTCGACCCGGGTCTTCCACGGCATGCCTGCCATCGGTAAGGTATTGCCCGGCCTGAACAACAATGAATGTCCATAAACCGGTAAATACCATTACAGAAAGGACGGTTTTAATGTAATGGAACTTATTAAAATAAATAGAGCCCAATAGAAATATGCTGGTTACAAAAAATGGGGCAACGTATAATGGCAGGAACAGGTTGGGTTTATTACGAACAAAGAAATATGCGGCATTGTCTTTTATTACGGTGACAGCGCCGTTTGCATCTGTATACGAAGTTGACTTGCTTACATTGCTATAGATACTGCGGAGCTTAGCTACAAAAGCCAGGTCTGTCAGCCAGAAAATCACCACAAAACTTACGGTGGTAAGTATTGCCGTAAAAAAAATGCCCGCTGTAAACTTCTCAAATGTAGAAGCCGGGATCAGCAGATCGATAATGGTCTTTGGTTTCTGCCCTAAATGTGAAAAATAGGTGCTGGCAACTGCCGTGATAAAGAGAAAACCAAAACCAAGGAACAAAAATTCCCTGAAGATTAAAATGCGATCAGAAATGCCTCTGAGGTCGTTCATTAAAGGCCAGAATGCGGTTATATAGGAGATTAATATTACTCCAAAGGCCACTGCCAGTGTAATCAGGTAGATCTTTCCAAATTCCAGCCATTTTCTTTTAAGCAAAAGGCCAAAACGCTGTATGTTAAATGTATTGTTCATGTTGCTTGGGATTTAGTTAAAAGCGGCTTTTATTTTTGTTTTTTCTGCGAGTACTGCGTTAAACAATAACTCCATATCAAGTTTGCTCTCTTCATCATGATAATTTGGCATCAATGCACTATAACCCAGCAAGGATGGTTCAGAATAGATCACCGTGTCGTTCAGTTCTTTGATACGCTTGAAGCATAATTTTTGTGTGATTTCTTCTACCGATGCTTTTAAAACGATATTGCTTTCATCCAGCATAATCACCGTATCGATCAGGTTGTCTAAGTCCCTCACCTGGTGTGTAGAGATGATGATGCACCTGTCTTCTGTAAGCGCGGCCGCCATAATTTTACGGAACTGCGTTTTGGACGGGATGTCGAGCCCGTTGGTGGGTTCATCCATGATGATCAACTGTGCTTGAGTGGCAAGACCGAAAGCAATGATCAGTTTTTTCTTTTGTCCGTAGCTCATGTCAATCAGTTTTTGGTCAACCGGAATGTCGAACTCGCTCAGCAGGCCGCTAAAATAGTTATGATCGAAGTTTGGATAAAAAGCGGCATTGGCTTTTACATAGGCATCGATCTTTACTGAGGGCAGGTAAAATTCTTCTGGGATGAAACAGATCTGTTTCAGCAAACTCGGCTGACGCCTGGCAGGATCGTGCCCCATGACATCAATTTTCCCGCTGGTGGCATAGACAAGGCCAGCAATATTTTTCAGCAAAGTGGATTTTCCAGCGCCATTCTTGCCCAGTAAGCCGTAAATATGGCCTGCCTTGAGCTGCATACTCAGATTTTTGAAGAGCAGTTTTTGTTTGCTGTATCCAAAATTCAGATCGTTAATCTTTATCATGATATAGTGTATTAGGTAATTAATACACTAATGTATCATGAAATTTCCAAACCACCAAATTATTTTGAATAAGTTTTTCAAAATTTATGCTAATTTGCTGATACCATGAAACAAATCAATTTTAATCCTGCTGATTTTGAGCCTGTCAGAGCCATAGCGCTTCAGTTTCCCGATGCTTCAGATAGTCTCTCTCATTACGATACCCCTTCTATTAAAATCAAAAAGAATTTACTATGCAGACTCCACGAAGGCGGGGAATGGTTGGCGGTACGGACAGATTTTCAGAGCAGGGAACTATTTCTTGAAAAGTACCCCGAAAGCTGCTTCATTAATGCGCATTTTAAAAATTATCCTTACATCGGAATCTATGTAAACAGTTACAGTATGGAGCAGCTTAAAGAAGTACTGGAGACAGGTTATCATGCCATCACTGCGAAAAAAGTCTGATCAATAGAAATTATAACACCTCAAGCCGTTGAATTTATTGTAACCTGAGCTGTTTGGAAAATACTTTTCGTAGCCAATACTGGCTTCAGTTGTTCCATTGGTGTTGGTATAGTTTATTTTGGAGGTAGTGGCATCGTGGCTGATCCCTAACCTGAGTTTTTCTCCATTGTCCCTGTTGGTAAAGATGTCAAAAATGAGAGATACAACAATCGCATCTGGGCTTCCAGCTCCGCTTGTTCTGTACCACAGGCCGGTATTGATTCCTCTGTACTTAAATTGAAAGCCGCCGCTTATGGAACTGGCGCTTGCTTGTTTGTAATAGACTACTGAAGGGATAATGTATGCGCCATCGTCTTGATTATAATTGTAGCCGCCACTGATCAGCAAGCGGTAACTGGCATTTGCAACGAGCCGCATCGGTAATTTGGCCTGTGTCCCTGTAAAGGATTCATCGGGTTTATTGATATGGTGAAGTGCGGTGCCGATCATGAAATCATGGTAGACAATATTTATTCCGCCGCCGGCATCGAAATAGAATTTACTGGAAACATCAGGTATTTGGGCAGATGATGTACTGCCTGGAATGTAGCCCAGGCGCATATCGATCTGGTCCGAGAACACGAGCTTGTTCCAGTCGATCCTCCTGTTGGTAAAGCCTGCCTGAATACCAAATGAAGCTACAATATCATCGCCGCCCACGCTGTAAGAATAGGTAGCGGCAATATTGTTTTTGTTGAGATAGGCCTGCCCTTCACTGCTTCTGGTGAACAGGAGCCCTACACCCCCACCAAATTTGGGGATATTGAGGTCTGCCGAAGCGCTGATGTAAGACAGGTCTCCGCTCAGTCCGGACCATTGGTTTCTGTAGATCAGGTTCATCCGGATGTCTCCTTCAAATTGTCCGGTAAGTGCAGGGTTTAAATAGACCGGCGCATTGAAGAATTGCGAATAGATGTGGTCCTGTGCAAAAACGCCTGCATTCCAGATTACCGTTAATGCGCATATTAAATATATCCTCCTCAGCTTGACCATTTCTTTACCTGATTAAATTAACGATTCCTGTTCTTTTTGGTGCCCCGCCGTAGGACATACCCTGCCATCCGGTGCCATTGAGAAACTGAACATCAGCCTTCCAGAAGTAAATGCCCTGTGGCATCTGGGTGCCTTTGAACGTTCCGTCCCATCCTTCGACAGGTTTTCCATCGTTGAGGCTGGTGGTTTCCCAGATCATTTCACCCCATTTATTAAAGATGCTGAACTTCCAGGATTTTAGCCCGAAGCCCTTTGCACTGAATAAGCGGAGTTCCGGATTTGGACTCTCAGGCATAAAGGAGTTGGGCATAAACAGGGTGCCCGGAATACCTGTCACTGTCACCTCATTGCCTGCTATATCCTTACACCCGTTCTGATTGGTTGCTGTCAGCTTCACGTTGTAGACTCCTGTTGTGGCATAAATGTGGCTTGGATTGGCTTCAACTGAGGAAGTACCATCGCCAAAGTCCCACAGATAAGCGACACCGCCTGTACTGGTATTGGTAAATTTCATATCCAGACAGGTACAGTCTTCGTTTCTTTGTGAAGTGAAGCTCACTTCCGGCTGGGCGAGAACCTCAATGGTTTCTATATCACTGTCACTGGAACATCCTATTGCAGTCAGTTTCACCTTGTAGATGCCGGGCTTGGTGAAAGTATGCATCACCCGTTCCGGTGAGGTGATCGTAGTGGCACTAGTCCCGTCATCAAAATCATACTCAAAAGTTTCCCCGCCTGTGCTTGCGTTGAAAAAGGGAACCGTAAAAGGTGCACACCCCCGTTTATCGGTCCCATTTACTGTTAGCGCAGCCACAGTGGTGTTTGGTGACACCACAATGGTATAACTGAGTGTATCAGTACCGCAAAGTCCGCTTGTAGTCATTTTTACCTTGTAGGGCCGGTTCGTATTTGTTGTCGTATAGACATGCGATATGGGGTTTCTGTTGTTTACGGTGGTATCCTTACCGTCGCCAAATTCATAGGTATAGGTAGTGTTGGCAGCAACAGGTGAGGTATTGACGAAGTTGACAGTCAATGGTGAGCAGCCTGTTGCTTTGTCTGGCGCAAACATCGATTTTGCTGGTGATTGTACCAGCACTTTTGAAGTGAACGGAGTAGATATTCCGCAGGAGCTTGTAGCGATAAGGGTAATGGTATATGTTTTGTCCTTTCCGGTAGGGTCTGGCAAGAAGGTGATCGGAGGAGGCGTTGCTGCAGTGGAAGTTCCGTTGCCAAAATCCCAGGCAAAGGTGGTATTGATCAGCGAGCTGGAGGTGTTGACAAAATTTACCGTCAAAGGTCCGCAGCCTTCAGTTTTATCCCGGGTAAAGGAGGCAGAAATATTTTGCTCCGATGAAAATGTATGGCTCATCTCTGCGCCTGTGCAACCCCTACTGCTCGTCACAACAAGTCTGATCACCACCGATTCATCTTCGTTGCTGATGGTATAGCCCGGAAAATTAATCCCTCTTCCAATCTCCTGTGTCCCCGCATACCAGATGTAGGTGTCATTCCTGTCGGGATAAGCGGTTGCGGCGATATTCGCAGCATCGATTTCAAATGGAACACAGCCCTTATCAGACACAAAGGTAAACTCGGCGCGTGCGTTATAATTTACCGTTATAGTGACCGTATTGCCGGGATACTGCAAAGTTCCGCCGCAGTCAGGAATAATAACCAGCCGTCTGTATTGAGTAGTGAGCTGAACAATGCCTGGGTTATAATTTATTCCATTGGCCCCGGAGATATCTGTCCACGCAGAACCATCCGGACTGGATTGCCATTGATAAGTATATACTCCGCCTCCGCCACTGGGTAAAGTTCCCGTCAGTCCTGCTGAAGGCCTGCCTTCACATACAGATTGATCGCCTGTAATGCTGTTGTTCGTAATTACCGGCGCGGATTTAACAGAGACCGATACGGTTACCGGCTGCCCGAAACAACCGTTTTCATTGACCGGGGTGATCACATAAGTTACTGTTCCGTCAGCGGTTCCGCTATTGATCAGCACATCGCTGATCTGAGTGATATCTTCTGGTGTGGCAGTGTTGCTTGTATTTCCAGTGATCTGACCACCAGATGAGGTGCTGGTCCATAGATATTTTAAGCCTGTTTGCGCAGTTGCAATGGTAATTCCGACAGGGGAACCGCTGCAAATGGTGGCATTTGCTGCTGAGGCGGTGGCTGCCGGATCAGCGTTTATGGTGACCGTGAGCTCAAATGCATTGCCGTCACATCCGTCGAAGACAGGAACAATGGTATAAGTTACTGATCCGGCCAATGCAGGATTGGTTGTGGTCAGCACATCGCTGATCACTGTGCCGGAACCCGGTGTTACAAATCCCCCTGCATTTACTGAAGCGGTAACCGTCCACTTAAACGTGCTTCCTGCACCTGCCGCAGGGGTATAATCTACTGATTTTCCATTGCATATAGATTTAGCTGCCTCACTCGTAATCGTATTGACTGGTTTGATGTTAATGGTTACAAATGCTTCTATAACATTACAAGGAGCAGCAAGGGGAGTCATGGCCCTCAGGGTCAAGTCTGCCTTGCCTGCGGCGCGCTCATCATCAGATGGTGTATAAACGGCATCCAGGTCATTTCGGTTAGGGCTGAAAGTGCCTGCGCCACCCACCCATTCATAGGAATCCACTGTTCCGGTAATCTGGCCATGCAGGCTGATGACGTCATTGTAACAAACCGGTACATATGTTCCGGCATTGATTATTGGTGAGGGCTTAAAAGTAATAAGCTGTGTATCGGTAGCGGTGCCGCAATTGTTTTTGTGTACTACAGTTACGGTATAGGTGGTGTATGCTTTAAAATTTATTTGAGGATACTGCGAATGAAGATCAGATCCTGGTGAAAATTCATAATCACCGCCGCTGACTGTCCAGGTATAGGTGTCAGCGAGGGTCTCCTGGGTTCCGGTCAGCTCTGTTTTAGTAGGGCCGCTGGTGGTATTGTTAAAATCGTAGGCCGTCAGGTTACATACGGTAGCATCGCCCGATAAGACTGCGGTCGGCAGTCCGTTTAT
>NZ_DATHGC010000019.1:0-9558 GCF_035317785.1 Pedobacter sp. | reverse complement strand
CTTGAGGCAGCCAGGCGGCTGAAGATGGAGGTTGTACCAGAGGGTGGCTCTACGTTTTTTACCAATATGAATATGATTGCCGATGGCCATACCGGCATCGAACACGGCATCCCCGTAGCCCCGGTTTATAAAGATGTGATCTCGTTCTGGAACAATACCAAGGTTGCCTATACGCCAACGCTTATCGTCAGCTACGGCAGTCAGTGGGGCGAAAACTACTGGTATGACCGCACCAATGTATGGGAAAACGAAAGGCTCATGGCCTTTACGCCCCGCCCCATCATAGATGAGCGCTCCAGGAGAAGGACCACTTCCGAATACGGAGATTACGGCCATATTGATGTATCCAAAGCCGTAAAGCAGATTGCCGAGGGCGGCACAAAAGTAAACCTTGGCGCACATGGTCAGATCCAGGGACTCGGAGCGCATTGGGAACTCTGGATGCTGGTACAAGGCGGCATGACTCCCTTGCAGGCCATTCGCTGCGCCACTTTAAACGGAGCATCTTACCTGGGGATGAATTATGAAATCGGTTCATTGGAAGCAGGAAAACTGGCAGACCTGGTGGTCATGGATGCCAATCCGCTGGACGATATCCGGAACTCGGAAAAGATCAGATACGTGATGGTTAACGGCCGCATATACGACAGCCTGTCCATGAACGAAATTGGCGGCCGTGAAAAACTGAGAAGCAAACTCTGGTTTGAAACCGGTAAAGGCATGCTCTACAGCTTTCCCAGCGGAGAGTCTGGCGGTGATTCAGAAACCTGGACCTTTACTGTTCCGCATTGTGATTAAAGATTTGGCAAGAGGGCTATTGTCCCTCAGCCAATTGTTTGATGAGCTTTAATGCGTTGTCCCATTGCGGGTTCAGGCTTTTGATATAATGATCAGACAAAGGGCCGGATTCTACTGTAAAAGTGGTTTTGCCCTCATGTTCAGACAATAGGTAGTGTTCCTGGTATTCCCCTGTTTCCGCATCGTCGGCTGCATTCTCATCATCAAAATACATCAGCTTGAGCAGTTTTGAGGGGTAGCTCACTTCTACTTTTCCTTTGATCAGGTTCTGGCCTTCGGCACTTTTCCAGGTAACTATTGCACCCTCGGTCCAGTCAGATTCAACCACAGTTCCTTCTTCAAAAGCGGTAGCCCATTTTTTTATAAGTTCCTTACTGGTCAGTGTGTTCCAGACTTTATCGTCGGAGGAGTTGATCTCTATGGTTTTTTTAATCCATCCCTCAAGATCCGGGTTATTGATAATTTCGTTGTCCATAATCTAAAACTAATGCTAATCTGGTATAGAAACGTTTCAGGCCCAAATTAGTTTTCAGTATATCTATGGCTTCTGCGTGGTATGTGTGTCTAATGTGTCGCTAATTTTAATTAAGCTTTGGTTAAGGTTTGAGTAAGATTTGATTAAGGGTTGGTTAAGGTATAGCTTAGTCAACTCTTAGGCAAGAGATATTTAAGTCTTGTCTTTTTCATCATAAAATTTAACCGCAGTATAGACGCATATCAGGATCACTGAACTGCATGCTCTGAAGGATATAAAAAAGAAATTATAAGTTTTGGGCGATCACGAAGCCGCTGGCCCAGGCCCACTGGAAATTATAACCGCCCAGCCAACCGGTTACATCTACACACTCTCCTCCAAAAAACAGACCACTGATTTTTTTGCATTCCAGGGTCTTGGATGACAGTTCAGCGGTATCTATACCGCCGCGCATCACTTCGGCCTTGTCATAGCCTTTGTCGCCGGCAGGCTTTACCTTAAATAAGTGAATGGTTTGATGAATGTTTTCCAGATCAGCTTTGGTAAGCGAAGCGACCTGCTTTTCAACAGGGAGAAACTTGGCCAGCGCATCTGTAAATTTCTTGGGGTAAATGCGACCCAAAAAAGTAGACAACAGCAGTTTTCCATTAGCTCTTCTTTCCTGTTCGAGCAGATCTGTAATATTTTGACGGGGAAGCAGGTTGATGTTGATCTCCTCACCCCTTCGCCAAAACGAAGAGATCTGAAGGATTGCAGGGCCGCTCAGTCCCCAATGGGTAAACAGGATGTTCTCTTCAAAAGAAATACGGTCGTTGCTGACTTCGCAAAAAACACTGTTACCGGATAGCTGCGCATACCAGTCTTCATCTTTTCCCGTGATGGTCAGTGGCACCAGGGCCGGTGCGGTTTCTATAATATTCAATCCATGCCGCCTGGCAAAACGCAGTGCAAAATCGGTAGCACCCATTTTGGGTATCGGCAGTCCGCCCGCGGCAATCACCAGTTTAGGTGCTTTAAGCTCCCTGGATTTGCCATTCTTCGCATAGCTGACAGTAAAGATTTCCCCGTTGTTTTCAACACCCGAGACGTCTGCGCCGCAGATGATCTGCTGGTCAAAGTCTGAACACAAAGAGGTAAACACCCCGACCACGTCCCTGGCATTTTTACCATCCGGAAACAATTGGCCCAGGGTCTTTTCCATGCCGGTAATGCCGTAAGTTTCAAAAAAACCGACGGTATCTTCTACCGTCCATTGTGTAAAAGCCGATTTACTAAAATGTTTGTTATTGGAAATGAACTGTTCATCGGTAGCATACAGATTGGTATAATTGCACCTGCCACCCCCGGAGATGAGGATCTTGGCTCCCGGTTTTTCCCCCTTTTCCAGCAGGATCACTTTTTTACCAAGATAGCCTGCCTGTACCGCACACATCAAACCGCAAGCTCCTGCACCAATAATTATCGCATCTGCATCCATCAATCCTCTAGTATTTTTACGGCAATCCGTTTATATTGTTATTTTTGTGCAAAATAAGCATAACTTTTTCATATAGATATGGCAAAACAAATTAGTGATTTGAAATTGGGCGTATTGGGTGGCGGACAACTAGGCAGGATGCTGATCCAGGAAGCCATCAATTACAATCTGACCACTTTGATTTTAGATCCGGATAATGATGCTCCCTGCAAACACATTGCGAATTATTTTGAATGCGGTTCCATTACAGATTTTGATACGGTTTATAATTTTGGTAAAAAGGCCGATATCATTACCATAGAGATAGAAAAAGTAAACATTGAGGCGCTGGACCAACTGGAAAAAGAAGGCAAACAGGTTTACCCCCAGAGCAGGGTGATCCGTCTGATCCAGGATAAAGGGGTGCAGAAACAATTCTTTAAAGAAAACAACATTCCTACCGCTCCCTTTCAACTGGTAAACACCAGGGAAGATATCAGAAACAGTCATTTCACTTTCCCTTATATTTTAAAGCAGCGCCGTGACGGTTATGACGGCAAAGGCGTGATGAAAATCAATAGTGCCGCAGATATAGAAAATGCTTTTGACGCACCCTGCCTGATCGAGGAGCTGGTCGATTTTGAAAAGGAAATCGCAGTGATCGTAGCCAGAAATCCAAATGGCGATGTAAAAACATTCCCGATGGTGGAAATGGAATTTAACGCAGAAGCCAATCTGGTAGAGTTCCTGATCTCTCCCTCAACCTATCCGGATGCCATTCAGCAAAAAGCCGAGGTCATTGCCAAAAACATTGCGTCTTCGCTGAACATTACCGGATTGCTGGCCGTGGAGATGTTCATCACCCGTGATGGCAACATCCTGGTCAATGAACTGGCGCCAAGACCGCACAACAGTGGCCACCACACCATAGAAGGCAATTATGTTTCCCAGTTTGAGCAGCACCTGAGGGCCATATTTAACCTTCCCCTGGGCGATACCCGCTCCATCAACAATGCGGTAATGATCAACCTGCTGGGTGAAAAAGGCCATGATGGCGTGGCCAAATACAGCGGACTGGAAAAGGTCATGGCCATTGACGGGGTATACGTACATTTATATGGTAAAAAATATACCAAGCCCTTCCGCAAAATGGGCCACATCACGGTGGTGGACCAAAACCGCGAGAGCGCGATAGAAAAAGCGAATTATATTAAAAATACATTAAAAGTAATATCCTGATGAGTGTACAAGTAGGCATTATAATGGGCAGCAAATCTGATCTTCACATCATGCAGGATGCCGCCGATGTTTTCAAAGAGTTTGGTGTTGAATTTGAAATGACTGTGGTTTCTGCGCACAGAACTCCGGAAAGAATGTTTGATTATGCCAAACAGGCTGCAGGAAGGGGATTGAAGGTCATCATTGCCGGTGCCGGAGGTGCAGCGCACCTTCCTGGTATGGTCGCGTCAATTACAGTCCTGCCGGTTATCGGCGTTCCCGTTAAATCATCTAATTCTATTGACGGGTGGGATTCTATACTTTCCATATTACAGATGCCAAACGGCATTCCTGTGGCTACTGTGGCACTGAATGCGGCGAAAAATGCAGGTTTACTGGCCGTACAGATCTTATCTACCGCAGATGCTTCATTGGCTGCTAAAATGCAGGAATACAAAGATGAGCTGAGAAAGAAAGTTGAGGAAAGTGCTGCTGACCTGGGAGGATAGTTTATTCAAGCAATTATCAGGTCCATCATTGCTATGATGTTATGCTATCATTTTTCAAGATTATTGTGCAGTCGTCATTGCGAGGTACGAAGCAATCTTATATCGCGGGGATTGCTTCGTGCCTCGCAATGACGGCCGAAAAAATCAATTCAAATTCGGATCACTGGGGAATTTGCTGACATGGGCATATTTTGGCCCCAGGTTCACGATCACTTCCCTCCAGACCTCTCCTTCATCGTTAGAAAAAACAATATCCGGATGGTACTGGTCTGATACGATCCAGGTATTTTCCACCAACTCGTTTTTCAGCTGCTGATCAGACCAGCCTGAATAGCCGATAAAAAATTTGATCTCACTTTGATCGATACTTCCGGTACCGATCAGGACTTTGAGCGCTTCAAAATTGCCGCCCCAGTAAATGCCCTTTGCAATCTCTTCCCCATCATTTAGCTTGTCGTAGCAGCGATGAATAAAATGTATGGTATCCGTAGCAACAGGACCACCAATGTATACCGGAAAATCTGAATCCCCAAGTTCGGGAATCAGGTCTTTGAGCAATAATGCACTGGGATGGTTCAAGATAAAACCTATGGTACCTTCTTCGTGGTGCTGGGTAAGCAGTACTACTGAGCGTTGAAAATTAGGGTCCATTAAAAATGGCTCGGAGATCAATAATTTACCTGAGGATGGCGCGATTCGGCTTAACATTTCGGAAATTTAAAAAAAATAAATAAACTAACCCTATTTTTGTACATGGAGCTTACGAAAGAAAACATACAAAACTTACGCCAAGATTATCTTGCAGCAGAACTCGCTGAACAGGACGTAGACCACAACCCTATTGTTCAGTTTCAAAACTGGTTTAAGAATGCAATTGATGCGCAGCTGTATGAGCCTAATGTAATGACACTCGCTACATCTGACCGGTTTGGCAGGCCATCAGCAAGAATTGTGCTGTTAAAGGGGGTCGACAATGACGGCTTTGTTTTCTTTACCAATTATGAGAGCAGCAAGGGACAGCACCTGCTGGAAAACCCGCAGGCCGCACTGGTCTTTTTCTGGGCGGAGCTGCAGCGTCAGGTCAGGGTTGAAGGCGTGGTAAGCAAAGTTGCAGAGGAGGTTTCTGATGCGTATTTCCATTCGCGCCCCGCTGGCAGCCAGATAGGCGCGCTGGCTTCTCCGCAAAGTAAGATCATCAGCGACAGGTCTTTACTGGACAACAAAGTAACGGAACTGACCGCACAGTATGCCAGCCAGGAAATTCCGCGTCCGCTGAACTGGGGCGGCTACCTGGTGGAACCTACAAAAATAGAGTTTTGGCAGGGCAGGTCAAGCAGGCTGCACGACAGAATTGTTTATGACCTTATAGATGGTTCATGGATAATCAATAGATTAGCACCATGAAAAACATCGCAGTTATTGGTTCCGGCACTATGGGCAATGGTATAGCCCATACATTTGCACAATTTGGATATCAGGTAAGTCTCATCGATGTCAGTGACAATGCGCTGTCAAAGGCACTGGCTACTATCAGCAAAAACCTGGACAGACAAGTAACAAAAGGCACTTTGTCTGAAAGCGAAAAAGAAACCACACTGGCAAATATTACGATTTTCACAGATTTGCAGACGGGTGTAGCCGGGGCTGAGCTGATTGTGGAAGCCGCTTCGGAAAACCTGGAACTGAAACTGAAGATCTTTAAAGACCTTGATCATTTTGCCGGACCGGGGGCCATACTGGCCAGCAATACTTCGTCTATTTCCATTACCCGCATTGCATCGGTGACCAGCCGCGGCGATAAAGTGATCGGGATGCATTTCATGAACCCGGTTCCTGTCATGAAACTGGTAGAGGTGATCAGGGGCTATGCTACGAGTGATGAAACGACTGCCATGGTCATGGACCTGTCTTTAAAGCTTGACAAGACACCAGTGGAAGTAAATGATTATCCGGGTTTTGTGGCCAACAGGATCCTGATGCCAATGATCAATGAAGCCATATATTCCCTGTACGAAGGGGTAGCTGGTGTCGAAGAAATTGATACAGTCATGAAACTGGGTATGGCCCATCCTATGGGACCGCTCCAGCTCGCCGATTTTATCGGCCTCGATGTTTGCCTGGCGATATTGCGGGTATTGCAGGAGGGTTTTGGGAATCCGAAATATGCGCCATGTCCGCTCCTGGTCAATATGGTTGCTGCAGGTAAAAGAGGTGTAAAATCAGGTGAGGGATTTTACAATTATGCAAAGGGCGTTAAGGAGGCAGTAGTAGCGGCCAAGTTTGCAACGAATTAGACAATAAAACTTAACTTTACGCTATGAACGAAAATCTTGACCCTTCTTCTGAAAGCTTATCCCCTGTTGAACGTGATATAGAAAGAGTATTGCGTCCGCAGGCCTTTGAAGATTTTACAGGTCAGGAAAAGATAATGGAAAACCTCAGGATTTTTGTAAAGGCAGCGAAACTGCGTGGTGAACCGCTGGATCATGTGTTGTTACATGGCCCTCCGGGATTGGGAAAAACCACCCTTTCTTATATCATTGCCAATGAAATGAGCGTGGGTATAAAAGTAACCTCAGGCCCTGTGCTGGACAAGCCGGGTGACCTTGCAGGCTTGCTCACTAACCTCGATACCGGTGATATATTATTTATAGATGAGATCCACAGGCTAAGTCCCCTGGTTGAGGAATACCTGTATTCTGCTATGGAGGATTTTAAGATCGATATCATGCTGGAAAGCGGACCAAATGCCCGTTCCGTACAGATCAGTCTCAACCCTTTCACTTTAGTGGGCGCGACTACAAGATCAGGTTTGCTGACAGCTCCGTTAAGGGCAAGATTTGGCATCAACTCCCGTTTGGCTTATTATGATGCCAAATTGCTGACCACGATTGTACTGAGGTCATCAGAGATCCTGAAAACACCGATCACCGATGAGGGAGCTTACGAAATTGCCAGGAGAAGCCGAGGTACGCCCCGTATCGCCAATGCTTTATTGAGAAGGACCAGGGATTTCGCCCAGATCAAAGGCAATGGACAGATCGATACAGAAATTGCAAGATATGCGCTGAATGCGCTCAATGTGGATGAGCATGGCCTGGATGAAATGGACAATAAGATCCTCACCACGATCATTGACAAATTCAAAGGTGGCCCGGTTGGCCTCAAAACCATTGCTACTGCAGTTGGTGATGACGAAGGCACAATTGAAGAAGTGTATGAGCCCTTCCTGATCCAGGAAGGTTTTCTGATGCGTACTTCCAGGGGAAGGGAAGCCACTGAGGCAGCATACAAGCATTTAAAGAGGAATTTCCCCGGGCAAACAGGGAAATTGTTTTAAGCGAAGTTTAAATTGAGAATCGTTTCTGGTTCAGAAACCACTAGCTTTGGACCATTATGAATATAGAAACCAGAAAGCTGACTTTAGAAGATTATGATGATCTGAAAGAATCCATGCTGCAGGCGTATGACACGCTTGGCGGGCAAATATGGAGCAAAGGCACAATCCAAAAGCTATTGAAATTATTTCCTGAAGGGCAATTGTGTATTGCGATAGATGATAAAGTGGTAGCCTGTTCATTGTCGATCATCGTAGATTATGATGAGTATGGCGACAAACATACCTACCAGCACATCACTGGTGATTATTCTTTTTCTACGCATGACCGCAACGGGGATATCCTCTACGGTATAGAGATATTTGTTCATCCTGAATTTCGGGGGCTGCGCCTGGGAAGGCGCCTTTATGAAGCCAGAAAGGAGCTTTGCGAAAGCCTTAACCTGAAAAGCATCATCGCCGGGGGAAGAATACCGGGTTACCATGAGCATGCAGACAAATTGAGTCCGCGTCAGTACATCGATAAGGTGAAGGCAAAAGAATTGTACGATCCTACACTTACGTTTCAGCTGTCAAACGATTTTCACGTCAGGAAGGTACTCAAGAATTATTTGCCGGGAGACCACGAATCAAAGGAATTTGCCACGCTGATTGAATGGAATAACATTTATTACCAGGGTGTTGATGCTTCCGCAAGATCGGCAAAAACCATACGTATTGGTTTGGTACAATGGCAGATGCGCTTATTTCCGGATATCGATACCTTTTACGAGCAGGTAAAATTCTTTGTAGACGTGGTGAGCGGGTATAAATCTGATTTTATCATGTTTCCTGAATTCTTCAATACTCCCTTACTGGAACCTTACAATCATTTGCCGGAGATGGAGGCCATGCGTAAGCTGGCCGAGCTGACACCGGATATTGTAGAAAAGATCCAGTCTTTTGCCGTTTCGTATAATGTCAATGTGATCTCAGGCAGTATGCCTATACTGGAGAACAATAAATTGTACAATGCTACTTATTTATGCCACCGGAGCGGTAAAACTGAAGAGTACAGGAAAATCCACATCACGCCAAATGAGCAAAAGTATTACGGTATGGTTGGTGGCGATAAGGTACAGGTATTTGATACCGACTGCGGGAAGATCGGCATTCTGATCTGCTATGATGTGGAATTTCCGGAGCTGAGCCGGATCTATGCTGACCAGGGTATGCAGATCCTGTTTGTTCCTTTTTTAACGGATACGCAGAATGGCTACACAAGGGTAAGGCACTGTGCCCAGGCAAGGGCTATTGAAAATGAGTGCTATGTGGCGATCGCAGGCTGTGTCGGAAACTTACCGAGAGTCAATAACATGGACATACAATTTGCACAGTCAGCGGTTTTCACCCCTTCAGACTTTGCCTTCCCTACCAATGCCATAAAAGCAGAGGCGACTCCAAATACAGAAATGGTACTGGTCGTAGACGTGGATCTGCACCTTTTGGATGAACTGCATCATTTTGGTACGGTGAAAATTCTGAAGGACCGCAGAAAGGACCTTTATGAAATAAGGCTGCTGAAATAGGCGATTGATCTTTTATTGTGCGGAGGTGTTGTTCCTGAAAAAGATAAACCAGAGAATAAGTAAAACAACAACAATGATGGGAATGATCCATTTCATTGCCGGGCCTGCTCCCCTGTCGTTATATTCTTTGACGGCCTGCGGTGACGGTCCGGGATCGGCTTCATGTTTGGCATAGTCATGTTCAATCGGTTTATGTG
>NZ_DATHGC010000018.1:0-5034 GCF_035317785.1 Pedobacter sp. | reverse complement strand
GCATCCGCATAACGGGCCTTCATCGGCACCTTTGGCAATAGCACCATCGAACTGTTGAGCTCATACGTTATCGGGATGGTAGAGATGGCCGGCTGGCCGGCCACCGGGCCTTTCGAGTAAGTACGTACCGTACGGATCTCTACATTCTTTGAATAAGCGCTTAGTGAGCTGATATAGGACTTATCGTTCTGTATACCGCCTACACCAAGCGTGGTTTTCACACTTGCGCTAAAGAAAAAGATCTCATTTTCTGTATTCAGGTAATCCGTAATATCTATCACAGAACTTTTCACCCGTGTTGAATCTGCCCCATAAGCCTTTATCGGAAAAGAAGCCACGATCGGCTGGATGTTTGAATTGCGCACAGATTTATACAAACCATTGGCGGTAGTGTCGCCCGAGCGTTCATTATAAGAGTTCTGACGCAGCAAAATACGGTCATTAGGGCCTTTCTCAAAGCTGACCACATTTTCCGCGATTTCATCGCCTGCATAACCCAGCATTTGGGGACGTGTACTGAATGCCGCTTTAGCGATCCTGTTGACCACCAGCATTTCCCTGCCCAGCAAAGTATCAGGGATCTCAAAATAATATTTCAGCCCGATCTGGTGGATATTGATCATACCTGCAGAGGTTTTTGCTTTAGCCGTGATGACCTCTTTGTAAGGTTTAGGCGCACCCGGTATACTGTCCGTCTTTTTAACGGGAACAGCCAGTACCGGCGTAGATTTAACATTTTTTTTCTGGGCATTTGCAGTCAGCACCAGGCCACCCAAAGCCAGTGTGAGTAAAATAGGTTTAAACATTTGTGTGTTTTAATGGGGCAGTTTATCGTCTCCCCGGTTTAAGAAATGAATATTACTTTCCGGAAGCCCGGCCGCCGAAAAGTTCAGTTAGTTTTGTATAAAGCGCCTCCCCTCTCAGGTTAGCAGCCACGATTTTTCCCTGCGGATCAATCAGAAAATTTTGTGGAATGGAACTCACCGCATACAGCTGGGCTACCTCATTGCTCCAGTATTTCAGGTCAGAAACATGCTGCCAGGTCAGCTGGTCGTCATGGATGGCTTTTAACCAGGCCTCTTTTTTACCGGGCTGGTCCAGGGAGACAGAAAGTATGTCAAAGTTCTTTCCATTGAACTCCTTCCATGCCTTTACCACCACCGGATTTTCTTCCCTGCAGGGTCCGCACCAGCTGGCCCAAAAGTCCAGCAAAACATATTTACCGCGATAGTCAGACAGATTAACCAGCTTTCCTGAAGTATCAGGAGCGGAAAAACCCGGGGCCATTCTGCCAATGCTTACCGCATCAAACTTATCCAGTGCAGCTTTGGTTTTAATCCCGGTTGCAGTCAGCTGTAAACCCTTATCCAGTTTATTAAACAATTTTTTCAATGCAGGCACATCAGTTGGCAAAGGTCCGATCACCTCTCCCAGTGCAAGCAGGCTGATGAAATAATCCGGGTGCCTGCGGATAAAAACAGCCTGTTCTTTATTCTTCTCTGCCTTAAGCACAGCCATTTCCGCACGCCATGCACCCAGGCCAATGGTATCATATTTTATCTTTTTAGTCTGGGCATCCCTGTAGGTCTTTTCGCATAAAGCCAGTTTCTGCTGCACAACAGCAAGGGCCTGGTCCAGTTCTGCCTTTTGTTTTTGGATGGCGGGTGATTCCCTGTCCGGGTCCTGCTGCGCAAAAACAGTCCCTGTCAGCATGCATGCCAACAGGGTAATGTTTAGTATTAATTTCATTGATTCAAATTGATGACTATCGGTAAAAAGAATTAATAAGTCCGGTTTCCCTTGCCCTGTTCCACATAATTGACACAGGTCACACGTCCCTGACCTTCAAAAGTCGGCTGGGCGAGGGTCTGTATGGTTCCGGTAGAACTGATCGTGTGGAGCCAGACCTTGTATTTTCCCGCAGCATACGAGGCAATAGCCAGGTAATCTGTAGTGGCGACAATACCGGCATAAGCTGGCTGCGGATATTTAATGTGCTGTATGGCCGTCACCTGCTCACCTTCAGGGAGCGTGACCTGAAGATTCTCAGGAAGAGAGGCAAAATCAGTCATGTAAATTTTGTTGCCCTTCGCATAATAAATATAATCCGAATCGTAGTTGCCGCCGATCGCATCTGCAGACATCAGGCCGTGCGCTGCCGATACAGTCTTTGAGTCTTGTATCAACGGAGGCGTACCCGGAAAGGTCGAGCCTGTCATTGATCCAAATTGCGTATTCAATTTAAATAAGAGTCCCTCCCCCGCGCTTTTACGGAACAATATAAGGGCAGCATTTCGCTGACCCGGATAAGCACCCATCCAAACAACATCTGCATTTATGTTTTTCAGCGCACCGGCAGTACCAGGCAGTGCGACATAATTTGAGCCGTCAACCCACACCATTGATTTGGAATTGTCGTCAAAAACCATATCCATAGAAGCTACCGCTGCTACAGGAGACATTTTGTAACTGGAAAGCGGGGGCGCACTGAAATAGGAGCCTTTCGACAAGGTGTATACCTTGCTGTCATTAATGAGGTGTATAAGGTTATCAGCCTGTGGCTGAAGTACATTCTGGGGTTTTTTGACCGCTGGCTTTGTAAAGAACATATCGTCAAATCCCATCACGATCTTCCCGTTGTCTATCCTGCAGATCGCCGCGTCCTGATCTGAAATCACTACAAACACACTATAAAGCTCGGTAGACTTCAGGCCAATTTTAAACGAACCGGCAAAGATCGACTTTATGGCTTTTCCGGGAAGGTTTCTTCCACCGTTAAAATTGGCGAGCCAGTTGTCAATCCTTCCGTTTGGATAAACAAAATCAAAATCTGTTTTGCCGCCATCGTCTTTAAGAAGGTACCATCCACCCATCGTAAGCGTCGACACAGAAAGTGCGCTGGTACTGATCTGCGTAACGCCTGTCTGTTTATCTTTGATACGGAGGGTCAGGATATATTGTCCCGGGTTGAGCAGCACTTCATAGCTCAGGTTTTTGGTCCGTGCAATGGTATCGCCGGCAGGCACAACTCCGGAATTCACGACAAAATTAGTGGATACAACCGTCCAGGAAAAATCATATTGTCCTTCATTTTCTACTGCCGGGCTAATGCTCAGTATATCCTTATGGGTAAATGCGGAATAGGCCTTCTCAAATCCCTTTAATGAAGGGGCAGGCAGATCAGGTACAAATTCATTACCGCCCTCTTTGACACAGGATACCGAGAGCAGGGTGAACAAACCTATTATTAATATATATATCTTATTCATAACCATGTTTTGTTATTAAATTTCTGATGTGTTTTTAAGGGAAAGAGATCAAAGGACTAACCGGATCATTTGTTTCACGCAGCGGCGCAGCACCGCTTGCAATATTATCCGGGTTCTTGTTAAATGCATCTAAAGCCGTTTTCAGCAAGTTGCCATAATTTTGAGTCGCCCCGAGGCTTAGGGCGGTCTGGTACCAGGCCTCATCGATCTGCTCTTTCAGGACATCAACCATAAACTGGTGCTTGCGTGTGCTGTATTTGCCAAAAGTGTAGAATGCAGGCGCTAAGCCGCTGTCCACCCTCCATGAATAGAAGCGTTCCAGGCGATCAGAGAAGACAATGACACAACTTCTTCTTTGGATCTCCCCAAGGCCAAACTGATCATTGCCGGACAGCTGCAGTTTCAAACGGTAACTCTTGTCTTTCAAACTGGCATCGCGCAGTAATACCACAGGGATCATCGCCTTTACCGTATTGGCCTTCACCACCATTAGTGTTTTTAGGGAGGGGTCATCCATGGCTACATAATGTACCCCAGGAACCGCTGCATTGACTGTTCCGCCCTCGGGTACCTGTATCAGTGCTACCTCCCGGTCATAACTTGCCATATCCCCAATGGTATTCACCTGGATATAAACCGTATCCCTTGTTACTGTTGCAGCCTCATAGACAAAAGTGCTGTTCACTGTAGCTGTATCGTTCAGCTGCACACGGGAAATATCATTATATAACAATTCATCCGCCTTTGAACAACCGGTAGCCACAGCTGCCAGAAAAATCAAAGCAAAATATATTAATCTGTTCATAATCGTAATTAGTTATTGTTGTAATTGATTTCACGCAATGGCTTGGGAACGATGTATTTTTCCGGCTTAGCGTTAAAAAAGGTATAGGTCCAGCTTGCAGGCAAGGTGGTCACGTTAAAGCGCTTATAAGTGAAAAAGCTCTGCCCCTCCGCATAAAACTCCCTGACATATTCCCTGATCATCTTGTTCCTTCTGTCAGCCTGCCAATCTGCTGTGTTAAATGAAGTAAACGGAATGCCTTTTTTGCTGCAAAAAGTAGTATAGACCGCTTCAGCACCTCCTTTTGTTTCTGCACATTCCGTAAGGATCAGGTACATTTCACTCAGGCGCAATAAGGGGACCTGGAGTATCTGAAACTCAGGCAATAACTGTTTCTGGATATATTTTTTATACATCACATAATTTGCTTTTCCCTGGCCTGTCTTATAGCTCCACATTTGTTTCCAGCGGATGTCCGAGGTTCTTTCCGCTACCGGAAAAAGATTGTTCAGGTAATAAAATCCGTCAGTAATGTTAAAATCATAGCGCTGAAGACCACCGTTCTCTCCAAATGTTGAATTGGCCCTCGCTTCAAGATCATAAACGCTTAAAGCCGCGATGTGCTCACAGGACATGGTATAATCTTCTGCTGCGCGGTCGCGTTCTTCACCCAGTCTGAACATAGGAGCACCTGTCGGATCTACCGCATCAACCACCATTTGCGCATATTTAACCGCATTTGCTTTATTCGAGACATCACCTGCCGACAGCCAAAGGTAAATCCGGGCCTTCAGTGCCAGGACAGCATAATAGTTCATCCGCACCTGGCGGTATTCCAAATAATTGTCACTCAGCACAGGCTTGTCGTTGCGTCCCGGGTTCAGCTGCGCAATGGAATATTTCCTGATCGGATCTGTATCTTTCAGCAGGGCTTCTGCCTGATCCAGATCTGCCAGTACAGCACGGGCAAAATCCTGATAA
>NZ_DATHGC010000017.1:0-8897 GCF_035317785.1 Pedobacter sp. | reverse complement strand
TGAAACAAGGGGTTGCGCACCGTGGCCGGCACTATTTTGGCCCATGCCATAAATTTATCTTCATCTGATGCATTTCCGGTGATCAGCGCTTCGCTGACACCCAGCGCCCGCTGGCCCCGCCATTTGTAGTGGTCTCCCTTCAGCCAGATCTCCGTCAGGTTGGCAAACTTTTTATTTTCCGCTATTTCCTGCGGAGGAAGGTGATTGTGATAATCGATAATGGGCAGGTCTTTCGCATACTCATTAAACAATATTCTGGCTTTTTCGTTGTCCAGCAAAAAATCTTCAGGTATTACAGCTCCGTCTTTCATTTTATTTCTTTAAATATTCGTTGATGAGGCCAAACTCGAGTCCTCTTAATTCTGCCAGTCCTTTTAACCTGCCTATGGCAGAATAACCCGGATTGGTCTTTTTGCGCAGGTCGTCCAGCATCTGGTGACCATGATCCGGCCGCATCGGGATGCTGACCTTCCGCTCCTGTTGTATTTCCAGGATCTGTTTTACCACCCCATGCATGTCCACGTCCCCTTCCAGGTGATTGTCTTCATAAAAATCACCCTGCGCATTTCTGCGGGTACTTCTCAAATGGATAAAATGGATGCGGTCAGCAAATTGCCTTACCATTGCCACCAGGTCGTTGTCTTCCCTTACCCCAAATGAACCCGTGCAAAAACAAAGGCCATTATTCAAGGAAGGGACAGCCGAGAACAGTTTCTGCACGAGGTTAGCCGTGCTTACCACCCTTGGCAAACCAAAGATCGGGTATGGCGGATCATCCGGATGGATGGCCAGCTTCACCCCTGCTTCGTCGGCAACCGGTATGATCTGCGAAAGAAAGGAGATCAGATTGGCAGAAAGCTGCTCTGCATCAATGCCTTCATATTTGTCCAGAGCCTGCTGGAACTGCTCCAGGGAGAAGCTCTCTTCACTGCCCGGCAGTCCGGCTATGATGTTTTTCTGCAGTACAGCACGTTCCTCCGCAGGCATCCGATCAAAACGCAACCTGCCAGCAGCCAGCTCCTCAGCAGAATAATCCGCAGCAGCATTGGGCCTTTGCAGCATGTGCACATCAAAAGCAACCAGGGCTGCCTTTTCAAACTTAAGCGCTTTGGCCCCGTTTTCCAGCTCAAAAGCCAGGTTGGTCCTCGTCCAGTCCAGCACCGGCATAAAATTATACGTCACCACGGAAATACCGCAGACAGCGAGATTCCGCAGGGATACCTTATAATTGTCAATATAGATTTCAAATCCGGCAGAACGGGTCTTTATGGCCTCGTGTACGGGCACGCTTTCTACCACGTCCCATTTCAATCCGGCCTGTTCTATCAGTTCTTTGTGTTTGTTTATTTCTGCAACCGTCCAGATCTCCCCGTTGGGAATATGGTGAAGGGCAGTCACTACTCCCGCGCATCCCGCCTGCCTGATATCAGACAGACTCACCGGGTCCTTAGGCCCAAACCAGCGCATGGTCTGTTCCATTCGATATATCGTCTTATTCTCGCTCATAATATATTTTAGTCGATTTAAATATATAGCTTGTCAACAACAAAAGGGGCATCACCTGCCCCTTTTATTATCGAAAACGTTTGCGCAGGATCCTTCCCATTCAGGCCGGTCCCACATTAAAAATGCCGTTACTCTACCTTGTAACGGTATACCTGTCTGCCCAGTACACCGGCTGCGTTCATCCCTTCAACGACCACACGGTAAGAACCCTTGCTGTCCGCATTGAAGAACTCAAATTTGCCCTTGCCATTTTGAGAGATCAGCCCTGGATTCCAGTAAACTGTGGTTCTCAGATCGGCAAGCTTAGGATCATTATCGTCATTCTTGTATTTCGGCGAATAAAATTCTTTAGCCATATTAAATCCCTGCGGCGAATAGTGTTTCATAGAAAAGTCATTGCTCGCGCGGTAGTTGCCAAATTTAGTGGTGATCACCAGTGCCGGACCACCTACCATACTGATCAGCGCCTGGTTTGTGCGGACCACGTCCACTTTTACGATGTCAGACGGATCGGCCTCATAAAGCGCCAGGTTCTGGCAGACATTCAATTTACTTCCATTGAGAATGATAGTGAGCCTTTCACCCCTGGACATAGGCACAGGCATCATACCGCATTCCTGGGTATCCTGCATGGGGAATGTAACATTGGTCAGTCGTATCGTCAGGAACTCCAGCACATCTCTGAACTGATCACGCGGATCCGGTTTTAAGGTAAAATCAGCATGCCCTTCGGGAATATCGTAACTGCTCGTACTTCGGGCGGCCCAGCGTTTACGCGCTTTGATGACGACCTCGTTCAACTGCTGGGTACGGCCCATCATCCCACGTTTCAGCATCTCACTCTCCTGCTTCCTGCTGTTTTCCAATGCAGCAGCCATGAGCTGTCTGGAATCATTTTCAATATCACCAATATTCGGATTCGGTGTAGGCAGCTGACTGGTCAGCTTATCTACCTTCAGTTCCACTTTATTACCGCCTTTTTCATTTCTGCCCTGCAGGGTCAGGCCCATCCCCTTCATAATGATCAGGTTGCTGAACTTGAAGTTACCCTGAGCATCAGTTACTGTATCGAGCGGTTTACCACCCACTTTATTGCTCATCATAATGATCGAGCCACCGGCTACAGGTTTATTGGTCAGGGTCAATAACTTGCCCGTAATATTGATGCCTACTTTTTCCGGTTTATGCGTAGGAACGAATGGCTTGCCGGAAGCCAGTTCCTTCCAGGTAAACCTCCTGTACCCCTGGGTCAGCATCAAAATATCGAGGTTGCCCCGGGTTTCCTCATTGGAATTGTGAAAATAATAATTTGGGTTCTCTACGTACCCCTTGAGATCAGAACTCAGCAGCAATTGTGAAAAGATCGTGTTTTCCTTGGTTTCATCGACCGGAATCGCCGTTTCATTGATCACAGACACAGAGAAACTGCCCGTCAGCGGCTGGCCTTTAGGATCTTTTGCATCCAGGTCTATGCCAACTTTTTCGCGGGCGGCATAAGTTTGTTTTGCACTGCTCAGCTTCAGGTCCATCTGGTCATTGCGCTGCAGAAAAATGATCCGCTCGTTGATCGGCACACCTGCCACAGAAAACAAAGTGAACTGCATGATCCCTGAAGGAAAATCCTTTGCGGGCACCGGAATAGAGACCATAGGTTTGGCCACACTGATCTGGCTGCCAAAATAAACAGCGCCGCCCATCTGCGCTACCAGCCCTACGGTCTGCTCACCACCTTTCAGGGTTTCAGCGCCTGCACGGATCCTCACCAGAACCGTGTCCGACTCCGTATTATACACACTCAGCACATAGCCGGTTTCCGAAGCCACAGGCAATTTTACCGTACTTTCAGATCCGTCAGCATAAGTTACTTTTGCCTGGTAGGTTTTGCCACTTTCCGGCATCAGCTGAAAAAAGCCCATGCCCAGGTGCGTACTTTCAAATTCAGCAACCTGCGCATTGGTATTGTCAGTCACCACACCTTTAACAACAATACCGGTTCCTTCCGTACCGATCGCCTTAAAAGCCATCTTGGTCCGCACACCGTTCACCATATTCCCGCTTTCCGGGAAAAACTGGATGTCGGACTGTGTAGCGACAGACTTGATCAGGAAACTCTTGGTTATCATCTCTTTGTCTTTGGCCTCCAGTTTGGTCACCAGGTATGCTCCGCTGTATTTGCCTTCTTTATTTGGCTTCAGCACGACGCGCAGCTCGCCTTTCGCATCGGTTTCGCCCTTTCCGCTCATCACCAGGTTGCTGTTTTCCAGCAACTCAAAATTAACTTTCTTACCGCTGTAAGGCTCTCCCTTCTCGTCGGTATAAAGAATCACCGCGGTTGCAGGGGTTTTCGGATCTTTTGTGTACTCATATTTGACCGATGAAAAGACCGGGTTACTGATCGAGTTGCCGACCTTGATCACCTTATCATAAAAATAATCAGGGCCTGCATTACGCATCCACTGCGTATAGGCCCGGATGCGGTAGTTGCCATCATTCATCGACGAATCGGCCAGCACAAACTCCCCGTTGGCCATTCCGGCGGTAAGCGGCAGCTTTAGCGAAGCAGCCAGTGAGTCTTTTTCACTGATCAAATCCACATACACCGCACCGCTGAGCATGCTCAGCTGGTGCTTGGCACCCAGGGTAACATAGGCCTTAAACCAGATGGTATCGCCGACCAGGTAGTACGGCCTGTCTGTATGCAGGTACACTTTTTCCTGTGGATTGGTGCTCGCCCATTTTTCCAGGGCTGCAATAATTTTTTCAAAAGGGTCATCTTCCCTGGATGTGAAAGCGAAGATTCCTACAAGGGTCAGCAGTGCAAGGCCTGCCAGGACACCCTTGGATCGCAAAAAACGTAGAGAGCGTTTCGCGCACTGAGAGCGGTTTAAGTTCATATTTGTTTCTTTTGGTTTGTTTTGGTTTTTTGAATTGAGTAAATATATTAAAATTATTCTAGCTTGTAATCGTTTGTCTCCATTATGAAATAATTTACAATATCTTAACCTTGTGCTTAAGCGTTCCTAACCTTGAGGTAATACATTCGCTGCTAAAATTAAAACAAGATAGCATGAGAAAAATATTACTGTTTGCTTTTTTAGTCATTGCCATTGCCGGCTGTAAAAAAGACAAGCCTGTGGTTACAGAACCGGAGTTTTTTGTAAATGAAGACGCCGGAACATTTGCCGAAACCGGCTCAATAGACATCGGCGAAATCGGCGCCGCGGAAATATCAGCCTACGATCCAGAAACAAAAAAGCTCTTTGTCGTAAAAAATGAGAATGAAGGTCAGCCAAACCAGGTCAACCGCATCGAGGTCATAGATTTTAAGGACCCTGCAAAAATGACCGTTATCGGCAATATCAATGTACAAACTTACGGGGGCGTAGTAAATAGCCTGTCGGTACATTCCGGCAAGCTGGCCGCAGCAATACAGGCTATGGATAAAACAGCCAATGGTAAAGTCGTTGTGTTTAAAACCAGCGATCACAGTGTGATCAGCCAGGTCAATGTCGGTGCACTGCCAGACATGGTGACCTTCTCGCCAGACGGCAAATACATCCTATCGGCCAATGAAGGGGAGCCAAATGCTGCTTATACAACTGACCCGGAAGGCACGGTATCTATTATTTCAGTGACTGAAAACTATGCGGTTACTACGCTGAACTTTTCATCGGTGGAAGGACAGAAAACTGCACTGATGCAGAAAGGCTTCCGTATCTTTGGCCCGAACAGTACTTTTGTAAAGAATATAGAGCCAGAATACGTAACTATATCGGCCGATTCCAAAACAGCCTGGGTAACCCTGCAGGAGAACAACGGCATCGCTAAAATTGATATTGCTTCCAAAACGGTCAGTAACATTTTCCCGCTTGGTTTTAAAGATTATAATTTAACAGGCAATGAGATAGATCCAAGTGATATACCTGATAAACCTGGAAAATATACACCTGCAAAATGGCCGGTAAAAGGAATGTATTTACCTGATGCAATTGCAGTGCTGGAATCAAACGGAACTCCATACCTGTTTACAGCCAATGAAGGTGATACAAGGGAATACGAAGGGGCTTATGTAGAATTCCTGAGGATAAAAAATAAAGACATTAAACTGGATCCGACTGTATTTCCAAATGCCGCCGACTTGAAATCAGATGAAAAACTAGGTCGTTTAAACGTGACCACTACACTTGGAGACACTGACGGTGACGGCGACCTGGATGAACTTTATTCTTTTGGCTCACGTTCATTTTCGGTATGGAACGGCAGCACAGGTGCCCAGGTTTTTGACAGCAAGAATGAACTAGACAAGGAGTGTGAAAAAGCAGGTGTCTATGATGACGTAAGAAGCGATGATAAAAGCATAGAACCTGAAGGTATCACTATTGGAACCGTAGGAAATAAAAAAATTGCCTTTGTAGGTATGGAAAGAGTAGATGCAGTAGCCGTTTATGACGTAACCAATCCATCGGCACCGGCTTTTCTTCAATTGTTGAAATGCGGTGATGCCCCTGAGGGTGTGCTGTTTATTCCTGCTAAGGACAGCCCGACTAAAAAAAGTCTGCTGGTTGTGAGCAGCGAAAACGATGGTATTGTAAAAGTGTACACACCTAAGACCATCTAGGACCAGAAAGTACATTACCAGTCCTATCTGCGTCTAATTTGGTATTAAATTTATTAAGCTTTGCTTAAGGTTTCGTTAAGGATTGCTTAAGGGTTGGTTAAGGGTTGGTTAAGGTACAGGTTAACCAACCCTTAAGCAATTTATATTTAAGCCTTGTCTTTTTCATCATAAAATTTAAATGCAGTATAGACGCATATCAGACCATTAAGTCACACATTACCTGTTGCCAACCAATGGAAACTGTGAGATCCGAAGAGTAGTGCATCCATATGGTATCAAAACGATCTCCTCTTCTTCTTTGCTGCTTTCCAGCCCGTAAATATGACTGTAAGGAATCGGGCCCGCCATGTCGTTGTACAGCTTCCATGAGGGAATTCGCTTTGCCTTTGTTTTGATCTGTATGGGCGCATTTTCCAGGTTCCATGGATAATTACTGGTCCTGCCTGTATTTTCTACCTTAAAATTTTGCTCCATTTTCTCTATATTCATATCAAACAGACCGTAGTTCCATGGTGTCGTTGGCCGCACTTCATCATAACTTTTGCCATATTGTTCCGGATCTTTGACATTATTGACCTGCTTGAGCGCTTCCCCCATTTTCAGTGCATAGGTGATTGGTCCGCGCTCTACTGACATTGAGTTTTCGTACCATTTATTTTTGAAGATGTGCATGGGCAGAGCCAGTTCGACCATGTCACCAGACTTCCATTCCCGGTTTATTTTTACAATCTGATTGCCACCGGCTTCCTGAAAGATCTGCCCGTTAATTTTTATGGTCGCTTTTTTACACCATTCCGGTATCCGGAGGTGAAATGGAAATGCAACTGCCTTTTTGGTCTGAAGGGTAAATTTCACGGTTTCCTCAAAAGGATAATTGGTCTCCTCTTTCCAGGTCACCTCAGCACCACCGGCCACTTTGGCGGTGACCTCACTGGCGGAATAGACCAGTGCAGCCAGACCTTTATCGGCTGTGCCATACCATAGGTTTTGAGTAAATTTGGGCCAGCCCTGGTGCATATTTGAAGTGCAGCATGGATATCCGGTCAGCAAGCCATAGCACAGATCTGTACCGCCATGATTGTCACCAAAATTGCGCATTTGCCGGGTCAGCATCACCTGGTTGGCCTGCTGAAAATACTGATGGGTCTGAAAATCATCAGAGATCTGCGCAGGCAGTGCGTTAAAGGCGATTTTTTCCAGTTTATCGGCATACCCGACATCTCCGGTAATTTCCAGCGAGCTCTCCAGGGTAAACATCATTTCTACAGCCGTACACAATTCTGAGCCTTGCGTAGGATTATTGCCATGCAATGCTTCATCACCGCCATACAGGCCATGCGCCATGCCGTTGTATTTCCGGAGGTCTTCAAAGCCTTTTTTAACGGCATCCAGGTATTTTTGTTCGGGGTGGTGCTGGTAATAGATCAGCGGTTCTTTCATACCCTGTGAAAGGTTTACAGTATGGATGCTGTTCCTTTTGCTGAGCATATCGGTATTTAGAAATGCATTGGTAAAGTCAAAGGTCTGCTTGTGCAGCAGGTCGCCCAGATCCAGCAAAAACTTATCACCGGTAATGCCGTACAACCAGTACACGACAGCCAGATTATCCCCGCCGCGAAACCTGGCCCAGAACGTCCAGTGATCGAGCGGTTTTGATGGAAGTTCCCGGAGCTGGTATTTGAAGTAATTGGTCATCAGGGTAATCACCCTTTTATCGCCGGTAGCCGAATAATATTGCTTTAAGATCTTGAGCATCACCATTTTTGGCCACCAGTCACGGCTGTTGTCTCTTTGGATGCCCGCTTCGCCGGGGTAGTCTTTTGAGGGACCAAAGTAGCCATCAGGTGTCTGGCTTTTGATGGACCATTCTATCCAGGGTTTTACTTTGGCGATCAGCGCTTTGTCTTTCAGGATATAAGCGAGCGGTAATAATCCGTCAATCCAGTACGGTCCCCGTTCCCATTGATCGCCGTCACCGCCCAGCCAGCCATTTCTTTCGTTCATCACCAGGGGATAAAGTTTATCCAGGTTGCCGGTAGCTCCGTCTTTTTGACGGATGAGCATTTCCCGCAGCCAGCCCTGGGGACGGATACTACCGAGGGGAAGTTCCTGGTAGGGGTTTTGCCTGAGCTGCGCGGCAGCATTTACCGAAATCATGATCAGCAGGACAAAAAGAATGTTTTTAGGTTTCATTAGCAGGAATTTGTGAGTTTCGTCAACAGGGTTGTGTGTGATCACCCACAAGATAAGAACTATTGAAATATGAAGTACGCTAAAATTTGCTACATTTATTTATTGACCAAAGCCTGAAGATGCTGAACAGACGTCGCTTTATCTCCCTGTCGCTCCTATCCGGGGCGTATGCTGCACTCCCCTCCCGTACGCTTGCTTATGGGGATGCTTTGGGCGCCGGCCAGGTTCCCGGAGCTGAGGAGGGTTATCTCATGACCGTAACCGGAAAAATGAAGCCGGCCGATGCGGGGATCTTCCTGCCGCATGAGCATACTTTTACAGATTTTATTGGTGCTGAAAAGGTGGTTCAGCCGCAGTATGACCGCAAAAAGGCGTTTGACTTCCTGCTACCGTATCTTAAAAAACTAAAAGCAAGCGGCGTAAGCACTTTGGCGGAATGTACACCGGCTTATATCGGCAGAGATGCTGTTTTATTAAAACAGCTTTCCCGCGCCAGCGGACTGCGCATCATCACCAATACGGGCTATTATGCCGCTGTGGATTTCAAATACCTGCCTGCTCATGCCCATACAGAAAGCAC
>NZ_DATHGC010000016.1:0-32137 GCF_035317785.1 Pedobacter sp. | reverse complement strand
TAATTGCCAAAAACATACCGACAACGTTTTACACTGATCAACAGGTTCGGTCAGGCGCGCTTTATTATTATACGGTATCCGCGGTCAATAGCATCGGAGAAAGTGCAAATGCACCGGAGATGTCAATTAGCTCCGGATTACCCGCACCCTGGAAATACCAGGATATTGGCAATGTTAATGTCGCGGGTTCATCATCATACAATGGGAGATACTTTAGACTGGAAGGCTCAGGAACAGCAATTGGGGGAAAAGAAGACCAGTTCCAGTATGCATACGCGCCTATGAGCGGAGATGGGGAATTTACGGCCAGGTTCATCCCCCAACTCGGTTCTCAATTTACTCAAATGGGAGTAATGATGAGAAACGGCCTTAATGCCAATGCGTCCCATGTCTCACTGATTCTCAGTCCTGAGGCTACTAAACAGATAGAAGCGCCTGGCTGGACCACTAAGCTGATGGCTCGCGAAGCCACAGGCGGAGAAACAGTGGTGAAAAGCACAGGCCTTGATCTAACCTCGCCTGTAATTCAGAACGGACGGTTAATGGAATATTACTGGTTACGGTTGGTGCGCAGGGGAACCAATTTTTCAGGATATGTTTCTGCCGATGGCAAAACATGGTCGCAGATAGGGAGCACGGAACTTCCTCTTAAAAAAGAGATTTTTGTAGGCCTTTCCATTTCGTCCAGGTTAAGCACAGTTACTTCAGTAGTTAGATTTGACCATGTGCATACCACTGCCTGGAAGTCTTCAAAATAATTGGAATTGTTCAGGTTGTGAGGCTAACAAAGAGGCATGTTTGATGAGTGACAAAAGACAACAGATCGCCTGAGTTTCTTAAAAGAGATTTATAGCCAAAAATCAGATAAATGGATCCTGTAACAGGGGGCTATGCCGGTTTTGACTGGTTTAGAATTGATAAATAATGGTAAAATGTGCCGGTTGTAAAAACCGCAGGTAAAGAACTTATAATAGTGTGATAATGAATCAAAATTATTTTACAGCCTGCTTTGTTTTGGTTGTTATGGCCTCAATAGCGTGCTCCGCACAATCAAAAAAACTGCTGGTTAGAAATCCTGCAATTTATAAAAGACAGGATGAACTGATCGTATTAAAACGTATAGCGCTCCCCCGGCAGTTCAAAACATTAACAAAGGATTTGTTTTTAAGGATCACCGACGGAACAGGAAGAGTTCAGACGGTTCAGTTTGATGACCTGGACAAGGATGGAATCTGGGATGAAGCGGTCTTCCTTTACACCTTGAAGCCTTTGGAGCAAGCTGCTTTTTCGGTTGGTATAACCACGGAGAGGTTAAATAGTGGTATGATCCGTGCGCATGTACGGCAACGGCGTAAAAACGCGGACAATACTTTTGCTGCAAGTGTCGATACGGATTCAATTCCTGCAGGCCAGCCGAATACAGACTTTTCAAAAGAGAAATTGCCTCCTTTTTTAACTGAGGGACCGGCATGGGAAAACGATAAAGTCGGCTTCAGGCTTTACCTGGATGTACGTAATGGGAAGGATATATGGGGCAAAACAACAACTGCGATGATGATGGACACTGTTGGGGTAGATCCCACTGTGATTTATCACAACAGGGCTCCCTGGGGCATGGACATCTACAAAGTGGGCTCCTCGCTGAGTGCAGGTGCCCTCGCCTTAATACTAAAACTTAAAAATGGGAGCGATACACTGATCCGTCTTGGTGGAAAAAATATGGGCAAAGTCATCTATGAAAAAGTGGCAGATGGACCGGTAAGGGCAATATTCCGAATAAAGTATCCCGAATGGAATATTGCACCCGGATTTAAACCTGTATCACTTACTGAAGAAATAAGTATTTGGGGCGGACAGTTTTTTTACCAGAGCAGTGTTACTATTGGAAATGCTCCGGCAGCGGCAAAATTAGTCACTGGTTTCGCCAATTTATATCAGGTGACCGCTCATGAACTGGAAAGCCAAAAGAGCAAAATCTTATATGCTTATGGATTGCAAAGTGAAAATATAGATAACCTTGGTTTGGCCATACTGGGGAACAGGTCTGAAATCTTGTCATTCGGTAAGAGCCTGGAGACAGAAAAGGACATCAGGGACAGCTATTTGGTAACGTTTAAACCCCTGTCAAACAGTCTCCCTGTGATATTTCGATTTTATGCAGCCTGGCAACCAACGGATACAGAATTTGCGAATCCGGAGCAGTACAAAAATTTTTTAAGAAACCAATCGGTTCTTTATGATAAAAAAGTTAATTTAAGCTGGAAGTAAAGATAGTGCACAGCCTATCAAAAGAAACCCTATGGCAAAGAAGCTATCAATACGTGATATCGCAACCGATCTTAATATATCAAAAACGACAATTTCTTTTATTTTAAATGGTAAGGCAAAAGAAAACAGGATAAGTAATCTTCTAATAGATAAAGTGCTAAAATATATAGAGGAAAAAAAATTCAAACCCAACCAGCTGGCCAAAAGTTTAAGTACAGGCAAAACTATGATTATCGGGTTGATGGTGGAGAAAATATCGGATTACTTTTTTGCTCAGATCGCCTATCATATTGAAGAAATTGCTTATCAGAACGGATATAAGATAATTTATTGCAGTACGGATGACGATATTCAAAAAACCCGGGAATTAATTGCTTTATTTCGGGAGCGGCATGTCGACGGATATATCATAACGCCCCCGGCGGGTATTGAGCAGGAGATACAGGAATTGTGTAATGACGGGCTGCCCGTGGTATTGTTTGACAGATTTTTTCCGGATATAGATACAAGTTATGTGATACTGGACAACTACCAGGCAAGTTATGATGCCGTCAGCTATTTGATCAGTAAAAAATACAAAAACATTGCCCTTGTTGAACTGGACTCTGAGCAAACCCAGATGCGGGACAGGTTCTTGGGATATCAGAACGCACTCGCTGCTCACGATATGCCTTCTTTGATAAAGAAAATTCCTTTTGCCAATAGTCTTGACCAAACCGTGGAAGAACTTGTAGCGTTTATGAAAATAAACGGACAGATTGATGCCCTGTTTTTCGCGACCAACTACCTTGCTTTTAGTGGAATCAAGGCACTTAATCAGCTAAATCTCAAAATACCTGAAGATATAGCTATCATCGGTTTCGATGATCATGAAATTTTTAATATTTATAAGCCGAGCATAACTGCAGTCGCACAACCATTAATGGAACTGGCGAATCAATCGATCAATGCATTACTTAATATGATGAATTCAAAAAAAACAGGCGAAAACCCGCAAAAGATCATTGTTAAAGCTGATCTAATCATTCGTGATTCCACAGACAGCAGTCAGCGCAGCCGTATTTGATGACATACTGTTGCCGACCGACGACGTGGTTGACTCGATGTTTCATATCGGTATAACAGTGGAAAATAGGCTGATCAGCAGGTATCGCCTTTTGGAGGCCTGGTTGTCTACCATGCACTTGGGGGATAGATTTTACTATGGCAGTCTACAAAGTGGCCCGACGCCCATCCTTGTAATGCGTTTCTCCCTGATCAGCTTTACTGTTTGGTACCACCCTTTTTTCTAATGGGAACCTTGTGTGCCTTTTCAGCATGGTCAATCATCGAGTTCAGGCCGTAGATAAGTACATTGGCCTTCTCTAATGCCTTCTCCAGATCCTTTATCCGCTTCTTCAGCTCAGCGGCATCTTTAGTCTTTGGCTTTTCCATGGGAGCTAAAGTTACGGCTCCTTTCTCTAATTTTTTCTTGTATCCAATAATCCAGTTGGTGAGGATGTAGGTATTTACCAGACCGTACTTTTTAGCTACTTCTTCTTTTGAATAGTTCTGGTAAACCACCAGCTCTATTAGCTTTTCCTTAAGTTCCTCAGGATAATCAAATCTTGCGATTGCTTCTTCTTTCATTGACAGTGAATGGTTTATCCAAAAACTGTAAAGCTATAGACGGATAAGACCGAGATTGTGAACGCTGTTTGATAAGACATGTGAGGTAATTTAAAAGGTTTTAATGAGTGATCCGCTTACTTTGCGAAGTTCTTTCTTGCCGTTCTCCAGTTCTAATAGAATATCATCTCCGGCAAATGAAGCTGATTTGCAATGGCCATTGCCGATTGTTCGCACTAAACTTCCAGAGTCTTTACGAAGTTCAACTTTGCCACCGGCCAATGTTAAGATAATTAAACTGAAGTCAGAATTGATATTGGCGTTGATTGTTTTGCCTGTTCCAAACGTGTGTATAAGTGAACCGCTTTCTTTACGGAGTTCAACCTTTCCGTTTTTAACAAATACTAGAGCCATTGAGAATTAATTTATATGGCCAATATATACAAATAATAGGAATATATGCAATTACGATAATCCGATGGTTATTTTGATTTTACTCTTGTTTCTTTATTATTATTTTATTATAATTAAATAAAAGCGAACATAAACAAAGTCTTCATATGAGTTGCAAACACAAATTCTTCGGCCATCCATTTCATTTGGAAGGTATTAGTGGTTTAATCCCTAATTGGAAGGTAAGAACACTTATTGTCGGTACTTTTAATCCTGAACCAGCGTGGCACCCCGCTAATGCGGCTAATTATTATTATGGCAGAGCCACGAATTATTTCTGGGAAGTACTCCCTCGCTTTGCCGGGATTTCTTCTGTCTCAAGACAAGATTTAGTAGCTCAATTGAACTTCCTGAAGATCAATGAAATAGGTGTAACAGATTTGCTCATCAGCATTGATGATGCTGATTTGTCGAATATGGACCATGTTGAAAGAATTAGGACGGTGTTGGATAGCGAAATTGAGTTGTTCAATCAATTCACTTGGAACACGGAGCCTATTGTTGAATTTATTTTAAAGAATAACATCGAGGCCGTTTATTTTACTAAATGGGAAATCCTGCAAAAAAGAAGACGAAACCCAATACATTTGAAGAACAGATGCGAATTATCGAGTTAAAGTGTAAGCAAGCAAATATATATACCAATCGTTTACATACTCCTTCTGCAAACGGATTAAGAAGTGGGTCTCCTCGAGAGAATGTGTTAATTGATCGATGGTATCACAAAAATGGTGGAAACAGGTTCCCTTTTTTGAGCAGTCGGTTTGATATTAAAGACTTTCCAATTAAGGGCAAAAACTTGACAGATAATGAGTTAATGGCTAAGTACTTCTAGTAAACTAAGCCTTAATCATAGTCGGGTGTAAATCTCATTAACCACGCTTTCTTCTGCTCCGTTTAATTTTTTGTTTGATTTGTATGTGGCAAGCAGTGCCTTAAAATCGTCTTTCTTGAAAAGTTCAATAAATTTAATCGGATTGCTTCGAAGTTCTTCAATATGACGGACTAAAATCTTGTCGATTGAATTCAGTGCCCCAATGCGTATTGTTGGGTCTTTTAAGTCTCTAGATTCTAAATCCTTGACTATCGATACTTTTACTTCATCCCAATTCATGCTCAATTGTAAAATTATTGTACTTATGTATCCCTTAATTAAGAAATTTTCAGAGTTGAATGATGAAGATATAAAAAATAACGCACGCAAAGCTAATCCGGTAGAAATCTTAATTTTTAATTGTTATTTGCAACGGCACGTCTTATGGAAACACCCCGGGCGGTATCGCATCAATATATCATCATTTGCAAATTACTGGTCCAGCACAACCGTTACAGTTTCTTCAGACGGGCGTTGCTTTTGCGAAACAGGATTCAGAACTCGGTACAAGACAAATTATTTCATTTAGAAAGCAAGCTCATCAATTGCTGCTTTCTGCCGGCGATAGCACCTCGAAGATACTTTCTGTTGAAGAAAAGAGGGGTGGTAGCTACAGGATCTCTTTTGAGAGGCCTTTTGCCCTGATTCCTGATACTCTTACAGCGATTGCAACCAGATTAACATCCAGTAACGATCTAAACGGAAGCTATACCCTGCCATTTGCCTTTGCGGGCATTACAGGAGACTTGGGTGAGTATAAGTTTGAGAGTAAGAAGCGGAAGTGAAATCATAATTTCTTACGAATAGGGTTAATCCATTTTAACTTTTAATTCATTATATTGTATGACTACAAGATAATTTTACATGATTTACGAATCTGATTAATTGCCTCAAATATGACCCTAATTATCGCTGATGCCTTTAGTGTAACTCAATACATTACGCATCCCATCTCTTTGCTAGCCTACATTGCGGCTGCTGTAATGGTTTATTTTATCAACCGGGATGTTAACCGGCGAAAGTTAATTGAATCGGCTCCCGAAGCTGAACGGGCGAATGTGATTATCCAAACTGCTGAAAAACTTCACATGGATATAACGGCTGTTCCAAGGAATGAACGTGCTGCTTTGATTCGACAGGTATTGAAAAATCGCATTTATACACAGCTTATCATCGCATTTGTAATTTTGGTTATCGGAATGATGGGGAGTTATATCGTTTTAAACTTCCTTAATAAAAATATACCCAAGCCTGTGGCGCCAAGAGTTCAGATTGGTGACATCACCGCGAGAGTAACCTTCTACATCGGCGAGGCAAGTGAGAACTCACCGGAGATTTTCAAAAATACTTCTCAATTGGAGTTAAGGATTGCTGAGAATACAAACTTCATCGATAAAAATGTAATCGGCTGGAAGAATGGTTTTTTTCTTCCAGACTCCTTGTCTAAGGTGGCCTCTACCACACAGAGATTTGACAGGAACTTTAAGGCTACAGTGGATGGACCTAGTCTTGAACTGGTGCGGGAATACGACAAGTTTACTGGTAGTCTTAAAGCATTTGGGGAGGGCTATGATTGGAAAAAAGCAAGTTTTGAAGGCTTAATCAATGTCAGTGAGTTCAATCCTTGGGTGGATAGTCTCATAAATGAAAATAGTGATTATCAGGTCAGTTTTGAGGATTTCGCTGATGAATATCGAATTACCCCTGAGCAGAGAGTTAGTATAACAGAGTATGACTATCGCGTCATTGTGTACCCTATACGGGCTATGCTAGAGCTGTTTTGTAAGGGGAAGCCGATTGGGCGATCGGATGGAATAGTAGTACGAGTGTATGAACATGATGAAGATGTTCGAAGATTATTTGTTGTTAAGTTTCCTGTTACAAAGCTTAGTATTCCTGAGGGTATTTAGGGAAATAAGATCCTGCAGGCTGACTTGACCATGTCGTGCTGGAGGGTAATGATTTTCCCGCAATGCTATCTTTCAACTTGACCGATATCGCTAGGATAGCATTGAACTTACATCCAGGCCATAGGTGATTATCCTTGTAGATCTTCAGGTGCCCAATGGGAAAGTGCCGTTGTCTGTTGACCATTTCCGCTTTGATAGCGTCAGGTACTGCATTATATCCTGTGGATTTTTGACTCGGATTGTGGCCTCGCTGAATTTTATCAGATCGTCTACTTGGAGCAGGTCCTCGCAACCGGCTTGTTTGAAAAGTTCCGAAAGTTCGGAGTCGGAGGAAAATTCATAGCTGGCGAAGCCCATCAGGGTATCCATGCCTAGATATTTTTTGTCCAGCGGGGCTAGTTTGGTGAGCTCGCTGATGCTGTTTCCTTCAGGGGTGCCGTTGTTGGTCAGAAAAAGGAAACTTCGTATGATGATTTTTTCCTGGTCGTAAGAGACCACGAGGTACCCGAGTTTTCTATTTAGAATTTCCAGGGGGATCAGCGTTTTTTCATTGTACCGCTGCCAATGGCAATTTTCGGCAAGCAGTGCTTCTGCAATCGCTTCATGGATCAGCCCTTTATGAATACCCAGGCGCTCATCCAGCCGGTTCAGTGCGTGGCGCTGAATGTAGACGGGGCGGTTGTCGTTTCCCCCGGTATAGAAGCCTATTTTAGCAGGAGGGATGCTGATCCAGTTGATGCCGCCTAACTGTTCCGGCCATCCCGCGCGCAGCATTTCCCGTTTGTTGCCCTCCAGCGAGATGCTGATCTGCTCAGGCCGGTGTATGGTCACGTTCACCTGGTTGGAAGCGGTTATGCTATTGATGGCACAAAGGTTATCCAACTCGTAGCTTAGTATGGAATCCGACCAGTCCGAGGAGATGACGGCTAATCGGCGCAGGATGCCAATCACTTCTACAACTGCCGATCGGTACCTGTCAGTTTCAGAAAAATAAGGCTTAAAAGCCTCGATCAGATCGGGATGAAGTTCGCTGGTTTCCCTGGCCATCATTTCCACATACTGGATCAGCATGAGGCCTTCTCTAAGGTAATTGGCGAGGGAAATCTGACTGCCTATAACTGTGGTGATGAAAGTTGTGGCTAAGCTGTTTCGGAAGATTTCATCCAGGGTTTTATCCGCAGAACCATAGAGTTTGACTGGGTTGTACCTGTTGGCTAAGATCAGCGCCTTACTGTAGGCGGGTAATTTGGCATAAATTCCCGCACCCGCCAGCTGCTCGCAGGTGCTTTCCAGTAACCTGGCTGCGTTAGCTTGAATTTGTTTCTGGCTGAATACGACTGGTCTTGCGGGTTTTTTGGCCATAGCAATTTACTAAGTTCAAATTTAGGCAAAATAAAAGGGGGCATGGCCATAAGTTTATGGGATGTCATGATGGTAGCTATGTTTTTTCGTATGTGTTATAGGTTTTTGATAAACGCGATCAATCTCCCGGCTTCTTTAAATCCGATCCGGGTATGAAAATCATAGCTTACCGTATTGTTTATATAAATGTCTGAGCCATTTGACTGCAACCCCGCTGTTTTGCCCAGGTTTCTCCAGCCTGATATAATGCCTTGGCGATGCCTTTTTTTCTGAAATCCGGGTTGACGTAAATTCCTTCAACATACCCGGTAGGCGAGGAGTCCGAGCCTTCCACATAATCTGCGCGCAGACCCAGGTATATAAAGCCAATCGGTGAGCCATTTTGCTGGTATAGCAGGATCTCGAATTTTTCAGACCTCATGATCTCCTGGTAAACTGATTCCAGATCCGCTGTTATGTAATCCGGCCACAAGTCAGTTGCCATTTCTAACCATACATTATGGTGCTCAGGTTCTGCTGTTATGATGTGTTGCATTGTGTTTTGTGTTTCCTGAATGAAGATGCTGAAAAGTTCAGTGATTCTGTTCATGGATTTTAGGTTTATTCCTCAATAATTTCTCACCAAACTTCTTTAGTCAGGTTATAGCAGTTCGCTACGCTCAAATTCCAGGCCCATAAAATGGGTATCCCTGTGGGAGCCTCCGCATTTTACAGGCCTTGGGAATTTGCTTTATCCCCTGAACTAAAGGTAAATGCTTCATAATTAATTAAGGAACAACACAAAATCCCAATTTTATGAAAGCGAAATCCCAAGTGTCACTATTCCAGGTATCCGAGATCCAGGTCAGTTATTATCCAAAATTCAAGGCCTCTGAACGTCCTAAGATATCCACCAGTCAGGATGCCTACAACATTTTATACAACAACTGGAATCTTGGCAAACTCCAGATGCAAGAACAGTTTTATATCCTGCTGCTAAACAGGGCAAACAATGTGATAGGTATTTCCGAAGTTTCTACCGGAGGTGTTGCCGGTACTATCTGCGATCCGAAGATCATATTTGGAACTGCGCTTAAGGCGAACGCGTCTAGTATAATATTAGCACACAATCATCCTTCCGGAAACTTAAAGCCAAGTACTCAGGATATACAGATAACCCGAAAAATGGCTGAAGGTGGTAGGCTTCTGGATCTGTTTGTCCATGACCACCTGATCATTAGCAGTAACGGCTACTATTCTTTTGGCGATGAAGGGCTGATTTAAGCCCTTTATTTCAAAAGACACGTTATAAAGAATTGCTGAGAAGGTTGTTAATTCTGCTTGCGGTAGGTGCCTATAGGTCTCCATAATCGGTTTTCACCCCGTATTTTTCTACTCCAGCAAGAAAGATGGGCAGGGAGTCCTGTGCTGAGGGGTTTATTCAATGCCTTTTGATCTGGAGGTGATACTTAACAGTATAAATAGGCGCTGCCTATGCATCACTCGTTACAAAGGGGATGGCTTCAAACTTATCGGTGCAAAATTCAAACAGCCTATACAACAAAGGCCAGAAAGTGTTTACTTTAGGATTACGATGAAAATTAAACCCTTACTGTTCCTGTCCATGATGTACCTGACTGGTGCAGCGCAAAACCATACTACGCTTCGTTTTAAATCTGTAAAGGCGGTAAGGAGCAGCGTAGCTGCGAATGCAATCGGGGTGAACACCCACTTAAACTATCTTGAGAGCGTGTATGACCTGCATTATGCTGACATCGTAAGACCACGGCTGATTGAACTGGGTACTAAACATATCCGTGATCATTTGGGCAATAAAATGGTCAACGACAGGTACACCGAACTCGCACATCAACATGGCATTAAATTATTGCTGATCAGCGATGACAGCGGAAAGGATCTGGAGCAGAGCAGGAACGAGATCATCAGGTTAAATCAGTTTATTCCCGCGAAAGCAGTCGTCGATCTTATTGAGCCGGCCAATGAACGGGATATCGGCTGGAAAGCTGACTGGGGGGAATTGTGTAGTTATATGGCAACTTACCGGGACATCTTTAAGGGAAATGCGGTGACTAAAACCATTCCCTTACTGGGGCCATCATTTGCCAATACACGGAACAGTGCCCTGGACTTTGGGTTGATATGCAAGAATGCAGCTGCATTGATGGATATGGGAAACCTGCACGCGTATAGCGGCTTATACCCCGAGGCGTCCATGGCTGGTGGCTGGGGAATCAGTTTTGATCAGGCCATCAGCAGCTACAAAACCATCTCCGGGGATCATCCCATCATCGAGACCGAATCGGGTTATAAAATGAGCGAGGGGGCTGATGGGCACCCGGCGGTATCCGAAAGGACGGCAGCAAAATATGCACCCCGGTTGGTCTTATCAAGATTAAAGGCTGGGATCAACCAGTTGTATTTCTACCAGCTGATCAATAATTCGGAAGATTTTGGGCTGCTCAATACAGATGGCTCGCCCCGGTTGCAGTATACGGCATTAAAAAACTTTATTCACCTTATGGGTGATCAGGGCGGGAGTTTCGAGCCAGGAGTGATTGACTTTTCGCTAAAGGGAAACCTGGACGGTATCCAGCAGCAGGTATTTCAAAACAGCAAGGGTAAATTTCTGCTGTTGATCTGGCAAGGGATTGAAGGATCGAAAGGCGGCACGAAAAATAATGACTACAGTGATGTCAATAATCCGGAACGGCTGCTCCGATTGACACTCAGCAAAAAGGCAAAGCAAATTAAAGTGTATCGTCCGAGTTTTAACACCATGCCGGATGGCAATGGGATAAAGCCTGTAAGTTCTTATTCAGGTGCTAGTATGGTTTCCTTAAGCATTCCGGATCAGATCCTGTGTGTGGAGATTGAGTTCCCTTAAGGTATTCAAAAATCGCCTCGGTATTGCCACAAATTCAACTGTTCTCTAACTGTGGATTTCGGGGTTCCAGTCCTGGTGTTTGTGCCTGAATTACCCAGGCCCCATTGACCTGGGTAATCAGGACTTGAATGTTTAACTAACCAAATGACGCCTCGGAAGCGGTAATTATAGTATGAAGATCTGTAGAAATAACAGAATATAAAGTTTAATTTATTAACAATCAGTTGATTAATGTTGATAAATCTTTTTTTAGAGGTTATCTCGCTATCAATAGGCATTTGCCTTAAAGTTGACAGTCGATGCGGGCTACACAAGGCTACTTTATCCCTATTATTCTTTGGGATCAGCAAAATAATGATTATTAAGGCGTCCGAACTTCATAAAAATCCTGCAACGCGCTAACAAGCACTATTCTGTCAAGGCTGGCCTGCACGGCTGGCATCCTCATTTACCTGGCCGGTTGAATAACTGGCATGACTTTCGGCTCGCTTTGCCAGGGTGAAATAGTATCTGCTGACACCAAATGAAGTCGTGGCATGGATTTCGTACATGATATCTAAACCAACATTATGAAAAAATTATATTTCGTTCTTCTGATTTCCGGCATTATGATAGCCAGCTCATGTTCCACGACCAGAACCGCTGGTAATAGTGGCAAAGTTCCTCCGGGTCAGGCAAAAAAGGCAAGCGGCTCTAAATCAGCAAAGCCATACGCGCCCGGTCAGCGAAAAAATTAATAATGGGCAGGAAAATAATATCTAATCAAGTCAAGAACTGATCCGGCCGCATCCCATTGGCATGGATCAGCTTTAAGTACAACATTATCGTTAAATTACGCAACTGGAAGTTTGGTGCCTGCCCTTGAATGCTGTCTGTCTTCTTGCCAAGCTTCGGGCTAGTTGAAGAATTTAACGGAATTACAGTCGCTAATTGAAAAGCACTTAATGGCTAACCAAATAATAACTTTGCAACATTTTGGTAGCTATTCTATTCTACTGGAACGAATCGTTATCACACTAAGTATGATGCTGGCCAGTCCCAGCAATAGCGCAATGATTGTACCTGCTTTTCCGCTACCTGAACCGAACACAGCACCGGCAGTTGTAACCAAATGAATAATGCTTAGTACAACTACGACAAGCCCCAACGCCAAAGCTACTTTAGCTCCCGTTTTGGCGGAGCGGGCCTTTGCCCGCCAACTGATGGCAAGACTAACCAGCCCCAATAGTCCGGTGAGTATAGATTTGGCCCTGCCGGGGGTGACACCGGAAACATAAGCGGTGCCATCAGATCTTGTGGTAATTTCATCCGCTGCTTGCGTTTCGGTTGCATTTTTAGCCGTCTGTGCGCATGTTTTTTCGGATGCGAAAATGAGAAATCCTATAAGGATGAAAACAGGTAACGTATGGCGAATGGATGAAATCATAAGTTTTTTTTGCTAAACTACTTCTTTCCGGGATGATAAAATTGTAAAAATACGACATCTTAATATTCAACTGTTCCCCTGTCGGTCGCGGCGATGGTTTTTTGATCAAAGTAATCGCCTGGATTGTATCCGGAGAAATTTTTAAAATCATGGATGAAATGTGACTGGTCATAATATCCATACTCGTAAGCGATTTGTGCCAACGATTTGCCTTCAAAAGATTTGTTGAGAAGGGAATTAAACCTTCGGATCCGAAAAAATAATTTGGGTCTAAAGCCAGTAAATTCTTTGAACCTTCTTTCGAATTGTCTCACTGATAAGAAGCTGTTTTCCGCTAATGATTTGATAGAATCTGTCGGGCAGGAATTTGATATGGCCATGATCGACGAAATAATATTGGTACAATTGATTCGGGCATTTTTCAGTTTCTCCTCCAGGAAGCCGGATACGATCCTTACCCTTTCATAGTTGCCTGAAGCCAGCATAATCTTTTCTTCAAGAATCTCCCCTTGTTTGCCAAACAATGTTTTAGTGTCTACTGCCTGGTCTGTAAGTTCGTTTGCGGGCAGGTGAAATAATTGTGGTAAGGCGTGGGCATATAGATAAAATCCAAATATGCCGAATTCAGATTTCGAATTTACCTTGCTGAAGGTCTGCGTTTGTCCATAAATCCCGGGAAATAATGTCGTCTCAAAACCCGATCCGCAGTTGTAATGGAACTGTCCTTTGTAGCAGAAGCTAAACTCAGGATAAGTATAAGCAAATGCGTTGTGAATGTAGGGTTGGTTTATTGAGGCATTGCCCTCTGCAAACCAAAAGAACCGGACATAATTCGCGAGGTGTTTTTCCGGAAAGATGACTTTGAAGTTCATGTTGGCATATTTAGGACAATTTAAAACTCCTTATCTCCAAACTCACTGGAAGGGAGTTTACTTTTCCCGCTTAGTTTGTTAAGGTTGAAGCTGAAGTTTAGGAGGAAAACATCTGGTTCATAGATATAATTCGTTGTAGTATAAAAATCAGATGCCATAGTGGTGATGCGCTGACGCTGCGTTTTTTTAAGTCCCAGATCCATATTCTGCCATTGCAGGGAAGCGGAGAATGCTCCTCCCATGAAACTTTTCTTAAGTATAGTGCTGGGTACAAGGAAGCGGGAATCCCAACCCTGGGCGGTTGGCCGTTCCGATAAATAATTTACTGCGGCCTGGAGGCTAATGGTTTGTGATAGACGAAAGCTGGAGTTTCCATTTATGGAGTATACCCAATCGGCATTTGAGATGGCAGATTGCTGTCCCAGCACATTTATCGAACCATTGATCTTGTATTTATAGATGTTGGTGCCGAGATATATCGTCCACCAGCTGGCAGGCTGGAGACTGCCGCCAGCTTCTAAACCAAGTGATCGCGCTCTTGTCGCATTCGTAAATACCCTGTTCAATATCGTATCTGCATATACACTATTCACCCGTTGTATTGGATTTTTGATCCCCTGATAATACAAATTGGCAAACAGATTGCCTTTACTGAACGAAGATACAATACCCAGTTCCACAAGGTCTATAAACTCGGGCAACAAATCCGGATCGCCCTGTTCTAAGGTTTCGGAATGTTCCCGCTCCGGGATAGGATTGAGCTCGAAATTGCTGCGTCTTTGCACCCGTTTGCTGTAAGCCGCTTTAACTTTCCACCTGGTGTTGAAACTGTATAGCAAGCTGGCCGAAGGAAATAAGTTGGAGAGATTCAGAATATGAGGATCGGGGTCGTTTGACAAGGTCACTGTCCTTGCAGCATATTCATAACGCATACCGGCCGAATATTCTAAATCTTTTGACTTCCCCGAGTATTGTGTATATATGGAATTGATTTGATTTTTAGCCTTTGCGAAGCCCCTGAACTGGTCGGCGTCAGGCTGAGAACTGATGGGGTAGACAAAGTAGTCAAATTTACCATCCTGGGTATCGTGCCGGAATTGGTAGCCGGTCTCCAGTTTGCCCTTTCCTAAAGAGCGCACATAATCTAATTTTAGTCGGTATCCCGCTATTGGGTTTTCGTAAGGATTGATGATTTCCTGAATGAGCGTTGAAACATCGGGATAGCCAAGATTGCGGTTTACAGTTTGACCGAACAGTTTTGCTCTTTCGTAAAGTGCCGAGGCTGTAAGTGCCGATTTATTGGCAAAAGTATGCGTATAGTCCAGGTTGCCAAGCGTAAAATTTCCTTTCTTGGTTTGCAGGTTGGAGTTGAAGTAAATGGTTTTAGAAATCAATTCTCCTGTACTCAGATCGGAAGTCGTGTTGTTGTAATATATGTCTGCCAGTCTCCCCTGATAACGATGTCCGGCGAAAAAACCGGCCGAGAAAGTATTCGATGCATCAGGACTGAATGTTACCGCTGTACGGCCCCCATAATTGTATTTGTCAAAGCTCCGTTCTCCGTTAGACGGGAAGCGTGTGATGGTGTTGTTCTGGAAATTTTTTGTGAACACGTTTCCCTCTCTGTACCCGGCGTTGTCGTTTCTGGTATAATTGCCGCTGATGGTGATGTCCCATTTATTCTCTTTAAGGTTAATGGTCAGGTCTCCGCCAAAACGCAGTGGTTTTTCTTTGTTGTCATAGTCCTGTGTCGAAGGAAGTCCGGCCAGTGCATTTGCAGACATGGTGAAGCCATCTGTAACACCTTTTTTAGTGATGATATTGATAATACCTGATTTTCCGTCCGGATCATATTTAGCTGAGGGCGATGTGATGACTTCAATGTTTTCCAGTGCATTTGCCGGAATTTGGCTTAGAACGGTTTGAGCATCTGTGAGTACAGCCTTACCGTTTACCAAAACTAAAAACCCTGAAGATCCGCGCAGGTTGATGTTGCCTTCTCCATCCACTGCCACTGAAGGCAGGTTTTTAAGGGCGTCAATTGCAGTCCCGCCTTTGGCTGCTTCAAACTGGCTGGTTTTGTAAATTTGCTTATCTATGGTGTACATCGCTTTGGATGAGGTTCCGGTAACGCTGACCTGTTCAAGAACCTTGCTGCCTGGCTCCAGAATGATGGTACCTAAATCTAAGGGCTGTGAGCTTTTTAGGTCAATACCTTTTAAAGACTTTGTAATGTATCCGATAAAAGCGATACGCAGGTCATATTTTCCCGGTTTGATTTTCTCCAGTTTGAAAGCCCCTGTTTTATTGGAAACACCACCCGAAACAACGCCGGAAGTGCTGTTTTCTAAGACAGCAATGCTTGCATATTCAATGGGTTGTTTGGTTTGCGCATCTATGACAATTCCTTTTAAAGAAGTGGTCTGGGCAATAGACACGATTGAACTGGATATAAACAGGAGCAGAACCAGGTATTTGGAATACATAAGAAATTCAACATTGTTGTTGCATCGACAAAATTAGGTTTACCAGATCGGTAAACATTGTACAAATCACTAAATGAATTGTACAATAGCTACTTTTTTTGACTCATGTCCCGATAGGTGCCGGGGGTAAGATTTGTCCTTAATTTGAAGATCTTTGCAAAATGCGGCGCATCTGAAAAACCCAGTTGATTGGAGATTTCACTGACCGAAAGGCCTGTTGCGGAGAGAAGAAGTTTGGCCTCCAGGATGACTCGTTCAGAAATCAATGCTGAGGCTGTTTTGTTCACAGCTTTCTTGCAAACCTCATTTAATGAGGCAGTACTTTTACTTAATAAGCTGGCATAGAAGCCAAGATTTTTTTGGTCTTTAAAATGGGTGTCAATTAATCTTTTGTATTTTTGAACTGTACCCATCTGGGCTTGTGGCAGGCCTCGTGCAGTACCTCTTGTATGTTTAAGTTTAACCAGTAGTAGATGAAAATAAGCCTGCCATACATTTGAAGGTATATTCATGTTGACAAATTCATTTTGTATATCCTCAACCAATTTAAGCAGAGGCTCGCAACCCTTTAAGCTAAACTGCACCGGCATATCGAATAGTAAGTCTATATCCTCCCTAAGCAGCAGGTCTTCCTTGATCAAAATGACAAAACCCTTTGGTATACTTGTGAAATTCCAGCAGTGGGCCTGACCGGGACGCAGGTAGTAAACCACCGGTGCCACAACATCAAAAACCGTATCGTCAATCTCGTGGGAACCGGACCCTTCAGATAGAAATATCATTTCATGATAATCACTGTGCCTGTGAAGCTTGGTAGGTTTTACGACTTCTTTCATCCGACTTATCTTGAAATTCAATTCAGCATTGATTTTAGATTTTACAGGAACAATATGAGTTTGTCTGGCCATTTCTTAGTATGTCGGTAAATATATATAGTTTGCCAGGTTAAATAAGGAAAATAAATTTATAATCTGGTATTATAGAGGCTCGGGCGAACAGGCTAGTGCTGCTGATATATTCTGAAACTATATAACTCAAACCCCTTCCATTGTATATACCCGAGATCGGCGCAACGTTTGGTTACCTCATCCTGGATGTACTGGGATACATCATTTACGATTTTCCACCTGACGGTATAATTTGAATTGTAGCTGATATACACCACCAGCTCCTGTCCATATTTTTCATCGCTAAACTTGTTTTGAAAATGGACTTGAAGCTCGGCTGCAAAGCCGTTAAGCCTTTCAGTCATGATCCTCACTAATGGAGTACCTGGTTTGAGGTTGGACTCGGTGATTGGGAGGACGGTAACATTGATCATGGGCAGTGCATATTAGACACTGGCTTAAAAGCAATATGCAGGCCAAAACAAAAAATGTTCCATTGGTAATCTAAAGGATACAGAAATCACCATCCTAAACACTTCCGCACTTTTCGTTGAGCAGCGCCGTAAAACCTACCGTCAAGACTTCCGCCCAGCGATATTCTTGCTGAAGGCGTTTATGCGCCCATATCTGCCAATGAACAATTTTCCGGGATAATATGGCCAGATTTTCATGAGTTGGCGATGGCTCTTGCCGATGAACGCGCACATGAAAATCTTAGAATGATGGGAATGGATCCAAAAGAAATGGACTTTATTACCGACGTCGTTATAAAAACCACGGGAACTGATGTCTTGATGACAGTGGTAGTTGATTACCCTGCCAAGGCCTTGAAACCGCTAAGGCATGCCTCAGTACAGATAACGCTTCCTAGAATTGCGGGTGGCATAGGTTACGGTAAGCCCGAAGTCATTCCAACTTTTTATTACGGCCATATGAGCGACCCAGACTTCCGGCTAAAACACGGAATCGCTTGATTATCTTCTCAAAGAATTAAAAACCTACTACCTCCTTAAAGCCAAAGTCTTCGGCTTTAAGGTTGATGTTTATTCCTCTTTATTGAAAATGTATCGCACCGTTATATCTCAGTTGCAAATTTTCAAAGATTACAATGCTTTATAGTATTAAGTAAATCACACTAATCGTCTTTCAATTTTGACAATAAATATTGTAATTATTTAAAATCCTCTAAAGGATCTTCGCCAATTTTTGAAATTCTAGTCAAATCATCAAGCAAATCTTTTTGAAAAATACACAGTCTCGGGGAGGTCAAGCAACAAGTTAGCCCCACTTTTCGAGGTGGGCTTTTAATTTGCACAAAATTTGCACGACTCTCTTTAAAAATTCATATACTGAATTTAAACTTTAGCGATTGGAATAAAATCTTTGTTGTGGCCTAAAAAGATTTGCTATAACTTTTGTATTAGATCCAACAGTGCTAATTCAAATTTTTTTTTCTCTTTTATTTCTAATGCTTTGGATATTCTATCCCATACTTGTGGCCGAGGGCTTAACACATCAAAGTCAACTTTATGCTCCAAAATGTACAATTTTAAACTTTTACGCATATCAATGACTTAGAAATTCATGAATCACTTTAAATTCTGCTTCCGGTTCTTCAACCTGTGGGTTATGACCCGACTTTTCAAACATCACAAAATTAGCCTGAGGACAGTATTCTTTATATTTTATCATCATCCAGGGCGTTGCAACTCTGTCAAATCTACCTCCGATGATAAGAATTGGCATTTTTAAATCCTTGAGCTGCTTCCTGAAATCAAAACTTCCAATATCACTGCCCACATAGAAATCACCATCACGGCCTACCATCTGATAGTAGAGCGCACTGTTAAAATTGTTCGGGTAAGGCTGACTACTGTAATTTAAGCCGGAACTTTCCGGATTATAGGAATATAGAAAACCGTACGGAACCCTGCTATAAATTGCCTGATGGTCTGGGTCGCTGGAAACACCTCCTTTTTCTCTTACTTTCATGAGTTCATTCCATACCTCGGGATAATTAGTTTTGATCTCATGATTAGAATTGTCGTCATTTTCCTGCCACATCACGTAACTATGGAAGGTATTTGCCAGTATCAAATGGCTAACGTTTTGAGGATATTTAATGGCATACCCCTGGGCAACCAGGCCACCGTAAGAATGACCCAATATGTTAATTTTTTCCAGTTTTAATGTTTTTCTCAAGCCCTCAACGTCTTCAATATCCCGCGCAAGTGAATACTCGGAAACTACTTTCGCCGTATCTGACTTGCCCCTGCCAAAGGCATCGAAATAAATAAGCTGGTGACTGCCTTTGGCAATAGGATCGAAATCGCGAAGTCCCGGATGCGCGCCGCCCGGGCCTCCTGCAATTATGATCACCGGATCACCGGCTCCAATGGTGAACACCCATAGTTTAGCCCCATTTACCTTTACATATGTACCATCTTTGAAGCTGTCTTGGCCGGGTTGCTGGGCAAAGAGCTTTCCTGCAAATAATAAAGCAGCGCATAATAATCTAAATTTCATAGTCAGTTTTCTTAAAGTTTAAAATCAGCGTCTTTTAGCCCGGAATTCAATTTAATTTCCTTCACGAACAGGTCATAGTTCGCATATCCGTAATCGATAAAAGAATGAAAAGGAAAGGTGATGCCATCAATGGTTCTGAAATCACTATAATCCGTAATATTTATAGATTTAGAACCTGGATAGTTATAAGTTTCTCTGAGTTTCAGTCCTGAAACCAGGTCGTAGTAATAGGAGTGTACGGACTTTAAAGGGGAAGTAACGACGATTTCATAAGCATCTTTACCATCAACATCTTTAATCCCGGTAAGTATCATTTGATACCCAGGTCCGGAAAATAAAAGTTCCGGAAAAGGGGTCGCATCTTCCATGTAGTTGATCCTTGCGGTTTTGTCATAAATAGGGAGGACTTTCCCACCCTGAACCATTTTGATGCTGTCTCCTTCTACAGTCATTTCCAGGATCAGTTTGTTTTGAGCAGGTATGGAGAGGGAATTAAAGTATTTGCCGGTTTTAAATCTGGTTTTAACCTCCATGTCCATTCCTTGTTGACTCCTTGTTTCAGAAATACTCAGGTCTGCGACTTCATTTAGCTTAGCTGCTCCCCCTGTAGATTTTAGGTATCGACTGATCACCTCTTTTGCGGTAATTCCAGTGGTTACCGGTCTGGCTGCAGTAGTATCCCTCCAAACGTTATTAGCCGGATTAATATCAGGGAATTCCTTTAACGGATCTATGATTACTGATTTTATTCTGGAAACCGATTTAAATAAAAAGGTCCATGTCGCCCCTGATTTCCATATTTCTGCAGGCAGGCTCACTGTATCGGTTTTGCCATTGACTTGCCGAATGGAGATCACCACAGGCATCGCCATTTCTTCTAAATTTTCTATAGTGATGAATGAGCCTTTTGAAAGACTGTCCTTATCGGGATAGCCTACCGCTTTTACCGCCTGATCCAGTTTCCAGTTGTTCAGGATCCATCCACGCCAAAACCAGGCTAAATCTTCACCCCCGACATTCTCCATAGTTCTGAAGAAGTCGTAGGGCGTAGGATGTTTAAAAGCCCATCTGCGCACATACTCCTGAAATGCAAAATCAAAACGCTGTTCACCTAATACATATTTACGAAGCAGGCTCAAACCCATTGCAGGTCTGTAATAAGCGGCATTGCCCAGATTTTGTGATTTAAGTACATCGGGGATCGTGTACACGGATTCGGAGGCCGGGCCGAAATAATCTACTGCAGAACTTTGAGCGTCATAAGAATAATAGTATTCTCCTTTGTTGAAGTCTTTGGTCCCTACATTATTAATGAAAGTATTAAAGCCTTCGTCCATCCAGCCATACTTCCTTTCGTTAGAACCCACGATCATCGGGAACCAGTTGTGACCAAACTCATGGTTCGTTACGTTCCATAGTTCACTGCGCTGACTTATTGACCCGCAGAAAACAATGCCAGGATATTCCATTCCAAATACACTGCCAGCCACGTTAGTGGCTACAGGATAAGTGTAGGCCATCCATTTTCTGGAGTACAGTTCTATCGACGCTTTTACATATTCAGTGGACCGGGTCCAGGTCGTATCACCGGCACTTTCTACGGGGTAAACAGATTGCGCCAATGCTTTTTTTCCACCTGGCAAATTAATCCCTACGGCATCCCAGATGAACGCTTTCGAGGCTGCCCAGGCCACGTCTCTCGTTTGGTCACACTTAAAGTGCCACCTAAGCATGGATTTGGAAGAGTTGTCGTTCAAAACCTCGGCTGCTGTCCTGATAAAAACTGTTTTGTCGCTTTTTTTCGCTTGTTCCAGGCGTGCCAATTGTTTCGGGCTCAATACTTCAGTGGGGTTGATTAATTCACCTGAACCAACGATCAAAAGATCAGCTGGAGCGGTAATGGTATAATCAATGTCGCCATATTCCAGGTAGAATTCTCCTGCACCCAGGTAAGGTAAAGTGTTCCAGCCAATAATGTCGTCGTATACTTCCATCCTGGGGTACCATTGCGCCACCTGGTAAATCAAGCCATTCTTTGTGTGCGTTAATCCCATTCTATCGGTTCCATATTCGGGGATCTCAAATGAATAGTCTATTTTGATCTGGAGTTTGCCACCCTTTCGTTTTATAGCTTGCTTTAATTTAAGTTGCAGCCTGGTATCGCTGATCAGGTAATCTCCCTGGTAAGATTTGCCGTCCTGGAGCACCGTAACGGATTTTATTTCGCAGCCTTTTGTATAGGCTCTGTTTCCAAAGCGGCCGCCCTGGTTTACCGCTGCACTCCGGGAGTCAGCACGATAGATATTCTGGTCGACCTGCAGCCATAAAAAGGACAACTCATCCGGACTGTTGTTGGTGTAGGTAATGACCACTGTACTTGTTAAATGGTGACTGGCGGTATCCAGCAGGGCACTGATCTTATAATCAGCCCTATTTTGCCAGTAGTCTATTCCCGGCCCTCCACCGGAACTTCTGTATTGATTTCCATTATCCAAATAAAATGAGGGTGCAAAGGCCGCATGATTATTGTATTTGGAAGTACTTTGAGTTTGTGCAATTGCGAATTGCAAAGACAACAATACGGGTATTACAAAGAGTAGTTTCTTCATATATGAGCTAGCTGAAACGAATTGGTGCGATTTTCTTGCACTTTACTATTTTAACAACTGAGTTAGTTTTGCTATTAAATCTTCGCCGTGAAGGTTTCTGCCGATAATTTTACCCCTGGGATCGATCAGGAAATTTTGTGGGATAGACTTGATGCCATATTGTTTAGCCACCGCATTGTCCCAGTAATTAAGATCCGAAACATGCGTCCAGGTTAAGCCGTCCTTTTTGATAGCAGCCAGCCATGCTGCCTTTCCACTTTGCTGATCCAGGGAAACGCCTAGTACGGTAAAGTTTTTATCTTTAAATTGCTGATAAGCCCGTACCACTTTGGGGTTTTCAGTGCGACAAGGATTACACCATGACGCCCAAAAATCGAGCAATACATACTGGCCTCTAAAATCAGATAAGCGAACCGATTTCCCGTTGACGTCATTTTGCGTAAAGGGCGGGGCTACACTTCCCAAAGAAGTTGTTCCTGCCGTTTTTAGTATTTTTGCAAACGCAATTCCCTCTGGACTAGCACGTAAAACAGGAGAAAGGTTGTTAAATATTGGCCTGATCTCTTTTACATCAATACCATAAATACTAATTTCTGTTAGCGCTTCCAGGCTAAAGTAGATGTGGGGATTTTGTCTGGCATAAATCACCTGCTGCGCCCGTTCTTCTGCCATTATTTTCTCCATTCCTACTAGCGAGGATTCATCTTTGTACGCGGCGGATGCTATGGCTATGGCCTTTTGTGTTGGCGCAAGCATCGCCCGGTAACGCAAGTATTCCTTATTGATCTTTGAACCGCTTATGCTTGCGGTTTTAATGGAATCAGTGGCGGTGAGAATAAAGTTTTCGTTATCCAGATACACTATTCTCGTATCAGCCGGCTTTCCGTCGTTATGAGGACCTGAGCCATCGTGATCGAAAGTGAGCGTTGCCCGCACTGGTGCATCAATGTGGCCGCTGAATACAAATACCCCATTTTTTACTTCCGCAGACTCGGTATGAGCGCCTCCAGTCACAATATATTGGAGGTAAGCTTTAGTAGGAATGGTTACTCCAGCAATTTTCCCGTTCAGGGTATAAGTCCCGGGTTTAGTCTGGCCATAAGCCAGGCTAAACATAAAAACCAGGATTATGGTATTCCATAAATATCTCATCATTATCGGGGATTTTGGATCAGTTCAGCATTCAGGTCAATATACTTTCTGCCGATGGGCAATATTACTCGCGGACTATTTGGCGCAAGTGTAAATGTCCCTTCATAAGTATGCGTGATGGTGATATTGGCATTGTCAAAAACATTGTATCTTTTGATGTCAAAATACCGGAGCCCGCAACCGGTGAGTTCTCTTCTGCGTTCTGACTTAACCAGTGCTAATGCATCTGAAGCATTTGAAGCGGCAACGGTATAATCGCTCCCTGTTTTATACCTGGTCTTGCGTAAAAAGTTCAGGTCGTCTATTGCCGAACTGGTATTACCTAGTCTGGCATTGGCTTCTGCACGAATCAGGTAGGTTTCAGGTACCGAAGGGCCTTTGTATGGGGTGGAAGATAGCAAGTTCAGATACCCGTAATCAATTCCGTACAATTTGCCGTCAATAAAGAAAGTGTTTGCGCGCATATCGTTGGTAAAATCATACTGGCTCTTTAAATCATCGGAAATAAATAATAGCTGGGTGTTGATATTTGTTCTCTCCATCAAAACTTCAGGATTTTTAAAATGCAGCGGATATTCCCAAACAAGGGTATTTTGATAGTCTAAGAAATAAGAATTTGGAGTCAATTTGTTATAATCTACTAATGTACTATACGCTTGCAAAGAAGCATTTGCATAGTCATGTGCCTCCTGTGCATGGTTCATAAATAAACTTGCCCTTGCCAATAAGGTTAAGGCTGTTGGTTTGACAGGACGGTGCCCATATTGTGGATTGGGTACTGCCGGCAGATCAGGAACGGCGAGCGTTAGTTCATTCCTCAAATAATCATACACCTCCTGTACACTTTTCCTTACCAGCTTTTCTTCAAAGTCGGTTTCCTTGCGGATCGGCACTCCAGGATCTGTAGCTGCTGTTGAAGGGTTGTATTGTTTGGCATATAAGTTAACCAAAACAAAGTATGCAAATGCACGATGTACACGCGCTTCGGCAATAAGGCCATGCTTTTCTGTATCGTTACCTTCAGAAGCATCTACATTGGCCACTACGAGGTTGGCCACGTAAATTTGATTATATAAAGCTTCCCAATCCAAATCTGCTTCAGACTCCGAGTATAAATGGTCCTCAAAATGAAATGCCGCAAGATCGTTGTTGGTGTAGGTAGTAATAGAATAGGAATTGTAGGTGATGTCATCATCCATCATGGCATCTTTACTATAAGATTCGTAAAAACCGTTTGATTTACCATTCTTGGTAACCTGATCTAAAAGGAGCCTATAGTCTGAAGCTTTGGTGAGCAATAACTGTCCGGTAGGTACCAGTTCGAGGTATTTTTTGCAGGAAAAAGCACCTGTCAATAACACCAGGCTTAATATAGCATATAAAAATTTCTTCATGACTTTGTATTTAGAAGTTTGCTTTTAACATAAAGGTGAATTCGGGTGGCGGGGGTAAATTACTGGAGTAACTGTAGGACAGGTGATCAGGATCCAGCTTTCCTTTATTAAAAGTATACACTCCTAAATTCCGCACCTGGAGACCTACATTAATGATGGTCTTTGGTGTTTTAGAAAAAATACTGGCCGGTAATTGATAATTCAAGATCAATTCCTGGAACCTGATGTTTGCTGCATCCTGCACATTCACATTGGCATAAGTTGAATAGGAATCGTAATTCCCTAAAGAAAGCGAGGAGGAAGGCATAGCAGGGATATTAGTCCGGCCTTCATCACCTGGAGTCTTCCAACGATTGTCCCAGTCACTACTTAAGGCACCTGTGGCTGTAACGTTATAAAGCTGACTGTATGAAATCACAGGAATACGAAATTTGTGTCCGGCATTATAGGTCAGACCTGCGGTTATGGACAGTTTTTTGTACCCTATTGTGGTAAAAACTCCACCATATTGCGATGGCACCCGGGATCCCAGATAGTCCAAAGCAAGCGGGTCAGTCATTTCGGAGGTATACTCAACGATCTTTCCTGCTGCATCATAGATCTGGGGTACGCCCGTTGCAGGAGACAGCCCGGCCCATTTATAGCCATACAAATAATTCAGCGGGAGTCCTGTTTGTGGTGCACCTGTAATGAATGATCCGGCAGTGCTTTCCGGGAACTGCACGTCAGTTACCTTATTTTTATTGTAACTGTAATTGATTGTTGTGTTTAGGTAAACAATGCCTTTAAGAATTTGTGCGTTAAGACTGACATCGATACCTTTATTTTTCATGCTGGCATAGTTTATATAGGCGCTGTTAAACCCATAGGTACCATTGACCGTCGCATTACCCAATAGATCCGTGCTTTTTTTATTGTAATACTCCACACTTCCGCTTACCCTTCCTTTTAGTGTGATAAAATCTATACCGATATTTGCTACGGCAGTTTTTTCCCAGCGCAGCGCTGGATTTTCGGGATTTGTAACATAAGCATACGGAAGATTGGTAGTATTCCGGTCGGCAGCTGCAATATTCGCGATCAGAAACGGACTGGTTGAGCGGTCAACATTTCCATTGACCCCGTAACTTGCCCTGAAGATCAGGCTGCTGAAAGGGCTGTTCTGTAAAAACGATTCTTTATGTGCCTGCCAGCTAAGACCTGTAGACCATAATATTACATTTCTGAAGTTTGCAGTGGCACCGAAAAGATTGGTCCTGTCCTGACGGGCAGATCCGTTAATGGAATACCTGTCCAGGTAGGTATATCCGGCATTGGCATAATAAGATACGTACCGGTCTTTGCGGGAGCTTAGACTGATTTGATTCTGGAGATAAATGGGCGTACCAAAAATACCAACTGCATCATTGGCTATCGGCGTAAATGCCTCTGTTTGGACATCATAACCGTACCCTGAATTACCTGAGCTTGTTGAATTGACCTGCTGAACTTCCATGCCGGCAATGGCTGTGACCTGATGATCGTCATTGATCACTTTTCCATCATATTTTAGTTGGTTCCGGAAGATCTGTGTTTGTCCTTTTCCAAAATTATTGGATAAATATGCCCCTTTGGGAAATCCATATACTAATACATTTGATGCATTGGCTTTTGTACCATAATTGACTTGGTTTCGAATGTTATACGTTTGATCATTATCCAGGAGTGTATTGTCTGCCCGGTTGAATTCAAACTTATAACCCGAGTTAAAGGAGAACCCTTTTAAAATGGTATAGTTGATACCAGCCATTGCCGATACATATTGACTGGTGGATAGCGCATTATTGTTGTCGAACTCCTGTTTAAGGTTATAATCCCAATTGTAATAACCCTTTTTTACCCAGGCATCTTTATCGGCCTGATAAATACCCCTGGGTTGGGAAACATAATTGCCATTGTCGTCCAGTATTCTTTGGTATGGAGCAATGGTCTGCAGGTCAGCCACGGACATGCCATTTGTTTTATAATTCATCATCAACAAATTCAGACCAAGCTCCACCGACAATTTGGAGGTCAGGTCATTTTTTTGATAGAGATCTCCCATAAAACGATTGTTGCCTGTCTTCTTAAAACTGGATTGAACATCATCGTAATTGAAAGATGTGCGTGTATAACTTTTAGGTCCTTTTCCGGCAACAGAAAAGCCATACTGCTGCCTTATGGCCTGCTGCATGAATAAGTCACTGAACTCATTTAATACATTGTTTCCTTTTAATCCTTCCGTAATGCTTGCAGCATTTGTGGGATTGTTGATAAAGGCATCCAGTCCCTGAGATAGGGCAGCTCTGAACGGCGCCACACCAATAGCAACCAGCTTACTATCTGCTTTATATTTTTCATATTCTAAAAATGAGGTTGCATTTGCAAGAGGCAGTTTAGACAGATCTGGTTTTTGTGTAAATGAAAGTGATGAATTGAAGCTGATCTCCAGGGGTCTGTTTAGCGGTGAATTTCTTTTACTCTGGATCACAATTACCCCGTTGGCAGCACGTACACCCCAGATGGATGCAGCTGAAGCGTCTTTAAGTAAGGTAATCGACTCAATATCATTTGGGCTGATCGATTCCAGGCCATAGTTGACAATAAAGCCGTCCACAACAATTAGCGGGTCGGTATTAGAGGTAAGCGTACTTTGGCCGCGGACCAGAAAGTTGGCACCAGTCATCAATCCGGGCAATTGTCCAGACAGGTATTGAAACACCTGATAATTACTTCTCTTTTCGAGTGTTTCTTTGGTGATCACGCTAAACGATCCTGCGGAGCGTTCCTTCGGAAGTCGCTGGTAACCTGTGTTTACGGTTACATTTACTTCTGATAATTTTCCTTCAGCGATTACCATGGTAATGGTGCCTAGGTCTGCTTTTACCGGGATTTCCAGGTTATCATAACCAAGATAGGAGATCACTAAGATCGCTTTCTCATCGGTGTTGGTTAAGGAAAAGTGTCCTGTATTGCTGGTTCTTACCGAGCGCTTTGTGCCTTTAATGGTTACTGTGGCACCTGCCATCTCGTTACCCTTTTCATCCACTAAATTACCTTCGACATCGATTTCCTTAAATTTGGCCATCAGCTCATCAAAAACAGAAAGCTCCCTAGTCTTCAATACTACCGTGTTTTTAACAATGCTGAAATCTACCGGCAGGTTTTTTAAGCTGCTTTTCATCACTTCATTTATGGGTGTGTTTTTGAAGTTTACCTCGATAAGTAAATTTTTGTCCAGCATGGATTCATTCCATACCACATTATACCCGGTTTGGATTTTAATGACATTAAAAAGCTCGATCAGTGTAGTTGATTTTTGCTTATAAGTAAGCCTTTGTGCAAAAGTAGCTGCGCTGACCTGTATTAAGGAAACTAATAAAATGGCGGTGGTAAGTCGCATAATGAATAAGATTCGTCGAAAGCAGGAGGAATTCCTACCCGATTTCGTGGTATAATTTTTATACATTTGTTATGTTTAGTGGTTGTTGATTGGATCTGAGAATTTTATTGACATAAAGCTGAACACTAGCCGGGTGTGTTAGAAGCACTCCTGGCTTTTTTGTTTAGCATCACCATTTTTTGTAGTTTTCTACTTCATTATGGTAATCCTCCTTCCTTCAATTCTAAAATGAACGGTTCCTGTTAATTCCAGCATTTGCAATACTTCAGAAACATTCCCAAACTTTGAGATGGTACCACCGAAAAGCTCGCTTTTTAATGCCGGTGTCTGGTAGCTGATCTCTACATTGTACCATCTGGAGATTTTTCTCATGATACTTTCCAGACTTTCATTGCTAAACATAAATTCGCCGTTCTTCCAGGCGGTTGCAATATTTGTATTTACTTTTAGTACCTGCACATTCCCTTTTCTAAGAATGGCCTGCTCACCGGGTTTCAGTATAACACCTGCAGTTTTTATGGCGCCTTCTAACAGTGTAGTTATGGTTTTATTTTCATCCGGGTAAGCATTAACGTTAAAATGAGTGCCCAGTACTTCCACATTTTGACTGGCAGTTTCGATGATAAAAGGATGGTTAGGGTCTTTAAAAACTTCAAAATATCCTTCACCTTCAAGAATTATCCTGCGGGTCTTTCCCGAAAACTGTTGCGGGAATTTGATGTTAGAGGCAGCGTTCAGCCAGACATTGGTTCCGTCAGGAAGAGTGATTTGGTAGGTGCCACCTGTTGGTGTGGCTGCTGTTAAGGTCATGGTGTTATTGCTAGTGTGGGATCCTGAAGCAAGTTCAGGATGACGACCGGCTAAAGCCCCGTCGTTGTATGTGATGCCATTAGCTGCTACTACTACCCCTGTTTTGTTGCTGCTTAGGTTAATGACCTTGCCATCGGCAAGTGTTAGCGTAGCCATATTCTTTCCAGCAGGAATGTCTGTTTTTGCATTTAGTTGCTGAACACTTGATCCCGCTGGATGCGCATTATAAAACAAGATACCTGCGCTTAGTACCAAAAGAATTGCAGCTGCGGCAGCAATATATGGCCACAATTTAAATTTCCCCGGAATTTTACTGATCCGGGTTTTTAATTCATTCAAATGTGTATCCAATTCGACATCGTTCAACTGATTTTCTGTAATCCCGTCAAAAACGAGGTAATTCTCAATCATTGCTTTTTCTTCTTGGCTACATGTGCCTTTCCGGTATTTATTCAGCAAATCTGAAGCTGTTTTAAGTGGCATTTGTTTTAGGGTTATTTAATGTTAGACAACGATCAAAGCCCTTCGGGTCAAAATAAACTTAAAATAAAATGAATTGTCGGAAGAATCAGATAAAAACGAATATTAAAAGCGCGCCAAGTTTGTCTTTTAGCATAGAAACTGCGTGGCGCATGCGGCTTTTAACTGTTTCTTCCGATAATTGAAGCTGTTCTGCAATTTCTCTCCTGGTCATGCCACTTTTTCGGCTCATTTCAAATACAATCCGCATTTTTTCCGGCAGAGCTGCAATTTCTTTCTCGATAAGTGCCGCTAATTCATTGTGCCGAATCAAATGGTCCGTGTTATTAATATTCTTTTCGAGGTATTGATCAAAATTATCTAAGTAGCGCTGGCTTACCTTTTGGTGCTTAAAGTGATTTAAGATCCTGTTTTTGACTACGGTGATTAGAAAGGATTCTAAATTTTCTGGAACATTCAGCATCCTGCGCTTATCCCAAATATCGGCAAAAAGGTCGTGAATGATGTCTTTTGAGAGTTCCGGGTCATTTAACCTCCTGTTTGTAAACAGGAATAACAGGCTTTGGAAGCGCTTGAATATTTCATTAAAAGCCAGGGAGTCGCCATCTTTTAACGAAGTGAGGAGTTCATGATCGTTAAAGTTCCCATATGAAATTTTCATTGTAAATCTAAGATACAACAAATTATAAGATTTGAATAAGGAAATACTGCCTTGCTATTGAAGGTGGGATCATTTTTTTGATTTGTTTTATTTTCTTAGAAAATCCATCCGTTCTGGCGCGCACATTTCAGGAAGACATGTTTTATGGGCCAGCTTTCCTTTTTGACTTCTACACTAACCAACTCAATTGATGCTGATATTCGTGGATCACTAGATCAATACAAACGTCATTCTTATTGCTCAGATATGACCCATTGTCGAGCAATTGTGTATTTCACTAAAAGTGGTTCATCCCCATTTTTAGTGAAATATACACTTTAGGATATATTCTATAATCCAAATACACAAAGATCAGTATACTGAACGATCAGCATAAGGCGGTTTATTATAACTAATAAATTAGTTATAAAGTTTTTTCTATTTATATTTGACATATCTACTTTAAACATAAACTGATATGAAACAGCTGACCTTAATTCTGCTCTCCTGCCTGATGGCATCTATGTCCGTCGCACAATTGAATTCTGGAAACGGTGTTACCCGCCAGGTTCCTGTGGACGGTAAAAAATTGACGGTGTTTACACAGGGTTTGGAAAACCGTAAACCCGGACAGCCTGTGGTTATTTTTGAAAACGGGATGGGCGTGACGCTGAGCAATTTCAAGATGCTTTTTAGTGAAGTCAGCAAATCAGCGCCTGTGCTGGCTTATGACAGGACCGGGATGGGGTCCTCTGAGAAAGATGGAAAGCTTCCTACACTGAAATATCACGCCGACCGCCTCAAACGCTTGCTTAGTGCCATGAACATTCCGCCGCCTTATTTGATTATCGGGCATTCCATGGGGGCGGTGTATGCCAGGGGATATGCCATCTATTATCCGGATGATTTGGCCGGTTTGATTTTTTTAGATCCCGGAGATTTTACTGAGACACGTGAAGCTTTCAATGAGCCGCTTCGGGACATTGGCAGAACCCTTCAACAGATTGATGCTTTCACTGCTAACCGCCTGAGTAAACCAAAAGTCACTTCTGCGGCAGATACAACCCCGGTGAGGGAGCGGGAAGTCCTTGGAGAACTCCGATGGACTGACTGGAAGGAAATCTCGGGCTCCAAATTACCTGCTATCCCCATACAGTTCATTATTGGGGGAAAGTTCGGCGTGGCATCTGAACAGCGCATTAAAGAATTTGACCATGAAGCCTATTTTCGTGCCCGGCAGGTCAGGGCTTTTCAGCGATATGCTAAGATCGCAGGAGAGTCACCTTATGGAAAGGTCTTTTACAGTGCCGGTGCCGGACATTTCGTGCATGTGGATGATCCTATGCTGGTGATCTCCTGCATCCGGATCGCACTTGAGGATTATCAGCGGCTAAGGCAAGGGAAAAAATAGAGTGGTATGAGTGCTTCTTTTTTGTCTTGCTTAATTGTCACGCTTCAATAAGGCCTTCACTCTTTGGGGCCTGTTAAATCACATGATTTAACAAAAAGCCTTTACGGTGTGCCCATACGCGGGTCCAGCCTTTGAGAAATGGGGGAGTACGAGCTGCTGTGGTTTCTGGTCATCTAGCCAGCTATGTTGGCAACAATGCAATAAACCAACGTGAATACAAAAATATATAAGTCCGAGACCAAGGCGATGGCTTCATTTCCACTTTCCGGTTTTTTTACCAGGTGCAGTAATCCTGCAAAGCCAAAGTATAATCCCCCGGTAATGGCTGCGGGCATTTGCCAGTCGGGGCGAAAAATGGATAGTATGGCGAGCGTCCCCATGCATATATTGGCAAATCCAAGTTCCCTTATGACCGGGTAACTATGGGTAGCCTTTGCATTTTTTAAGACCTCCACTTTGCCTTTATCGATTTGAAAGCTATCTGAATATTATTTTTTGATATATAATTTGTAAGCTAGGATTTTAATCGTAGGTTAGTTCTGGTGTTGCGGGGGTAAGCGTCTGTTTTTATTGCGCTTAGTGCGTCAGGGAATTTGTGTGGCTTAAGCACCTAAATTAATTGTATCAAGATGAAAAAAAAGTTCTGTTCTTTACCCGGCGTTAT
>NZ_DATHGC010000015.1:0-20723 GCF_035317785.1 Pedobacter sp. | reverse complement strand
TATTCTTTTCCTAAAAGTATTCCGGCAATTTCACCCTGCCAAACATTATCAACAGCCATCGCCTGCATCTGGGCGTTACCCGCACCGCCATACTGCTGTTTGAACTGGGCCAGGCTTTGATCAACCTTAGCTCCGAACTGCTCTATATTTATTTCCTCACCGTCAACTGACCCGACAACTTTTTGAGACTCGGCCCAGAAAGGCTTGCCCACGTTAATTGCATCACCAACCAAAAATGCAACAATTGCAAAACCGATGGCTCCTACCAAGATATAGCCTGCGCGATTCCGCAAAAATGTCATTAATCCCATAGTATTCTTATTTATAATTTTTTTTAAGAGGGCGCAAGATACAACTTTTGCTAAAAAAAGAAAACATTAAATTGTATTTGAATAAGTATTTAAAAATTAGGGAAATATGCCTATTTAATTTAAGAGCTTACTGTCCAAAATTATCCGGCACATACGTTTCCCCGGTTCCATTTTTCCAGTTGATCAGATTGAAATCCTCGGTAGCGCTAAATTCAATTGCGTTCAGTACAGTACCATCTGGTTTAGTGACAATGCCTTTGGGAGATAGGAACAGCTTTTTGTTCTGGTCCCATACCAGCTCCTCAGTGTTGAAGGTCATATTTTCATTGACCACGATCACATTTCTTTTAAAGGTAGCGGTCTTCTCTGAATCCTTCATGATTGCATAATCGGAAGTAATAGACCCTTTGATCTTCATCAGATCATCCAGAAAATTAATCTTCACGCCTTTAGGCATCTCCTGGTAACCGGACTTCCCCTCAGGCGTCACCTTATCGAGTATAGGCGCATAACCTTGTGCTTTTACCTTTGCGGAATCGCTGTAGGTAATCTGGACCCCTCTGGTACGGTCTACATTCAGCTTTACTTTTTCCGAAAGCCTGGACGCATTCTTAAGGTCATCCTCGCCGCATGAACTCAAAAAGATCTGGAACATGCAAAGTATACAGATGATACCCCTGCCGTTCATTAGTCAAATTTAAATCTTTTGAACCAGGTATCGTTAAGTGTAAAACCTAAATGGAGATTGATGTAGTTCTCCTGGAGCAGACCATTGTTCATGGAGCCCCGTTTCCCGATCTCTGTGGTCAGGTTGAGCTTGTAAATGGAATATCTTGCGGAGGCCAGAGGAAGCCCCAGGCCAAAAGTAACAGCCATTTGCTTAATATCCTGATCGCTTACCCTGATGTAGGTCTTGTCATAATTAAAGCCCATACGGTATTCTACGCGGTTGAAATAACCTGATATCGAACTCATATTGGGAATGAACTGGCCTCCGGCCGAAAAGCCCCAGCTGTCCTGCAAGCCCTGGTTCACACCTTCGATGCTCAGTTTAGACCATTTTCCCATTCTGTAATCGGCCCCGATCAGCCATTTATTGTCCTTTTGGAAAGCGATCCCAAAGTTATGTGTTAAAGGGAGTTTCAGTTTGGCCGATGGGTTTTCCCTGATCTCCAGGGTATCAAAAGCCGCACTTTCTTCACCAAGATCGTCATAAGCATACTGCGTTACCACATAGCTCTTTTTAGAATTCACCGAGGACGATGAAGAACCCGAGTACCCAAGGGTAAGGCTTTTCTTATTTCCCAGCTGGATCTGATACTGCATGCCATAAGAAAAGGCCACTCCTCCTACGCTATTTTTATTCTGCTGACGATTGGGAATTGAAGGGTAGGACAACAATTCTGTAGATCTGCTCTCCTGAAGGTTACCGAACAAATATTCTATATTTCCGCCAATGCTGAAGTTCTCGCCGATCCGCTGTCCGTAACCAATATAAGCCTTTGTCAGCCCGCCTTCACCTGTGTAACGATAGTTAACGTCGGTTGTATCCAGTTTAGATGCCACAGCATACTCATATCCCAGCTCAGTATAAGGCAAGATTCCGATACTCAGTGCAGATTTTCCTGTCACCAAAGGAAATGCGAGTGCCAGATGGCTCAGTGTAGAGTTATAGCTTTTTTCCTGCTCACCGTTCCGTTTCAGGGTGGTGAATGCCCCGGACATGCCTATATCCAGCGTAGTCAATGCAATTCCCGTATAAGATGCGGGGTTCTGCATATTTATATTGCTGTACAGCGTGGGCTTGTTGATCGCAGTTGAAATACCGCCCATCGCCCTGTACTGCGGCAGCATGGAGCCTTTGATATTCCCCAATCCGTATCTCGAATACGGTGACTGTGTGGTAATCTGTGCCTTGGCAGAGATGCTGGCAAGCAATATCAATACCGCTGCTATATAATTAATCTTTTTGTACATATTCAAATGCAATGACTTCATTTAATCCTTTTAATACTAAGTAGGGATCGTGTATAATTTGAGGCGCAAAGATGCTGTTTTTTAATTGCTCTAGCAAAAAACCTGCATCTCCACCCGTTATCAGTACCGTCAGACCCTTATTTCTTTCATTTTGATAGGTGATGAACCCGGTGATCTCATTAACCACCCCTTGTAAAACACCATTTTTAATCGCCGAAATGGTATTGGTTCCCCGGGGTATTTCAGCGGCTTCCCCATTCCAGTCCACCTTCGGGAGCCTGCCCGTATAATGGTTCACTGCCTCAAACCGCATCCCGATACCCGGACTTATACTTCCTCCGTAATATTCAGCCTGGTTGTTGAGCAGGTCATAGGTAATGCATGTACCTGCGTCTATTATAAAACAGTCCCTTCCGGAGTAATAGTGATTGGCTGCAATAACTTTCGCCCACCTGTCCAGCCCCAAAGACCCGGGTGTTCCGTAATGATTCTTTATTCCCGTGTTCAACCCTGTGGAAAACTCCAGGTAATTTGTATGCTTTTTGAGCACATCAATGACCTCATTCAGTTCTCCGGCGACGCTGGAAATGGTGGAGTAGTCAATTTTATACAGATTGATCAACCTACTGAGTGGCTGAGGTGTAATTTTCTTAATAACCTGGTATTCAACCAACTCCCTGTTGTGAAAAACAGCCAGCTTGTTGTTTGTGTTACCGATATCTATGACCAGATTATGCATCCGCACAAAGCTATTAATCTTTAACAAGTTTCAAGGTCCTGAATTGTTAAAAAAAGTTAAACAAACAAAAAGTACTGAATGGCAAACACAAGGATCAGGAACAAGCTTTCATAAAACCACCGCTTGCTGGCATTTGAAAAATAATAGGCAAGCAAAACTGAACCCGGGGGAACACAGAGCAGGAAATGGTACAGCCTGAAATCCGGTTTCGTATAAAAGCTGATCAATGCGACGACAAACATAAAGAACAGCATTTGAAACGCCTTTCTTGTACTGATGAAACTTCTGAAGAAATTCTCACGCAGCTGCAGTGCAGCCAGCACCATCATGATTAAAACCGGAACCAATACCAGGTAGTCGTTATAATTGATCTTGAACACAGATGGAAATTTGTTGCCTAAAGGAAGCCAGATCTTATAGAACATGGACAGGCTGTCGTTCCAGTAGTAATAAACTCCTATAAAAAAAAAGATCGTTAAAATCCCAACAAGGCCGGAAATCCATTCCCGCCAGTCAAACGAACGGTAAAGCAGCAATGTCAGCCAGAGCATGACGAGCATGACAATGAAAGGAAAATAGATCAGTGTTCCGATGGCAATGATCATTCCGATATCAAACATGATCATAATTGCATTGGGCGATTTTCCCACCTTCAAAAATTTATCCATAATCCAGATGAGCAGGAAGTTACAGATCAGCGGCGGGCTCAGGATTAAAAAAGGCATAAACAAACTCGCAGAGGTCACATACAGCAGGGCGGGCAAAAAACTCGGCTTGCTCAGCAACGCATGATTGTTGACCACACGGTTAAACAATATCGCCTGAATATAGATCATGAATCCGGCCACTATTACATTTCCCGACGGTGACAGTGTCTCGCCAATGGGGATTTTTACAAAGAATTTGGTATAGGGCTCTAAGAATTCGAACTGCAGTAACACGGGCAGATCAGCGAAAATCGCCATTCGCATAAAAAAAGTATATGCGAATAAAATGAGGAGATTAACTGGATTTAAATTTCTAAACTGATTGATCATGCCGTTATACTATGGCAAAGTAAAGCAAATTATCTGGCAAACTGCTTTACAACTTTATCAATCACCGCGGCGGTTTCATCCGGAAAATGAAACTTATGCTCCTGGCTGCTTTTTACCCAATTTTCGATCACAGGAACCCAGTTTTTATTGCTCCCCCAGATTACCGGCAATCCAAATTGCTTCAAGGCAAAAGCATTGCACTGCTGTTCATACTGAAATTTCATAGGCACCACGAGTAATTTTTTTCCCAGGTACAACGCTTCTGCCGGCCCTTCAAATCCACCGCCGGTCAGCAAGCCTTCGCATGAAGCCAGGCTTTTATTGAACAGCTCATTATTTACCCTCTCTACCCTGACATTTTCGTCTGTATAAGCACTTTGGGCATGTTTGGAAAACACCTGCCACTCGACCCCGGGTATTTTTTTTAGTATAGGAACCAGCATCCGGTCATCAATTGCAGGCAGATATACCGTATAGTGGCCTGAATTAGAGACCAGCATATTCCTGATCTCCGCCCTGATTACAGGTGTATAAATAAAATCATCATACCGGTCGAAATGAAACCCTACATAGTGCGTAGCCGGAGCATAGTACTTCATCACCAGCTGCGCCCAGTCTATGCTTTTGGGCTTGGGTACTTTTTTAGACTGAAAAGAAGCCTGGTGACTTAATCCGACACTTTCTATCCGCTGCGTTTTGCAGGCCCAGGCCGTAACCGGTTCAAAATCATTCAGGACCAGGTTGTACTCTTTTAAAGGAATCTGGCGCATGTCTTTTACAAACCTGGGCAGATTCATGGTCTTCCAGGTTTCATAGTGGTCCACCCCGCCTTTTTTGCCAAATATGAAACTGAAGCCGTGCAGCTGAAACCTCACTTCCTGGCTTAATTTTACATCCGCCTGAGTTCCGCTGATCAGCAGATCGACGTCACCATATTGCTGCAGCAGGGGCACAATTTCCCTTGCCCGGCTGATGTGACCATTGCCCGTACCCTGTATCGCGTAAAGTATCTTCATTCGCTCCCTAATATCTGTATTTTTTTACTTCAGGCAATCTCTAATTTAATCTTTTGCAGCAGGGTATTCACGTCCAGCTTACTGTGCAGATCTTCACTGTCAGACAAATCTCCTTCCTCTGCCTCATCCTTCTCAAAATCCTTAGCTTCATACTTAAAGATTTTCCAGCTCTTGTCATAATACTCGAGCGCGGTCAGGTTTTCGACCCAATCGCCGCTGTTCAGGTAAGTCACCTGCCCCTCCTCTGTGATAATGGTCCGCATTTCCGGCTGATGGATGTGACCGCAAACTACATATTCATAGCCCTTTTCTATAGCCAGGTCTGCAGCCGTATATTCAAATTTATTGATGAATTTGACCGCATCCTTAAACCTGGCCTTGATCTTTTTAGAAAAACTCATCTTCTCCCGTCCGATCGCAGTCAGGCACCAGTTTACAAAGCTGTTGATCAGGATCAGGCTGTCGTAGCCTGCAGCGCCCAGTTTAGCCAGCCATTTGGAGTGCTGCATGGTCACATCAAATACGTCACCGTGAAAGAACCAGGCCTTCTTCCCGTCTATATCCAGGATCAGTTTATTTTGGAGGTGGAATGCACCCATATGCATATCTGCGAACTTCCTCAAAAGCTCGTCGTGGTTACCAGTCAGGTAATAGACCGGTACACCTTCCACCACAAATTTCATCAGCTTTCGCACGATCTTCATGTGCGTTTCGGGCCAATACCGTTTGCTGAACTGCCAGATGTCTATAATATCACCATTGAGGATTACAGCTTTCGGTTTAATACTTTTGAGATATTTCAGAAGTTCTTTGGCGTGGCAGCCATATGTGCCCAGGTGTACATCTGAAATGACGGCGATATCTATTTCTCTTTTAGACATCATCTTCGTCCATTGTCAGTTCATACGGCCCAAAAAAGAATGCTAAACCAGCGATCAGGCATACTACAAAAAACAATTCCAGCATAGGATATGAGTTTACCCTGCAAAAATGCAAAGCAAACATTAACTGGATGTTAAAACGGCATTATGAAATTGCCTTCTTCTTTCTCTTGTCTTCGTAAAAAGCAAAACCCAATGCTGCCACCAGCAAAAGCGATCCCGCAAGTGAGATTTTCTCGCCTGTATAATAAGATACCGGTTCAAACTTAAACTCGACCTTATGGTTTCCGGCCTCCAGCTGCGCTGCGCGCAATACATAATCCGCCCTGAAATAAGGCTTCTTAATACCATCTACGTACATATTCCAGCCCTTATCGTAATAGATTTCAGAGAATACCGCGACCACATCTCTTGGTGCACTATAGGAATATACCATATGGTCAGGATGATAGCTTTCCAGTTTGATAAAAGCAGAAGGGTCAGCGCCTATTCCGCGTTTTTCATCGATAATGCTTTTATACCTGCTGTCCACAATGGCTTCATTTTTCGGATCAAAACTGCTGATCGCCTTCATTTCTTCATCGGCATCTTTCACAAACTGGATGCGCTGAACAATCCAGGCATGGCCGGCAGCAGTAGCATTCTTCCGCATCCCGGAATTACCGGTCTTAGGGTCCTGGGTAATGATGTATTTGGTATTCAGCATATCCAGTACATCCTGGTTCACACTCTTGGTAAGTTGTCCGTCTATCAGTTCCTGGTATCTTTTGAGTTTGGCAGCGTGATAACCCCCTACGGTCTTATGAAACTGAGATGCACTTGCATCCGAAAATGTAGAAATGCTCATGTCAAACACCCTGAAATCAGGATCCTTATCCCCCATAATGATCGCATCTATGTCCCTTGCCTGGAAGTGGTTGTTCAGATCAGTCTTGCTTGCAAAATTGTCATTGTTCATATACCGGCGGTCAACCTGCCATAGGTCAATCAGTATGGCAATCCCAAGCAATGCCATCGCCAGCTGGACACCCATTTTCTTGTTGATCAGTGCCCAGATCAGGCCATAACCTACTGCGATAAACAAAACGGAGCGTAAAGCATCAGCACGTGCCAGGTCGGCCCGGTCGGCAACCAGCGCGGCAGCGATACTTTGAGCCACACCCGCATTGTTGTCCAGTAACTGGGTCAGGTATTGTACCATCTGCTGATGGATTTCAGTAGTAAAACTGAAAAATGCGGTTGGCATAATGGCCACCAGCAAAGCAAATCCGCCGGTTATTCCACCCGCGATACTTAATTTTTTCGTCAGTGCCTTTGCATCATATCCGCCATCCTGCACTTCCTTCACCGCCAGTAAAGCCAGTACCGGCACCATCAGGCCAACCAGGGCCAGAATAGATTCCACCGCCCTGAATTTATTGTACATCGGGAAATACTCGAAGAAAAGATCTGACACCAGTGGAAAATTCTTTCCGAATGACAGGAACATAAACAATATTGTCGTCCCTAAGACCCACCATTTCAGTCGGCTCCTTACGATCAGCAAACCATATACAAACAGGAAACAAATAATAGCACCAAAATAATAAGGGCCTGAAGTACCCGGCTTCTCGCCCCAGTATTGCTGCAAGCCCACCTGTCCGGCCAGCTGCTGTATCGCTCCGGTCGGATCGCCGCCGGTAATGCCCTGTATGGCTTTATAAGTATGACTTTCCGGTTTGACCAGCGCATCAATGCCGCTTGCCCCACCATACAAATTAGGGATCAGGAAAGTAAAACTTTCTCCAATACCCTGGCTCCAGCCGTAGGCATATTCCTTAGATAACCCATTTTTTTCCTCAGTGGCATCAGTGGTCAGGTTAGAGTTACCCCTGTTGGATTCTTTTCCATATTCATAGGTGGTCCACAGTTTTCCGGCATTCACCATAAAAGCCAAAAGCACTCCTGCCGCAAGAAAACTTAAAGCACGCAGATAAGGCGCAAGTTTTTTCTCCTTTACCGCATGATAGAGTTCTATTCCCACAAAGATCAGCAAGGCGATCATCAGGTAATAGGTCATCTGGATGTGATTGGACCGGATCTCTAAAGCGAGGAACAGCGCTGTCAAACTTCCTCCAATCCAGTATTTCCCCCGGAGTGTCAGGATCACACTGGCCAGAATGGGCGCACAAAATGCAATGGCCAGCGCTTTATTGCTATGACCGGCGGCAATAATGATAAAATTATAAGAAGTAAAGGCAAAAGCTATCGCACCGGCCGCAGCGAGCCAGGGATTGATGCGCAATACGCAAAATAAAAAATAAGCGCCTGCAAGATAGAGCAGTACCACATCCACAGGATCAGGAAAAATATCCTTGACCAGGTTGATCACATAAGTCGCCCCGTTGTAAGGATGCTGTACCCAGATCTGGTAGGCAGGCATACCGCCAAACATCTGGTTGGTCCAAAGCGGGCCTTTACCATCTTTGTCCTTATATTCCATGATCTCTTTGGCCATCGCTTTGGCCTGCAGCACATCACTTTGTGCAGGGGCTTTGCCTTGTAAAACCGGGCTGAAATAGACGAAACAGATGACAATAAAAAATCCAATAATGGCCAGATGTATGCCATTTGCTTTTAACCAATTATTCATTAAGGGTTTTGTTTAAGATTTAAACTCATCCCAAACTTAGATAATTTTTTTTTATTTTATCTCTTCATAATCCACAAAATCCCCCAGCGCATCGGTTTTACCCGTCTTGGCTTTGGGCGGCACATAGTCAATGGAGATTGACCCTTCAGGTTTGACAGGCTCCTGTCTGCCTTGTTTTTGGGCCTGCTGCTGTACTTTGCTAAACATACTTTTCAGCACTACCGGAAATATCAAACGGAGTATGATCCGGATGATATATAGCACTAAGAAGCTGATTATTATAAATTTAAAAAATCCCATGTCATTATTTAACGTTACAAATCTATATAAAATATGGGTAGGGTCATATTTCATCCACAATCTCTGCAACCCGTCCCACCTGTCCGTCCTCCAGCTTTACCTTTATTCCGCGTGAGTGATAAGGTGCAGAGGTCAGCAGACTGGCCACGATGCCCCTGGTCAGTTTACCGCTGCGCTGGTCTTTTTTTAAAATGACATCCACTTCCAGTCCCGGGTAAATGTCTTTTCTGTTCTTTCCGTCCATTTAGCTAAACCTTTACCCCTTTACCAAATCTTTCTTCAAATAGTTTTTCCATCGCAAACATTTCATCACGCAACCTTGCAGCCAGTAAGAAATCCATATCCCTGGCCGCCTTGCCCATCTCTTTCCTGGTTTTGTCTATCGACTTCTGCATCTCTGCTTTAGTCATGTACTGCACAATAGGGTCTGCCGCCATGCTGACCTCGTCCACTTCGATATATGGCCTGGCGCGTCTGTTTTCCCCGGATGAGAAATCCAGAACAGAAGTCTGCTCCAGTATCGCCTCCCTGCTTTTACCAACGGTCTTTGGCGTAATGCCATGCTCGAGGTTGTACGCAATCTGTTTGTCCCTGCGCCTGTTGGTTTCATCAATGGTCTTTGCCATAGAATCCGTGACTTTATCGGCATACATGATCACATGCCCGCGGTCATTACGCGCCGCCCTGCCTATAGTCTGGATCAGCGATCTTTCCGACCTCAGGAAGCCTTCTTTGTCCGCATCTAAAATCGCAACCAAAGAAACTTCCGGAAGATCGAGCCCTTCTCTCAGCAGGTTGATCCCGATCAGCACATCAAATTCACCCAGTCTCAGTCCGCGAAGGATCTCCACCCTTTCCAGGGTTTTCACTTCCGAATGGATGTACCGGCACTTGATGTTCAGCCTGTCCATATACTTGGTCAGTTCCTCCGCCATTCTCTTTGTCAGTGTAGTCACCAATATCCGGTCACCCAGTTTTATGGTCTTATCTATTTCATCCAGCAGGTCATCCACCTGGTTTATGGCGGGTCTCACTTCGATCAACGGATCCAGCAGTCCTGTCGGACGGATCACCTGTTCCACATATACCCCCTCTGTTTTCTGCAGTTCATAGTCTGCCGGGGTTGCGCTTACATATATAGTCTGCGGCGCCAGTCTTTCAAACTCCTCAAAATTAAGCGGCCTGTTGTCCAGCGCAGAAGGCAGACGGAATCCATATTCGACAAGCGACATCTTGCGTGACCGGTCGCCGCCATACATCGCCCTGATCTGTGGAACCGTCACATGGCTCTCATCGATCACCATCAGGTAATCGTCCGGAAAATAATCGAGCAGGCAGAACGGCCGCATCCCCGGCGACCTGCCGTCAAAAAAGCGGGAATAATTCTCTATACCGGAACAATAGCCCAGCTCCTTCATCATTTCTATATCAAAGTTCACCCGCTCCTCCAGCCGCTTTGCTTCCAGCAAATGCCGGTCGTCTATCAGCTGGTTCTTACGGATCTCCAGTTCTTCCTGTATTCCCCAGATGGAAGAGTTAAATCTTTCCTTGGGCGTCACAAACAAATTGGCCGGATAGATGGCCATGTCTTCTATCTTCTCCAGCGTCTTGCCCGTCACCGGATCGATCACACTCAGCTCCTCCACATCATCACCAAAAAAAGACACCCGGTAGGCGCTGTCCAGGTAAGCCGGGAAAATATCTACCGTATCGCCCTTGACCCTGAAAGTCCCTCTTTTGAAATCATTGGTGGTGCGGGCGTATAAAATCTCCACCAGGCTGTGCAAAAACGAGTTTCTGGAGATCCTGGTTCCCACAGAAAAACGGAATACCGATCTGGAGAAATCCTCAGGATTACCCATACCATAGATACAGGAGATCGAAGAAACCACGATCACGTCCCTGCGGCCCGACATCAGCGAAGAAGTCGTACGCAGTCTTAACTTTTCGATCTCCTCATTGATGCTGAGGTCCTTTTCTATATAAGTATTGCTGCTGGCTATGAAAGCCTCCGGCTGGTAATAATCGTAATAAGAAACAAAATAGTTCACGGAGTTTTCCGGGAAGAACTGCTTAAACTCACCATAAAGCTGTGCGGCAAGCGTTTTGTTGTGGCTCAATATCAGCGTTGGCTTTTGTGTCTGTTCGATCACATTGGCCACAGTAAAGGTTTTGCCGGATCCTGTTACCCCCAGCAGCGTTTGATAATGTTCCTGGGCATTTACTCCCTCTACAAGCTGTTTTATGGCATTTGGCTGATCTCCCGTAGGTTTATAATCTGAAGTGAGTTGGAATTTCATAGATTCAAATTTACGGAAACTATTTACTAAATTTAAGTAATGATACATGATCTCAGCAAAACCAGTTCCATTGCCAATGTTTTTATCGCCGAACTTCGCGATGAAAACATACAAAAAGACTCCATGCGTTTCCGGAGGAACATGGAACGCCTTGGCGAATACTTTGCCTTTGAGATCAGCAAAACGCTGGAGTACAACATCGCTGAAACTTATACCCCCCTGGGAATTGCACCGACACCGCAGCTAAAAGAACAGCCGGTACTGGCCACAATATTGCGCGCGGGCCTGCCTTTGCACCAGGGTCTTTTAAACATTTTTGACAAAGCCGATTCCTGTTTTATAGGAGCCTGCCGCCAAAACCACAAGAGCGGCAGTTTTGAAATACAAATGGAATATGTTTCTTCACCCGACCTGACCGGCAAAACGGTGATCATGGCCGACCCTATGCTCGCCACCGGACTGAGCATGGTACTTTGCTGTAAAGAACTTACCCGCAAATACCAGCTCAAAGAATTGCACATCGTATCTGCCATAGCCAGTGCAGAAGGTGTACGCCATGTCCGGGCAAATTTTCCCAAAGCCAGGTTATGGCTGGGCGCTATTGACGAGGAAATGACCAGTAAAGCGTATATTGTGCCCGGCTTGGGCGATGCCGGTGATCTGGCATACGGCACCAAGCTGTAATGAGCTACGACCATGATTAAGCATATTTTTTTCGACCTTGACCATACCATTTGGGATTTTGACAAGAACGCACAGGAAACACTCCATGAACTCTACCTGCACTATAAACTGGAAGAACTTGGTCTGGCCTCTGCCGAAGCGTTCATCAGTACCTATACGGAAAACAACCACAGTCTCTGGGCAGATTACCATGTGGGAAAAATTACTAAAGAAACATTGCGCGCGGAGCGCTTCAGCAGGACTTTTATGCAATTAGGCGTTCAACCGGAAAGGATCCCGCAGCAGTTTGAAGATGACTATGTACGCATCACCCCTACCAAGACCAACCTGTTCCTGGGCTCGGAAAAAGTACTGGCTTACCTTCAAAAAAAATACAGCCTGCACATCATTTCCAACGGCTTCAAGGAATCTACCCTGACCAAGATGGAGGTATCCGGCCTGAACCCCTATTTCACAAATGTGATCATTTCCGAGGACGTGGGCATCAATAAACCAGATAAGGCCATTTTTGAATATGCGCTCGACAAAGCCAAAGCCTTAAAACACGAAAGCATCATGATCGGGGACAGCATTGAGGCAGATATCCGGGGCGCACAGGGTTTCGGTATGAAAGCCATCTACTTCAATCCTTTAAATAAAGAATTGCCCGAAGATGTGCAGTGGCAGATCAACCATCTGGAAGAACTTCTCAATCATTTCTAAAATCATCAGAATTGAGAAGAGCTTTTAAATTCACATCTTTGCAGCAATGAAATTACCCAGCATCAAAGGATTTGACGAAGCAGCTTTCCATAAGTATTTAAAAAATACGGGCTGGCTGATGTTTGGCAAGATCCTGTCCATGGGTGTCAATATCCTCATCGCAAAATACCTGCTGCCCAAATCATTTGGGGACATTAGTTTTGCCAACGCACTGACCGCTATTGTGGCGGCCATTGGCACACTGGGTCTCGATACTTTTATCATCCGGGAGATCATCAATGAGCCATCAAAGAAAGAAGAGATCCTGGGCACCTCCTTATGGATGCGGATTGGCGTCAATACATTGCTTGTTCCGCTTTGTGTAGGCATCTATCTCCTTTTTCATCACTATTCAAAAAATCCGGGCGACTCCCTTACCTGGGTCGTATTCTTTTATGCTGTTCCTTCCCTATTCCGGTCCTTCAATGTCATTGATGCCTATTTCCAGTCCCAGGTACAATCCAAATATGTAGTTCACGTACAAAATATAGGTGTGGTCTTCTCTGCAGCCTTCAAGGTTCTGCTCATCCTGCTAAATGCCTCAATGATCTGGTTTGCCATTGCAATCACCCTTGATGCGATATTGCTCGCAGCAGGTCTTGTAATCATGTACCATAAACAGGGATTCAAACTCAGGACCTGGACCTTCAATACGACGCGGGCAAAAATGCTGCTCAAACAATCTTTCCCGCTGATGTTTTCCGCAGTGATGGTCTCTATTTATATGAAAATAGACCAGGTGATGCTAAAAAGCGCAGGAAGCGAGGCCGTAGGTATTTACAGCGTCGCTGCAAACCTGAGCGAGGCCTGGTATTTTATCCCTGTCGCGATTGTGACTTCCGTATTCCCGGCCATCATTAATGCCCGCAGGACTGACTTAGAACGATACCATAAACGTCTGATCAACTTGTATGACCTTTTGGTCTACATCAGCCTTCCTGTAGCCATTATTATTAGTTTTTTGGGCAGCGACATCATTCACCTGATCTATGGAAACCAATATAACGGAGCCGGGCCTATGCTTTCCATACACATCTGGTCCGGAATATTTGTTTTCCTGGGGAGCGCCAATTCACAATATCTGCTTGCAGAAGGTTACACCAGCATCTCGTTTCAGCGGACGGCAGTCGGGGCAGTTGTAAATATCCTGCTCAACATTTGGCTTATCCCGCTTTATGGCGGTCTTGGTACATCAGTCGCCACAATGATCGCATGCTTTGTGTCTGCATTCTATGTGCTTTTGATTCCCAAAACAAGGGAACAGGGCATTTTAATGCTCAAATCTTTATTTCTCGTTCATTTGTTCCAAAAACTGGTACAGCCTCCGGCAGCAAAGCCCTGATTCAATATTTATCCCCATAAATTAGCTTTTTGCGTTTAACCTTTTAACTTTGGTGCTCACAAAGCACATTTTATACAGAATAACAGATGGCATCCTTAAGAAAGGTAATCAGATCAATCGTTCACAAACCGAAAAACATACTGGATCTGATCCGGCTAAAATCCAAAATCAAGAACAGTACCGGCAAGCTGAACATCATCATAGGGGCACACACCACCGATTATAAAAACTGGCTGCCCAGCAATATAGAAAACCTCAACCTGCTGGAGATCTCCTCATTTGAAAACCTGTTTGGCGACAAAAAGGCAAGCCGCTTTCTTGCAGAGCATGTTTTTGAACACATTACTTATGACGATGCCATTCTCGCCTTAAGGAACTGTTACAAATACCTGGAAAAAGGCGGTACCGTAAGGATCGCCGTACCCGATGGCTTTCACCCCAACCCGGATTACATTGACATGGTAAAGCCAGGCGGCTATGGTGCCGGGGCTTTTGACCATAAACTCCTGTACGATTATAAAAAACTGTCAAAGGCTTTTGAGGCTGCAGGTTTCAGGACCCGTCTCCTCGAATACTATGATGAAAATCATCAGTTTCATTTCAATGACTGGAACAGTGAAGACGGCCATGTCCACCGTTCCAGCAGGTACGACAGCCGCTTCAAAGAGCCCATCGGCTATTCCTCACTCATCATAGACGGCATTAAAGATTAAGCAGCAAATGAAAAACACATTGTCTCCGCTATCACTTCTTAGTCCTGCCAAACTTAAGGTACTCCTGTCTCTCGGCATCAAGGGCTACCTTGCTGAAAAGGGCTGGTTTGAGGCTTTCCGGACCAAATCTGCCATTGATCAGGACGGCAACCCAATTGCATGGGTTACTTATTCTTTTATAGATTTTATCAAAGAAAGGATCAGCAAAGACCTCGACATTTTTGAATTTGGCTCGGGAAACTCGACCATCTTTTATGCGGGTTTAGCCAAATCCGTTTATTCTGTCGAACACGACAAGGAGTGGTTCGCAAAGAGTTCACAGATCAGACTGCCGAATGTAAACATCATCCACTGTGACTTAACACCAGGCGGCGATTACTCAAAAAGCGCGATCGCAACCGGCATGAAATTTCACATGATCATTGTGGATGGCCGTGACCGCGTCAATTGCTGCAAGCAGTCCATTCATTCCCTGACGGAGAATGGTGTCGTCGTACTCGACGATTCCGAAAGGGCTGAGTATGCTGAAGCACGTGATTTTTTCAGGGCCAGTGGATTCAGACATCTGCCGTTTTCAGGAATGGCACCCGGTGCGATTGTTTCCAAATGCACCTCCGTCTTTTACAAGGCCAATAATTCTTTAGACATTTAATACCTTTCAGCTCAACCGCAAATGGCAACTGTAACAGACAACATCGCAGACGCATATAACGATTTTTACACCGGCAGCGAAACAGAATGGCGCATGCTGGGAGCCAGATCAAAAGCGGCGAACCTGGTGGAAGTATGCAGCGGCATCAAGCCTGTAAAAGTTCTTGAAGTGGGCGCGGGAGACGGCAGTATTTTGCATTACCTCAATGAATGGGGCTTTGCGGAAGAATTGTACGCACTGGAGATTGCCGAAAGCGGGGTTTCCTTTATCAGGGACAGAAAGCTTTCCCGGCTCAGAGCAGTAAAAAGTTTCGACGGCTATACCATCCCCTATGCAGATGACAGCTTCGACCTGGTCATCCTTGCCCATGTACTCGAGCACGTCGAACACGAGCGCGTACTGCTGAGGGAACTGAAACGCGTTGCCAAATATATTGCGATCGAGGTTCCGCTTGACTATAGGTTTGGTGTGGACAAAAGGATGAAGCACTTCCTGGATTATGGCCACATCAATATGTATACACCCACGCTCATCCGTTTCCTGGTGCAAAGCGAGGGACTGATTGTGGAGGCAGACAAAACCTCACTGACCCCCATCGAAACCGTTAAATTCTGTGAATTCAACGTGTTAAAAAAGCCTAAAACACTGACAAAGATCCTAAAGATCGAACTGGAATACCGGATCAAAAAGTTTCTGGGCTCCCTGCTCGGTAAAAACAAAGCCGAACAGTTTGGCAATGCCTATACCGTTCTGACCAGAAAATCCTCCGAAGCCATTAAAATCTTTTAGCCATGCAAGCCCTCGCTCCCATCGCACTATTTGTTTACAACCGCCCGAAGCATACGGAACGCACCATTAAATTCCTGAAGCAGAATGAGCTGGCCTCAGAAAGCAGGCTTTTTGTTTTTTCAGACGGTTTCAGATCGGGGGCCGATGAGACGCAGGTACTCGAAGTAAGAGAACTCCTGAAACACATTGACGGCTTTAAATCCGTTGAAATCATTGAAGCGAAAGAAAACATGGGCCTGGCAAAATCCATCATCACCGGGGTCAGCAGGCTCATCAATGACTATAAACAAGTGATTGTCCTTGAGGACGATCTGATCACGTCCCCCTATACGCTAACCTATTTTAACGAGGCACTGAACCGCTACCGCAATGAAGATAAGGTCATGCACATCAGTGCCTATATGTATCCGTTAAAAAACGCCGGATTGCCGGAAAGTTTCTTTTACCGGGCCGCAGGAAGCTGGGGCTGGGCCACATGGGAACGGGCCTGGAAACATTTTGAACCGGATATCCATGTCCTCGAAGCCCAGTTTGACCCTGCAAAAAAGAATGCATTTACGATAGACCAGACCATGAACTTCTGGAAGCAGGTCCAGGAATTTAAACAAGGCAAAAACAACTCCTGGGCCATCCGCTGGTACGCTTCTGTATTTTTAAAAGGAGGACTGACCCTAAACCCTTCCCAGTCCCTGGTCAACAACATTGGCCACGATGGCTCAGGCATCCACTCGGGAATAAATGACATCTACAACGTCATCATCAACCCAAACCCGGTCACAAAATTCCCTGACCTGATCGAAGAGGACCGCGCCGCCTACGAAGCCATAAAGGATTTCCTGAAGCACAGAAAAGGATCCTTATGGCAAAGAATAAAACGGTATGTTGCCGAGCACATCATCAAAAAATAACCTGCCCGGCACCATCTGTCCTTATTTCAAATCTTTTAATATTTCCGACACCGCTCTTTCCAGCTGCGGATCCTTGTCTGCCAGCCGGTCTTCAAAGGTGTTTTTTACATAGATATCCGGAGTAACCCCTTCCTTTTCAATGTTTTTGCCGTCGAGCGTATAACAGCCCCATGAAGGCAGGCGATAAGAAGATCCATCGACCAGCCCTTTGGCTGACGTAAAGATGATCCAGCGGTAAGTTTCCGTTCCAATGACCTTGCCCAGCTTCAGCGCTTTGAACCCCGCCGCCGTCATCTCCGCATCACTCAGCGACTGCTCGTTGATCAGCAGCACAATTGGTTTTGCCGCAGGCGCGAAATTACTTTGAGGGGCCAGTTTACCACCCCTGTATTTCCATTGCAGATATGGCCGCTGCGCCAGAAACTTCAATACCTCATCGTGTACATTTCCTCCCGTATTGTAGCGCAAATCCAGGATTACTGCTTCCTTGTTGTTTTCCTGTGCCACCATATCCAGCAGGAAGTTTTCCAGTTCGCCCCCGCCCATATTTTTCATATACGCATAAGCGATCCGGTTGCTGCCCAGCTGCTTCACACGTTCCCGGTTTTTGGCGATCCATTCATCATAAAGATTTCCGCGCAATGCACCGGAACTTTGCGGATGGACTTTCGCCGTCACCGTTTTACCGTTCCGGCTCAGCGTGAGCGTCAGCTCCGGGTCCAGCGAAGGGCTGGTAAAATAAGCATCCCGGTCCTTATTCTTGTCTATTTTGACTCCGTTTACAGCGGTCAGGACATCTCCGGGTTTAATATTGACCCCATTGTGCCTGCCATTACTCCTGGCCACTACATGGTCCACTTTATAAGGATCAGCAGCAGAGAAAATGATCCCGGTTTCGTTGGTCGCATAGTTCAGGCTCTTGCGTTCCTCTGTTCCGTAGCTGTTGAAACCCAGGTGCGAGGAATTCAGTTCACCCAGCATGTCATTCAGCAAAACCCTCAGGTCTGAACGGTTGTTGACATCAGGTAAATAAGCCGCGTAACGCTGCTGCATTTTGAGCCAGTCCACTCCATGAAAATGCTCATCATAGAAGTTCTCTTCCAGCCCCGCCCAGGTCTCATAAAACATCTGGCTGAACTCGCTGCTCAGATCGCGGGTAAACTTATAGCCCATATTAACAGGCTCCAGCTTGTTCCCGTCAAAATTGTATTTATTGATCACACCTTTGGACAGGGCATAAAATTTACCTCCGGACTCTACAATAGACACGCCTCCATCGGATACCTTTTCTGTTTTATTCTGTTCAAAGGGCTCTATTATGGTTCTGTAAACGGATTGTGAACCGCCTTCATGATTTGAAAAAAAGTATACATATGTTTTTTCACCTTTGGCAAATACATCTGAGCCGTACTGTGTACCAAAACCCGGGCTGATCTGATCGATCCGGTCCATAATATTGGCGGTATTGATCGTGATCACATTTGCAGATTTTACCGGTTTCACCTCTTTTTTAGCAGTGCTGTCTTTCTTTACTGAATCTTTTTGGGCAGTGCTGTTCTTAGGAGCAGCCTTCTTATCTTCTTTTTTCACGCGCTTATCAGCAGCTTTGTCCATTTTCTTATCAGGGGCAAACAATTCGTCAAACTTATCGCTTCGGTAAGGATCGTCGTATTCATCCAGGGCCATCCGGTACACATGAGCGTTCTGCATTCCCGTCGGGTAAGAAGGCCTGGTGCGTGCGCTGGTAAAAAACAAATATTTGCCATCGGGCGACCAAAATGGCGAGGCTTCGGAAACGCCGGTATTGGTCAGGTTCAATGTTCTGTTTTCCTTGATGTGGTGGACGAAAATATCCTGTTCAAAATTTCTGTAAGCCGTAAACAGCACATATTCCCCGTTTGGTGAAAATGATGGTGCGGAGTTTTGAAATGCCCAGATCTCATCCTTAACTAGGATTTTGCTTTCCAGCGATTTCAGGTCCAGCAGGCGGACTTCATTTCTTCCGCTCAGGTATACCGCCTGCGTTTTTTCCTTGTTGAAAGTGATGTCCCTGTTGTTGCTGTTGTCTTTGGTCAGCTGCTTCAGCGCTTCCCTGCCATCTGCGCCTATGGTAAACCAGTTCTGATACCCTTTATAGGTCTGGTTAAACAACAGTCTGCGGTTATCAGGCAGCCATTTCACTTCCAGAGCCCTTTCGGCAAACGCATCTCCTGCGTCGCGTTCTATCTTGCGGATAAATTTACCTTCCGCATCGCTCACAAACAATTCACCCCTGGAGATGAACGCCAGTTTTTTGCCGTCCGGCGACAGGTCAAAAGCAGAGATCGCTCCCCTGATGTCAAATTCCTGCGCTTTAGACAAGACATTATTCCTGGAAATCGTGATGTTTATTTTATTAGATTTTTTAGCGGCCACATCATATAGATAAATCTGATAATCCTTTTCAAACACTATAGAATTTCCTGATGCAGCGACAAAAGGGCGCTTTACTGATGAATCAAAGCTGGTTAATTTTATTTTCTTTCCGGCAGAAAAAGTATAAAGGTTGTACTCGTCATTACTTTCATCAGATACAAAGTAGACATTTCCATTTTTATCTAAAGTTGCCCAGAAATCTTTCCCCTTATAATCTGTATACTGTTTATAGGTCTTTGTCTTCGGATTGTATGACTGGATATCTGGATTGTATGCGCCCTTGTAGCGCTTGCGGTTGGCAAAGTTTTTACTCTCCCAGGTGTCATTAAAAAACAGTTCCCCGTTAGGTGCTTCCACTACATTGTGGACCGTATTGAAATAATTTTCAAACAGTCTGGCTGCCGTTCCTCCATTTGCGTTTACTTTATAGGACGAATACATATTGTACCGCCCCGATGTAAAATAAATGGTTTTGGCATCCTAGCTCCAGCTGTCCACCTCGTCCGCTGCATCATTAAAAGTCAGTTGTTTCACTTCCCCGCCGCCCATGGGCATCACATACACATCATAGTTTCCAAACTGGTCTGAGGAAAAGGTCAGCAGTTTGCCATCCGGAGATACCCGCGGATTGATCTCATTTCCGGGCATGGCCGTAACCCGGCTTGCCTCACCTCCATTGGCAGCAACCCGCCACAGGTCTCCTTCATAACTGAATATCACTGTTTTCGCATCGGGAGTCAGGGCCGGATAGGCTGTAAACCTGGTTTCTGATTGAGCGAGAACGGGTGAACCGAAAAGCAGAGACACCGAAAGCAGGGAAAGTATAAATAATTTCTTCATGAGTTTGAAAAGCTTGGTTGGTTTTAAGGCCATAAATCAGCGCAATACTTTTCCAGGGCCACGGTATCAGCTAAAATACGCAAGAGTTTCAATAAAGATCAAAATATATGTAATTTTCTGACAGATTTTTCGTCTGTATGTCAATGCCGGAAATTCATCCCTTATTTTTATCCTTTGTTTAAATGCAAATAGATCTCCGGGCGTTTTTCTGTTTGAAATTTGACATATGGATCAGTAAATTTTAATTAAGTTTGGTGAGTTTGAAAGTAGTACACTTAAATACATACGAAGGCAATGGAGGTGCAGGGCGGGCCTGCCTCAGGCTCAATGACGCGCTAAATGCCGGTGGCGCTGAATCCAGTGTCATGGTCTACTTTCAGTTCAAAGAAAGCAGCAAAACGGGTACATTCAGTAAAAGCAAATTTCAGAAAGCCAGGGCAATCTTC